>JBBPYD010000246.1:0-7534 GCA_038200305.1 Bryobacterales bacterium
GGCTCCTGCGCTTCATTTTTCGCGATTGGCTCAAATCCCAGTCGCCCGACCCAGCCCATTTGCCCTTGACCGCTTTGGTTAACTGCCGGATTTAGGTTTACGGCAGAACCGGCGCGGGCCGGTGACGGCTAAGCACCCAGCTCAGATCGAATGGCACCGGCAATGCGTCCCGCGAAATGCTCCACCCGCTCCAGATCCGGGCCTTCCACCATCACACGCGCCAGAGGTTCCGTGCCGGAAAAACGCACCAGAACCCGGCCGGCGTCGCCGAAGCTTTTCTCTGCGATCAGAATCTCCTGCTGCACACCTGGCAGATCCGTCAGCGGCTTACGATTCTTCACGTGAACGTTCAGCAACAATTGCGGATAGATCTCCAATTGGCTGGTTAACTCGTCCAGATTGCGGCCACTCGCCTGCATGACCTCCAGCATCTGGAGCGCAGTCAACATTCCATCGCCAGTGGTTGCGAATTGGCGGAAGATGACGTGACCCGATTGTTCACCGCCTATGATGGCGCCGCGGCGTACCATCTCCTCCAGAACGTACTTATCGCCGACCGGAGTCCGCACAAGCTGAATGCCGCTGCCGCGCAGGGCATGCTCGAGGCCGAGGTTCGACATCACCGTCGCGACCACAAGCGGGGCGCCATCTGAGCCGGCAAGCTTTCCGCCGGCGTGCAGGGCGTTTGCTAGCACCAGCAGCACAGAATCGCCGTCGATGATTTTGCCCGAGTGCGATACGAGAATCGCCCGGTCGGCATCTCCGTCGAAGGCAACGCCAACATCCGCCTTACGCTTGAGGACTTCCTCGCGAAGATTGGCGATATGCAAGGCCCCGCTGTTCAGATTGATGTTCCTGCCATTCGGCTCGCAAGCGACCGCATCCACCGCCGCGCCAACCCTCTGAAACAATTCTTTCGCCAGATGTGAGGCTGCGCCATTAGCGCAATCGAGGACGATTCTCAATCCCGCAAACGACCCGGAAACCGTGGAAGCCAGATAGTCCACATATGTCTCATCCAGGGTTTTGTCAATCTGCAAATTAGCGGCAACCGCTTCGATGCCGGCATTCCGCAGCGCAAAGATTTCCTCTTCCAGCAGCAGTTCCTGGTCATCGGGCAGCTTGAACCCCGAATGATCAAACGCCTTCACACCGTTATCCCGATACGGATTGTGCGACGCCGAAATCATCACGCCGGCGGCGAAATGCCGCGACCGCGTGAGGTAGGCGACGCCCGGAGTTGTGATCAGCCCCGCAAACCGGGTCTTCACACCACGCCGCTCCAGACCGCCCGCCACCTGTGCGGCCAGCCACGGACCGGACTCGCGCGTGTCCATCCCGATCACTACCTCAGGATTAGCGTTCTGCGCCTTGGCCCAGTTTCCAAGGGCGCTGCCGAACGCGTGCGCGGTGACGGGATCAAGCGGAAATTCGCCTGCGACGCCGCGAATGCCGTCGGTTCCAAATAGTTGTCTTGCCATCAGTTACTTAGTTCTGCCTCAAAGGAATCTTCTCAAGCATGACACGAACTATCACAATCGGGGAGGATTCAAACCGCACTTGCGGATCGGAAACATAGGCCGAAACGCGAAACTCACCGTTGCTCACCGTTCCAGTCAGATCGATTGGGTCGGTTTGCACAAACGTCACCTGTTGTACACGGCTTTCCGGTCCTGTGATGCGCAACTGACGGGGGAAAACCTCCTGCCTGACCACCGTATATCCTTGCGGGGGCGGGCCGGCGAATCGAGGCTCCACTGTTACGCTTTGGATCAGCCTGCTTTCAAACTTAAGACGTATTTGAGATGGAATCGCGCGCGTCATAATGACTCCAGCCGGAAGCTCGACCGTCGATTGATCGAAGGTGAACGTCTGCTCCCCCGGACGCACCACTGAGGCGAGATTCAGGATCACCAACGATTCCGCCAGATCGCTGGGTTTCATGCGCGCGGAGGGTCCATGTACTTTTAAGTACATGCGATCCGCAAGATCGGAGCTGATCTCCAGATCCTTCGGCAAGTTCCGGAATTCAACTGGTACGGCAATCGACATCGCCGTCTCGGTTTCCGCAACAAATGCAAACCAAAGCCCGGCCGCCAATGCTAGAGAGAAGAGTTTCCAGCCCAGGTTTGCAGTCAAAATACGCATAGGAATCAGTCGGAATAGCTGTCGTGGCTTGCGTGCCCAGTGGCCGGACCTTCCGCCGACGGCAAAGTGAGTCCGCGATAGAGAGGCGCCCACCGCCGCCGGGCCAGGTGCTCTGCAATCCTCTCGGCGAGTTGCTCCTGAGTGAGATCCAACTCGATCTCACCGAAAGCGGCAACCGACATCCTGCCTGTCTCTTCCGAGACTACCAGCGCCAGGCAATCCGCTTCTTCCGTGACGCCGATGGCGGCTCGATGCCTGGTTCCCAGTTTCCGCTTCACCACCGGCTTGACACTCAGCGGAAGAAAGCAGGCGGCGGCGGCGACGCGGTCGCCCTTTACAATCGCCGCGCCATCGTGCAGCGCGCTTCCGTTTTGGAAAATTGCAAGCAACAGATCGCGCGATAAAGCGGCATCCAACGCAACACCGCTCTCAATAAAGGTGCGCAATCCGATATCGCGTTCCACCACGATCAATGCGCCTGTTTTGGCCTGTGCGAGCTGTGCTAGCGCAAGAACAATCTCCTCCGCAAATTCGCGCCGCTGTAACCTGCCGCCAAGCGTAAGCAACCGCCGGCGGCCGATCCGCGCAAGAAGGCGCCGCAATTCCGATTGGAACATGACAATCACCGCGATGGGCGCATATGGAGCCATGCTCACTAGAATCACGCGCAGCAGATCCAGCCCGAAATACACCGACGCCGCATAAGTCAGCAGGATGATGGCCACTCCGGTGAGGATGTGCGCCGACCGGCGGCCGCGGACGATCATCAAAAATTGATAGATCAGAAACGCGACCACCAGGATGTCGATGATCGCAACCACCGTCAGCCGCGGCTGCGAGGGCAGCAGAGGGTTGGTTAGGAATGGCGTCATCGTGAGCATTCGCGGTCTTCTCTAATGAGAATCGTATGAGTAACGCGCTTCCTTGATGGAAACGCCACGAACCTCAATTCGCTTTAAGTCCGTAGATCCCACTCCGGCCGCTTCGGCCAATTTCAGCGTGTTGTCGCATTTCTGGAAAGGCGCGGTTCCGCGATGGGCGCGCGGATCGTAACCCATCACTGCCGTGGCTACGGAGTCGGTGGTCACACCATTTGTACCCAGAATCAAAACGCCCGGATGGACCAGCCGCAGTCCCTTGATCCAGGGGCCCTCGCCGCCGGCAATCGAATCGATCCCGTCGATGAACGCAATGTCGATGGGACGCGCGGTTGCCAGATCGGCCGTGATTCGCGGCATGCGATACCCAGGCTCCCTGCTCGATGATGGATCGATTTCCGGAAGCGCCGCTTTGGCGGGTTGCCGTTTGCCTAGATGACAGGTGTTCACGCGCCCGGCCCCAGGGCTCTCATTCGGCTCATCCACGCCCGCGTCATCTCCATAAATGGACGCGGGCGTATTTCCAAAACAATTCTTCATCGACAATGTGACACCGCAGGTCTCGTGATTTTTCAACTTTGCCATCGAAATAAACAGATCTGTATCCTCGAAGGCATGGTTTAGCTCATACGCCGGAAAAATATACCCGCCGGAAGGCACCTTGAATCGGGAATATCTCTTTCCTTTTCCCAATGCGTTTGTGTTTTCAAATTCCACCTTTGGAGCGGCACTCTGCAGCATGCGCACATTCCACCCGGAATCGAGCAAATACTCCTCTAGCGGACCCGATGTGGCCCAGGCACTTTCCACCAGACGGATGCGTTTCGCCCCAGCCCGGCCCAGCATGTACACCATCGCGCCGACCGTCTTCGGATGTGTATAGTGAGTGACGCCCAGCGGCTTGCCCTGGAAACGGAGACCGGGACTGCCAGTAAGATTTAATTTGATTGTGACCGTTTTATTCGCGACGCGTCCTGAAATGCCGTCGAGCCGATCGAACATTTTTCCCAGGATGCCCGGAAGGTCTTCTTCATAGGATGCGCATCTCGCGATCGAGACCGGCGGAGCGGGTATTTCCTTCGCTCGAAGCAGAGTCGCGCTGGCTGCCATTGCTAAAAGTTCGCGACGTGTCATGACAACAGTTTAGTGCAATTATTGTAGAGAAAACCTGGAGGGGATCATGAAGCGAAAAGCAACGGCAGACTGGAGAGGCGGACTTAAGGACGGCAAGGGCGATATCTCGACCGATAGCGGGGTCCTGTCAAAGACTCCATACTCGTTCGGAACTCGATTTGAGCAGGGGAAAGGAACTAACCCGGAAGAGCTGATCGCAGCGGCACACGCGGGCTGTTTCGCGATGGCGTTGTCCGGCCAGCTCGGGGATGCCAAGATTGTGGCGGAGAGCATTCACACGACGGCAACCGTGACGCTTGAGAATGTGGAGACCGGCTGGACCATTACTGAGAGTCACCTGGATGTGAAGGTGCGCGTACCTGGTGGAAATCGCGAGGCGATTGAGACGGCTGCCCGCAATGCCAAGGCGGGATGCCCGGTATCAAGGCTGTTCAACGCGAAAATTACCATGGATCTAGATTTGGAAGTCTAACCCACAAGTGGGCTGGTGTAGACTCGGACCATGAAGCCAGCGCAGCGGTTAACAGCAATAATCGAACGCGAAGACGACGGTTTCGTGGCGTTGTGCCCGGAACTCGATATTGCGAGCGACGGAGCTTCGGTCGAAGAAGCGCGAACCAACCTGATTGAGGCGCTGACGCTTTTTTTCGAGACAGCTTCCCCATCGGAAGTCTCCCGGCGCACTCACAACGAGGTCTTTGTAACTCAGGTTGAGGTACCGGTTGGGTAAGTTCCGAGTTCTTTCGGGCTCGGATGTTTGCCGCATTCTTGAACAAAACGGGTTTGCCGCTGTGCGCCAGCGAGGCAGTCACCAGATCATGCAAAAGCGTTTGGAGACAACGACGATAACAATTCCGGTTCCGCTTCACAATCCGCTCCGGCGCGGCACGTTGGGGAGCATTGTTCGCCAATCGGAACTTCCGAGATCGTTATTCGAGGCCGAAAGATAGGCTGCCGCTCGGCAATACCAAACTCCGCATTGACGATAAGACCGTGTGGAGTCTAACGGATTCTCACCACATCGCCGGTCCCGATTGAAGCGAGCGTCGAAATCGCCGCAGGCACGAGTAACTGAAGATCGCGTAAGCGGTTTGTTTGCGCACAGAGAATTACCAATGCAATGCGCTGTCCGGCGAGGTCTTGTTGATCGGGAATGTTCTGGTCGACAGTAATCAGAATATCGAAGCCAGCGACCTCGGCAGCTTCCAGAAGGTGGCCATTCTTAAGTCCCGCCAGTTGGGCGAAATGTGCTGTTTGGCAGTCGTGGCCGGGAAATAGAAGCCGTAGCCGCTCGTCAATGCACTCGTCGATCAAAAGCCGCATTAACAACTTGCCAGCAACAGTATTCTGGCTTCTTCGAGCGCTTCCAACGCTAGAGCGCGGCTAATTGTTGGGAATCCCTTGAGGAAATCCTCCAGCGTGTCGCCGCCCTCAAGATAATCAAAAAGCGTCTGGACCGGTACACGTGTGCCTCGGAACACCGGGACACCATGCATCGTCTCCGCGTCTCTCGTAATCGCCTGCGCCACTTCCTTATTGTCGCTCAAGCCGCTGCGAGTGTTTTGGCCGCGCGGCGCAGAATCCGCTTGGACGCAAACACCCACTCCGCCGAAGTAAACTTACCGCGGATCAAAAGCCGCTTCCGGGAGACAAGCCACCCAACGACTCCCGTTCCGCAATTGCAGCAGAGCGGACAACAGGGCTATTCGCCCGCATCCAACCACCTAACTGAAAAGCGTTGCAGCTAACCCGGCGTAGCCGGAACCACACAGGTTCAAAATCCAAGAAGTTGGAGTCAGAATCCAAATGTAGACGCTCAAGGTGTCTGGGTCAGCTTCAGAATCATTCCGGTATCCGTCGCGATCCAGAGGTGAGTAGCATCCACGGTAGCCAGGTAAACCCTGCTCGCTACCGCCCGGTAGTCCACATCCATATCGGTCCAGTTCGTCAGATCGTTGCTGCGCAACACCTTGACCGGACCCGGAACTGGCGTGTAAGCGAGCGATCCTCCGGGCTGAAATCCGACTGCGTACCCTGGTCCGCCTGTCACCAATCCCACATCCGTAATCGCCCGGTCTTTCCGCCTCAACGCGCGGCTGTTTTTTCCGGTCTTCAGGTCGAGCTTCAGCACCTCTGAAGGCCACTCGAATAGATTTTCATATTCCACTAACCCAAGGCCAAGCCCGTTATGCCCCAGGCGGAACCGGGTCACTTGTCCAAACAGGGACGACATTTGCGGAGACCATGTGGCGCCGGCATCCTTCGTTTCAAGGAAGACGGAAACGGACGGAAGTTCCCTTCTGCGAGACGGCCGCGGGTCCATCCAAATGGGAATCTGTTCCCGCCACCAGCTTGCAGGACGCGCTTTTCCGACGACGATCCCACTCTTGGGCGTCATGAAATCTATCCAAGTGAACGCGGTATTTTCCGTGTTCAGGTTCAGATCCACGGCTGCCTGAACTTTCTTCCACGATTTGCCGCCATCTTTGGTTTCGATGACGGTCTTCATCGCGCCGATGGCCCAGCCGTGATCGGGGGTGACGAAATAGACGCGCCGCAGACCGCTCTGCCGCTTGATTTTCTTCCAACTTCGCCCCGCCTCATCGGTGTACCAGATCCCTTCATCGGTCACCATCCAGCCTGCGGCGTCGGTGAGAAAGAACACCGAAAGTCCAACTTCTTTCGTACGTACGAGGCTCCATGTCTTTCCGCCATCGCTGGTCACAACCGAGGCCGGCACAATCTTCTTTTTCTCGGTTAGATAACCCACGGCGACGCCGCGAGCGGGAGAGGCGAACTGGAGATCGTTCAAGACTAAAGAAGACTTGTCTTCATCGTGGAAAAACTGCATCGTCCAACGTTCGGCGGCAAAGCCGTTTTGTACAAGACTGCAAATCCAAATGAGGCAAATGATCCGGGACATGCAGCTACCGCCTCACGCCCGCTGGAAACACCAGCTCAGCATGACTCGAAGGCTCAATGCCGGAAGCCGCCATGCGGGCCAGCATCAGAAGGCAGCCCACTTGCTCCCCAACCGTCGTCAACAATTCCATCTCGCTTCCAGTGTGCGCGTGAATGGCGCGATGCTGCACGTTGATCACGCCTACTACGTTATTACGCGAAATCACGGGCGCGGAGAGAAATGCCTCAAATGTATCTTCTGGCAGATCGCTAAAATATTTGAAGCGCGGATCATTGTAGGCCTCGCGCGATATCGCCAGCAACCGGCGCTCGCGAGCCACCCACCCTGTGAGACCTTCGTCCAGCTTTAAGCTGACCTTCCCCAATGCCGCGGGATGCGGCGAATTCGAGGCGCATAGTACGAGCCGGTCCTTATCCAGAAGATAAACCAGACACGAATCGCACTCCATGAA
>JBBPYD010000247.1:0-12892 GCA_038200305.1 Bryobacterales bacterium
AAGTTGGACGGATCACGACAATGTGCTCCCGCGCGTGCATGGAAACCTTGGCGATGGCGTAATACTTCGTCTGGGTCATCGCATTCAGCAGGAGCGCATACGGTTTGCTGACGGCCTCATCCGGGGTGATGTAGTAGGATTCTTCAAGAAAGATGGGATCCACCTCGCCGGAGCGAACAAATTGGACAATCTCCATCGTCCTGGCAGTCGGAGGGGCGATTTTCTTCAGTTCGTCCGGGTCGATAACGATGTAGTCGCCTTTGCTGTATTCGTATCCCTTGACGATATCGGTGCGGTCCACCGGTTTGTCTTCTTCCGCGCAGTACAAGACCTCTTTGATGCGGGATAGATCCTTCTTGTGCAGCATGTGAAAATGAACGGTTTCGGGGCGCGCAGCAGCTGTTAGCCGGATCGGAAACGAAACGAGTCCAAAGCTTAGATAACCTTTCCAGATTGAAGCAGGCATAAGAGGTGCGGGCGGAAGGATGAGTTCCGCCCGCGTCGATGAGCCTAGATTCCACCGCCTCCGCCGCCACCTGAGCCACCGCTACCGCCCGAGCCACCCGAACCCGAGCCACCGGTTCCGCCGCTACCTGTGCCGCCAGTTCCAGTTCCACCGGTGCCGCCGCCCGTGGTGCCGCCACCCGTGGTGCCGCCACCCGTGGTGCCGCCACCCGTGGTACCGCCGCCCGTGGTACCGCCGCCCGTGGTACCGCCGCCCGTGGTACCGCCACCCGTGCCACCTGTGCCAGTGCTACCTGTACCACCTGTGCCGGTTCCGCCAGTGCCAGTGCCAGTGCCGCCCGAAGTACTAGACATCGCTACCGTCATACCCGGAGTACCGGTTGGAAGGGTCGGCCCACCCGATGCCTGATAGGCTAAAACAACAACCTGGGTGGTGGTTCTTCCAGTTGAATCCGTCACCATTACCTGCACCGGGTAGAAGCCGGAGCCAGCCACGAATTGGATCACTGCTCTTGGGCTGTTTGGGGCCACCAGGATTGCCGGGGTCAGAGGACACAGCGCCGGACTGGCCGTCGTGCCAGTGGTTCCCGTTCCAGTTGTCCCGGCGGTTCCAGTTGTCCCCGTGGTTCCAGTTGTCCCCGTGGTTCCAGTTGTCCCCGTGGTTCCAGTTGTCCCCGTGGTTCCAGTTCCCGTGGTTCCAGTGCCAGTGGTTCCGGTTCCAGTAGTTCCGGTGCCAGTGGTTCCAGTGCCAGTGGTTCCAGTGCCAGTGGTTCCGGTTCCAGTGGTTCCGGTGCCTCCCGTGCTGCCCATGGGACAGAAAGCCGCAGCACCGGATGGCACCGCGAAAGCAAACTTCAAGGGCTGGCTATTCCCGCTAGTGGAATTCGTAAGGTCCAGCATTACCTGGGCCACGCTGAAAGGAGCAGTGTTAGACGCCGTAGGAGTTAGCGTCATCGCCAGTGAAGTTGTCTGCAAAGGCACAGGACACGAGCTGAGGAACGGAGTGGCTACCGCCAGAATTTGCGCCATGCTGAGCGGAGTATCGAAAGCGCTTGGGAAAGGCGAGGCAGAAACGCCCGGAATGGCCGGAGCGGCGCTACCCGCAGCGGGCGGTTGGAAGTTGCCGCTTGACAGGCCTCCACCTGCAATCAAATTGAGGAAGGACGCATGCCGCGCTTCCACGGTGGCGATGGTCGCTCCCGTTTGGACCAGCATGGGATTCGAAATCATGTTGATCGCGCCGTCGTAGGCCGCCACCCCTGCATTTTCGAGTGCCTGGGCTGTCTTCAGAAAGCTATTGATATCTGTAACGGGGAAACTGTAGGTACACGGCTGCGTGGGAGTTCCTCCCAGGCTTCTGATCGTCTGAAGCAGCGCGGCCACGTGGGCAATTTCGTGGTCTCGAATTTGGGTCAACAAGTTAAACAGGCCGGCGCCGAACGCTGTCGGAAGCCCACTAAATCCCGTTGCTCCAGAAAGATCTGTCACGGTGAATGCGCGCGGATTGCCTGTCACCGTACCGGTCAGCCCGCTGAGGGACGTTGAGCCGGCGGGAGGCGATCCGGCGCCAAGAAACTGCATATAAAACGTCGCTTCCAGGAATTCCAGCGTCAGTGCGTAGTTAAGGACGTTAAGGTCGTTTGCTGCACTATTTGCACTGCTGCCTCCCGTGGTCTGGGCGTTGACCGCCATAGACGCCGCGCCAAGGCCGGCGACCTTGCCGGTGATGGACAGGAATCTACGACGCGATGCCCTAGAAATGTACTGCTCTAGTATTTCGCTTTTAAGCTCACTCATGAATTCTCCTCCCGAGGATTTTGGCCTAATCGGCCGCGCCGGTATCTCAGCCGAGACGCTCGCACGCGATGCCACAATGTGACCGTTTTCACTTCGGTCTCGCGGGTTAGACAACCCCAAGTACAACTTGTTACAAGAACTCGTCAATCCAGTGACTCAACCGTAACTTTATCTCAATGGGAGAATCCGAATGGGGATTACGGCCGTATATAACCGCAACACTCAACACGTAGCGCGAACCGGAGTGAATTGTAAGATCGAGATGGCAGGAGTGAACTGAAGTACAATGACCCTGACCCACATGACTCGCCTCATTGCGCCCGTGCTACTTGCACTCTCTCTTCCCCTTATGGCTCAGGACACACTTAATTTTCCAAGCTTCGGCAAGATTCATCGCGACGATCAGCGCCTGGACAAGTTGATTCCCAAAGACGCGAAGATCGAAGTCCTCACCTCCGGCTTCGAATGGGCCGAAGGCCCGGTTTGGGTGAAGGACGGCGGATTCCTGCTCTTCTCAGACGTCATCAAGAACCAAATCATGAAGTGGAAGGAAGGCGTGGGCGTCAGCGTCTTTATGAAGCCGTCCGGTTACACCGGCGTTGTCGAATGGGCCCCCGAACCCGGCAGCAACGGTCTGATGATCGATTCCGAAGGGCGTCTTGTTTCCTGTGAACACGGCGACCGCCGCATCGGCCGCTTAGAAAAGAACGGCGGCAAACGGACGTTGGTGGACAACTACGAAGGCAAGCGCCTGAACAGTCCCAATGACGGCGTCTATAAATCTAATGGCGATCTCTACTTCACCGATCCGCCCTACGGCCTTCCAAAACAATGGGACGATCCGCGGCGCGAGCTGGATTGGTCTGGCGTGTACCGGTTAGGGAAGGACGGCAAGCTCACGCTCTTAACGAAGGAAATGACCCGTCCCAACGGCCTGGCATTTTCCCCGGACGAAAAGACACTGTACGTCGCAAATTCCGATCCGAAGAAGGCGGTCTGGATGAAGTTTCCAGTTAACTCCGACGGCACGCTGGGCAAAGGAACCGTTTTCGCGGACGTCACCAATATGGTGGACAAGCTACCTGGCCTCCCCGATGGCATGAAGGTGGATAAAGACGGCAATCTCTTTGCAACAGGACCTGGCGGCATTCATATTTTCGCCGCCGACGGTACGCGGCTCGGGCGCATAGAAACTGGCGAGAAGACCGCGAATTGCGCCTGGGGCAACGACGGCAGCAATCTCTATATCACAGCCGACATGTACCTATGCCGGGTAAAAACAACCACCCGTGGAGCACGTTTCTAAGCGGAGAGTTATTGATGCGTTGGGTCAAGATTGCAAGTATCGCCGATGGCGATTTGCATCAGGTTCCTCTGAATTAGGAAATTCCGGCTGCCCAGGGTCATGTTGTAGTAGGCGCCACTCGGGAGTAAGGTCTGATGTTGACCAAACGTCCAGGCGCACTTATCGGCATTTTCGGCGCCGCTGCTGTCTACCCAACCAGAACTGGGATCGGCATCGGTGGTAGCTTCCTCAAGCTCATGGGCAATTACGGACACCATGCCATCGATACCGGCATTGCCATTCGGCCCAATCGTTTGGGCCGCGCACGAATTCAGGCAACGATAGGCATTTCCGACGAATGAGTATCGAACATGCCCGGAGCTCGGAGTGGCGGAGGTGTGCCAACCGCAATATTTCGAGCAGAAGCCCGAAGTCTCCGCGACATCGGATGACGTGAGCACGAAATACACACCGTATGGATCGCGCGGGAGCTTACCTTGAGTGATGGCGTTATTTACGATGGTCAGTACCGAGGAATCTCTCAACCGGCTACCCTGCGAATACGCATCCGCCGTCTCTCCACCGAAAATGACATTGCCGGAAATCGTGTACCCGCCCGCGCTGTACGTCTTGTTGATCGAGAAATAGGGCGATCCGCCAACAGAGGTGGCGAAATCTCTCAAAATCTGCTGGCCGCCCGGAGTATCGGATCCATTTGTTTGATTCCAATTTCCGTACCAAATATAGTAAATAGCGGGAGTGGGAATCAGAGGTCCATTGCGATAGGTAATTTGCGGAGTAATCACTCCGGTAGATCCCGTTGCCGGCGCACCGCCATCGTGGGGATTCGTCTTATGCTTAATGATCTCGGGCGCACCTTGCCCTTCATTTTGCGCATTGGCAATACTACCTGCCGATACCAGCACCAGAACCGAAGCAGCTAAATAATACCGTAAACTCATACCACGTCCCTCCAGCGATCACCTGTTGCCTGGTGAACGCTCCGACAATCGTACACTATAACGGGCCTGCGTGAATTATGTGCGGAGCGCGATCCCAAGTTCTCTCAAATTCCTCTCCGGCACAGTAGATGGAGCGTCGCACATCAGATCGGTGCCCTTTGCAGTCTTCGGAAACGGAATCACGTCGCGTATGGAAGTTTCGCCGGCCAGAATCATCACCAGCCGGTCAAGCCCGAGCGCAATTCCGCCATGCGGAGGCGCGCCATATTCCAGAGCGTCCAGCAAGAACCCAAATCTTCGGCGCGCTTCCTCATCCGTGAATCCAAGCGCATTAAATACCTTCGCCTGAATATCGCGCCGATGGATACGAATCGACCCCGATCCTAATTCCACGCCGTTCAACACGATGTCATAAGACTTCGCACGGCATCGCGCCGGATCGTTGACCAGCTTATCCAGATCCTCATCGTGGACCGAAGTGAACGGATGATGCGCGGCATTCCAACGCTGGTCTTCCTCATCCCATTCGAACATTGGGAAATCCACAACCCACAGGAACTTGAGATTTGCCGGGTCCAGCAGCTTGTGCCGGTCGTTATACTTCTGGCCCGCAAACAGGCGCAGTTGGCCGCAAGCCTGGAAGACTGTCTCTTCCGGACGCTGCCCCTTCGGCTCGCCGGCCCAGCCGGCAAGCAACAGCAGATCGTCTTCACCGGCTCCAGTCCGCTCCCGCACTTTCACCATTGGTTCCGCGAAGTCTCGATCCAGACGTTTCGGATCGTCGTACACACGAAGCCCGCGCTCGGTCCCGTAAGCCTTCAGGTCATCGCGCTCTTTCCGGCTCAGCGCACCGGTCTTCGGAATCACGATAGCCACCAGAGGCAATCCCGCCGGCGACAACGCCGCTTCCGGAAAGAGGTCCTCCACGGGATAGAACGGCGGCAGCCGCAGGTCCGGCTTATCGCTGCCGTACGACCGCATCGCCTCGGCATACGTAAGCCGCGGAAATTTCGCGTCCACCTTGTACCCGGCCACTTCGCAAATGCGCTGAACCAGCGGTTCCACCAACTCGTAGATCCGCTCCTGCTGCGGGAACGACATCTCAATGTCGATCTGCGTGAACTCGGGCTGCCGGTCGGCGCGAAGGTCCTCATCACGGAAGCATCGGACAATCTGGAAGTACTTGTCGAACCCGCTCACCATCAGCAACTGCTTGAAGATCTGCGGCGATTGCGGCAGAGCGTAGAAGTTGCCCGGCTGCACGCGGCTAGGCACCAGGTAATCCCGCGCGCCTTCCGGTGTGGAGCGAGTCATAAACGGCGTCTCGATTTCCAGGAATCCCTGCGCGTCCATGTACTGCCGCACCGCGAACGCAATCTTCGACCGCAGCATGATGTTGCGCTGCATCCTGGGACGGCGGAGATCCACATAGCGATACTTCAGGCGTGAATCCTCATTCACGTCTACCGTGTCTTCCATCGGGAATGGCGGCGTGCGCGACTCGTTCAGTATCCAAATCTTCTCGGCCACTATCTCCACTTCGCCCGTCGGGATGTTCAGGTTGATCGTCTCCGGACTGCGCAGCGTCACCATGCCTTCCACAGCCACCACGTATTCCGGACGCAGGGCCTCCGCCTTTTCGTGTGCCGCCTGATCGATGCCGGCGTTGAATACGATCTGCGCCACGCCTTCACGGTCGCGCAGGTGAATGAAAATCACCTTGCCCAGATCGCGGCGGCGATGCACCCAACCCATGATGAGGACGCGGGTTCCCGCGTCGGAGGCGCGAAGATCTCCGCACATATGCGTGCGGCGCAAATCGCCCAGAAAGTCCAATGCTACGTTTTCTTGCATGTAAATTTGTCTACCAGGTCCTGCCGGCTCAGCGTCTGCTGTCCGCCGGTTTCCATGTTCTTGAGTTCGTAATGATCGTCAAACACCAGCAGCGCATCCACCGCGCCGGCCTTGTTTGCCAGTTCTAGCAACTTCTTCAACTTGCCGGGAGCACCCAGTTCTACACGGGTTCCACTCTGACGAAGTTCCCTGGCCAGCAGCGTGCAATCGCTGAAATTGGCGTCATTGACTGGGGCGATGAACAGGGCAAGCCGGTCTACTGCCGCATGCTTCTCCTCGACGCTCATCACCAGCCGGTCTTCGCCAATTGAAAAACCAATTCCCGGCGCCGGTACCTTGGACCCCAGCGATTCCGCGAGCCCGTCATACCGCCCGCCGCCTAGCACCGAATTCTGCGCTCCCAGTGAACCATGCACGATTTCGAATGTTGTGCGCGTATAATAATCGAGTCCGCGCACCAGACGCGGCTTCACCGAATACGAGATGCCCCGCTCATCCAGGAACCGCTTCACCCCTTCGAAATGCGTCCTGCAACCTTCATCCAGGTAATCCAAAATTGAGGGCAGCGTGTCGATGATCGGCTGATCCTCCGGCACCTTGCAATCGAGCACGCGCAGGGGATTCGTCTCCACGCGGCGCTGGCAGTCCTTGCACATTTGGCCCGCAACATCTTTTAGCTTCTCGCGCAATGCTGCGATGAACACCGGACGGCAGACCGGACATCCCACGGAGTTGATCAGCAACTCAAAACCTTCAAGACCCGAGACATTCAGAATTTCAACCACCATCTCAATTACTTCGGCATCCACGGCCGGCGATTCCGACCCGATCGCCTCGGCGCCGATTTGAAAGAACTGCCTGTACCGTCCCTTTTGCGGGCGCTCGCGCCGGAACATCGGGCCCATGTAGTACAACTTCCGCAACCCTGGAATCTGATCCATCCGATGCTCAATGTAGGAGCGGATGACCGGAGCCGTATTCTCCGGGCGCAACGTCAGAGAGCCGCCATCGCGGTCTTCAAAGGTGTACATCTCTTTGCTCACGATGTCCGTCTCTTCGCCGACGCCGCGCGCGAACAAAGTAGTCTCCTCAAATACCGGAGTGCGGATTTCCTGGTAATTGTAGGCGCGGAAAATCCGCCGCGCGACCGACTCCACGTGATTCCATACCGCGCTTGTGGGCGGCAGAATGTCGCGCGTTCCTTTAACGGCGCGAATCAAGACTGCTCTTCCATGTAGGTCAGGCGGTAGGTTTCGCGCAACTCCACATACCGCTGCGCGTTCCCGCGGAAGCGCTCCTTTTCCTCAGGGGTCACCTCACGTTTGATCTTGGCTGGAACACCCATCACCATGCTGCCGGGCGGAATCCGCATGCCTTCCGGCACGACCGCGCCTGCCGCGATCACCGACCCCGCGCCCACGGTGGCGCCGTTCAGCACAACGGCGCCGATTCCGATCAGGCACTCGTCTTCCACCACGCAGCCGTGCAGAACGACGGAGTGTCCCACGGTCACGCGGTTGCCAAGAATCAGCGGATGGATTTTGTATTCCACGTGCAGCACCGAATTATCCTGGACATTAGTCTCCTCGCCGATGCGAATGTAATTCACGTCGCCGCGGACCGTGGCGTTCGGCCAGATGCTGGACCGTTCACCCATCACCACATCGCCGATTACCTGCGCGCTTGGATCTATATAAGCAGAAGCGGCGACGGTTGGCAGGACGCCGCGATAGGAACGGATCATGACTTGGGAGTGTTAACTTTCAATGCTAACACAGGCTCTCGCGATACAATGAGCCATGCGTAGTTGTATTATTTTCCTGGGATTTGCCGCTACTTTGCTCGCCCAGAAAGACCGCTTTGACGCGGAGGCGATGATGAAGATCGCCCGCATCGGCGAGCCCCAGATCTCGCCAGATGGCGCGAGCGTTGTCTTCACGGTAGAGTCCGTAGACCTTGAAAAGAACACGAAGCCCAAACAGATTTACTCGGTTCCAGTCGCCGGCGGGCCTGCCGTCCAGATCACTCGCGACGGCACTATAAACCAGCGCCCGCGCTGGATGCCCGATTCCAAACACATCGTGCTCATCTCTAACCGGAGCGGCGCCTCGCAGATCTGGTCCATGAATGCCGATGGCGCCGATCCGAAACAGATCACCAGCCTATCAACCGAAGCCGATGGCGTTACCGTCTCGCCAGACGGCAAGCTGCTGCTTTTCACCAGCGAGGTCTTTCCCGACTGCGGCGCCGACGACACTTGCAACAAAGCCAAAATCGAGGCCGAGGCGAAGAATCCAGTGAAGGCGCGGGTTATTACTTCACTGCTCTATCGCCATTGGAAAAACTGGCAGTCTAAGCGGCGCAAGCATCTTCTTGTGATGCCTGTGATGGGCGGTCCGGCGAAGGATCTGACTCCCGGCCAATTGGATGTTCCCACCTTCTCTCTGGGTGGACCCGAGGATTACGTTATTTCCCCTGACAGCGCGGAAGTCGCGTACGTCTCAAACCTGGATGCCGATTTGGCGTTCAGCACGAACACAGATATCTTTACCGTCCCGATTACTGGAGGCGAAGCAAAAAGGGTGACTTCCGGTCCCGGAGGAGATGTCTCTCCGCTCTATTCCCCGGATGGAAAATACCTGGCCTTCCGTTCGCAGTTGCGCGGCGGCTACGAATCCGACCGTTGGAGGTTGGCGGTGCTGGAGCGCGCCAGCGGGCGCACTTCCATTCTCAATGAAGGACTGGACCGCCCGGTGGAAAGTTTTGCCTGGGCGCCCAACTCGTCGCGCATCTTCTACACTGCCGAGGATCGCGGCCGCGGCAATATCCAAGTGATCCCGGTGATTGGCGGCGCATCGCGCGGCGTGATTTCCGGCGACAGCCATTTCGACGATATCCAGTTCGCACCCGATAGCAAGACGATGCTCTACACGGAGCAGACGGGTTCGCGGCCCGCCGAGATTTTCCGCGCGTCTTCTGGAGGCGGCGCGGCGGTGGCGCTTACGCATTTGAACGATACGCTACTGGCCCGGTATCAATTGATGCCTCTGGAAGAATTCTGGGTGGACTCACCCGACAAGACGCGCGTTCACAGTTTTCTTATCAAGCCGGCCGGCTTTCAGGCAGGCAAGAAGTATCCCGTGCTTTTCTTGATTCACGGGGGGCCGCAAGGCGCTTGGGGCCAGACCTGGAGCTACCGCTGGAACCCGCAAGTTTTTTCCAATGCGGGCTTCGTGGTGGTGATGCCGAACCCGCGCGGCTCCACGGGCTACGGCCAAAAATTCACGGACGACATCAACTCCGATTGGGGCGGCAAACCGTTCGACGATATCATGGCGGCCGCGGATCATGTCGCCAATCTTCCCTACACCGATGCGGACCGCATGGCTGCCGCCGGTGGCTCCTATGGTGGGTATATGGTGGACTGGATGCTGGGCCACACCCAGCGATTCCGCGCGCTGGTTTCGCATGCCGGGGTTTACGATCTCAAAAGCATGGTTGGTGAAACCGAGGAGCTTTGGTTTCCCATGTGGGAATTCAAGGGCATGCCATGGGACAACCCGGAATTGTACGCGAAGCTGTCACCCAGTTCTTATGTGAAGGATTTCAAAACGCCAACACTGGTACTGCATGGCGAACTCGATTACCGGGTTCCGGTGGGGCAGGGAATGCAACTCTTCACCGCATTACAAGTGGAGAAGGTGCCGTCGAAAATGGTGCTGTTTCCCGATGAGGGCCACTGGATCGGCAAGCCGCAAAATTCGCTGCTGTGGTACGCATCGGTGCTGGACTGGGTTGGCGAGTGGACCTCTAAACGTCCTCCTACCCCGGCGGCGGTTACGACACAGTAAAGGTCCGCGGATTGCATCGCATTTTACTTGTGTACGCTACGCTCTCTTGCTTTCCGCAGATTTGCTTGCATCGTGTGAGGCGTTTTGTAACATCGTCGCGGCAAATCGCTACTGTTGCAGCTTTCGTTCTCTCTTCCGTGGCATACGGGCAAACTGCAATCAGCGTTGTAGACCAGCAGGCGAATGTCGTCCTTGCGAGTACGGTGACCAAAGCCGATGGCGTGGTAAGCTCGAACACCTTTCAGCGCATTTCACAAGCGCCATCTGTGGCTACGTAAACATTCCAGGGCCGAACGGGAGCCCTGGCACGAACGATCCGATTCCTTGCAATCACGCCTACATTCGTAAGATCGGCGCCGATGGTTCCGCGCTTTTAGCGGGCACCTATCTCGGAGGCAGTAAGAGCGACAGGGTTACCGCGATTGCGGTTGATCCATCCGGCAATATCTATGCCGCCGGCTCGACCACGTCGACCGATTTCCCGGTGACTGCAGGCACGTATCGGGCCACGCCAGGACCGGGCTTCCTCTCTATTCTCAGCCAGGATGGAACCAGGCTGCTCCATTCGACTTACCTGGACATGGGTGATATCAGCGCTGTCCTTGTCGACCGTTCAGGCCGGGTCTGGATCTCGGGTTCCGTTTCTGGCAATGCATTCCTGGCCCGCCTGGACGCCGCGCTCTCAAAAATCGAATTCTCCACCACCTCGGTGGAAGTCTGGAAGAGAGAGTAGCTGGCGCCGCTCTCGACCAGCAGGGGAACGTTTACGTCACAGGACTGACAGCGTCTTCGTCCGCCAATGCCGTCTTTTCCGGCACCCAGCCCTACTTACTTTTCCCGGTCACTCCGCGCGCTTATGGGAGGCTCACCGGCCGGGCCAACGTTTTCGTCGCAAAGTTCAATCCGTCCGGCTCCGTTCTGTTCTCCTCGGCGTTCGGCGGCTCGGGTTCCGATACGTCGAGCGATCTCTCGCTGGATGCTGCCGGAAACGCATACATTATAGGAACGACGACGTCGACCGATTTCCCTGTCACTCCAGGTGCATTCCGGTCTGTGTACAGTCAGGGGTTCGCGGCGAAGCTCAGCGCCGACGGATCGAAACTTCTCTATTCTACATTCCTGGGCGTTACAGGTCCTCGCTCCGCGGTCCTAAAAAGCGCCGGCGATCTGCTGATTACCGGTAGATTCAGTCCGTTCACTTCCAACTTCCCCGCGACGGCGGATGCCTCGCAGCCTTGCCTGAACGCAGGCCAAAGCCAGGCAGGAGCCGATTTTGTCCTCCAATTGGCTCCCGACGGATCAAAGGCAATCTACGCCACGCTGTTGCCAACGTCCTCATTTGCATCCGGAGTAATCGGAGTAGATGCTAATGCCAGAGTGTTTCTTAGCAGCCAAACGAAGTTCTTTGACATCTTCGATGCGAAGGGCCGCCCGCCGCAAGGCATTACGTGTATAGCCAACGCGGCGACGTATCGCGGTGGTGCCGTAGCTCCTGGTGAAATCGTGACCATCTTCGGTCCGTCCATCGGCCCAAAGAAACCGGTGGCTCTCCAACTTACTTAAGGCGTAGTTGGTTCCTATCTCGCAGGAGTGAGCGTCTATTTCAACGGCATCGCCGCGCCGTTGATCTACGTTTCCGAAAACCAGATCAACGCCGTGGCGCCGTTTGGGATCGCGGGTCAAACGCAAACATCCGTACAAATTATCAACCAGGGAATCATTCTGCCTGCGGTTTCCGTTCCTACGGCAGAGTCGGCGGCCGGTATCTTCACGCTGGATTCGTCCGGAGCGGGGCAGGCCGCGGCGATCAATCAAGACGGTAGTCTGAACGATTATGCGCACCCGGCAAAGCGCGGCTCCATCGTTTCTATTTTCTTGACGGGAGCTGGCGCGATGCAGCCCAGCGTAGTGGACGGCAGCGTCGGAAATAGCAAGACAAGCCCAGTGCGGGCATTCACCGGCGATCTGCTCGCCTTTTCACTGGAAACGACTTACGTGGGAGACGCTCCTGAGTTGGTGGAAGGATTGGTGCAGGTGAACTTCCGAATTCCGGCTAATCTTTACGAAACTGGGTACATCCAGTTGAACGCCGGTTTTGGTAAGTTTGATCCGAATGCGGTCAGGCCACCCCTTGTCTACCTGACAGTCAACTGAACCACTACCCCCTGGATTTTCGGAGGAATGTAGACGAAAATCGAAATATGGACAAACTCGGCTTACTGATGGGTACGGGGCTGCTGATTTCAATACTCCCCACACAGGTTTTCGCGCAGAGCAGGCGCGCAACCATTACGGGCGGCGGAGGCGATCGTGGCAAGTGTACGATCGAAGTGGTGGTGGACGGAGCCGCGGAAGTGGAAGTCAACGGGGACACCGCCCGCTTGCGCACGTTATCGGGACAGAGGGCGGAATGGCGTAGATTTCAATGTACGAGCCCGATGCCGCGCAATCCAGCGGATTTCCGGTTTGTCGGAGTGGATGGCCGGGGTCGAGTTGAGCTGGTCGGCAACCCGGGCGGGAACCGTGGCGCAGTCGTCCGCATCGAAGATCAGCAGGGAGGCCGCGAGGGGTATACCTTCGATCTGGAATGGCGGGGCGGCTTTGGAAACGATAACCGGCCCGGATACGATAACCGGCCCGGAAACGATAACCGGCCCGGAAACGATAACCGGCCTGGA
>JBBPYD010000248.1:0-16100 GCA_038200305.1 Bryobacterales bacterium
ACCACGAAGGATCACGTGGGTTTGGTGGGCGCCAACGGCACCGGCAAATCCACCGTGCTCAAAGTGTTGGCGGGACTCGAAACTCTCGATTACGGCAGCATGACCGCCACCAAGGGGATCTCGGCCGGCTACCTTCCACAAGATGGATTATCTCTCTCCGGCCGCTCGGTCTTTGCCGAGTGCATAACGGTTTTCGCCAACCTGCAAGCCATGGAGGAGGAACTGGAATCGCTTACGCATCGCATGGCGGAAGTGGATACCGCCAGCGGCGAATACCGCCAAATCGCCGACCGTTTTCAGCGCGTGGACAGCGAGTTCCGCGCCCGCGACGGCTACGCCATTGAAGCGCAGGTGGGTGCTGTGCTGGACGGCCTCGGCTTCCACAAAGACGACTGGAAGCGCCGTACGGAAGAGTTTTCCGGCGGCTGGCAGATGCGCATCGCGCTCGGCAAACTTCTCCTTGAACAGCCCAATCTTCTGCTGCTGGATGAGCCAACGAACCACCTGGATTTGGAAGCGCGCAACTGGCTGGAGCAGTATCTAAAGTCCTATCCGCACGCGTTCGTTCTCATTTCGCACGACCGCTACTTCCTGGATGTCACCATCACCAAGATCGTGGAACTCTGGAATAAGCGCGTCCACTTCTACAGCGGCAACTACGAAAAGTATCTGGTTCAAAAAGCGGACCGCCGCGCGCAGATCGAAGCCGCTTACCGCAACCAGGGCGAGCGGATTGAACAGCTAGAGTTGTTCATCAACCGGTTCCGCGCCACCGCGACGAAAGCTAAGCAGGTGCAGAGCCGCATCAAGGAACTTGAAAAGATCGAGCGGATCGAAATGCCGCCGGATGAGCAGGCGATTCACTTCTCGTTCCCGCAACCGAAGACCAGCGGCCGTATTGTCGCCGAGTTCCAGAACATTTCCAAATACTACGGCGATAAGAAAGTCTTCGATAAGGTGAACTTCGTCATCGAGCGGGGCGATCGTGTCGCGCTCGTTGGCGTAAACGGGGCGGGGAAGTCGACGCTTATCAAGCTTCTCTCCGGTGCCGAGCCTCTGACAACGGGCGAGTATCGCCTGGGTCACAACGTCTCGGTCGATTATTTCGCGCAGGATCAATACAAGGAGTTGGATAAGGACGCGAAGCTCCTGGACGATCTCACCGAAGCCGCGCCCCGGCGTACGCAAACAGAACTCCGCAGCCTGCTCGGATGTTTTCTTTTTTCCGAAGACGACGTTTTCAAACGGATCGGGGTCCTTTCGGGCGGTGAGCGCAACCGGTACGCGCTTGCCAAGATGTTGCTCTCGCCTTCCAACTTCATATTATTAGACGAGCCTACAAACCATCTCGACATGCGTGCCAAAGACGTGCTGCTCGAATCGTTGGAGGAGTACACCGGCACGGTCGTGTTGGTTTCGCACGACCGGTACTTTATCGATAAGCTTGCCACCCGCGTGTTCGAGATCGGCAGTGGCGAAGTCACGGTGTTCCCCGGTAACTACGAAGATTATCTCTGGCGCAAATCAGGCAAGCCGCTGGATCTACCCGCTGCGGATTTGGGGTTGACTCTGAAAGACGTGCCCGGTTACAACGGCGCGCCGGCTGCCTCCGAAAAGGTAAAGCGTGTAAACCCGATGAAGGTTCAGAAGCTCAAGGACCGCTGCACCGCCATCGAAGGCGAGATTGAGAAGGCCGAAGCCGAGATCGCCGCTCTCGAAGCCGAATTAGGCAATTTCAAGAGCACTGAGGAAACCGTTCGCATTTCACATCTGGCCGACGCACGCCGCGGCACACTTACAGGCTTGCTGGCGGAGTGGGAGCAACTTTCCCAGGAATTGGAAACAGCCGGCTCGCCCGTAGGCTAAAGCACCGCGCTACCAGTACAACTTCAAAGCCACCTGCATCTGCCGGGGATCGTTCGCTTGGCTGGTGACCAAGCCGAAGCTGTTGCTGTCCAGGTTGGCGCTGCCCGTTCCAAATACCGTCCGGTTGAAGATGTTGAAACTCTCCCAACGGAAATCGATCCGCTTGTTTTCCCCCAGACGAAAACTCTTTGACAAGCTGACGTTCTCATTCCTGTTCGGAAACGCCCTTACCTTCGGGTTGTAGCGAGTTGCGTTCCCGAATGCCGCCGCCGGTTGCGCCGGAAACACGGACTTGTTCAGGAAAAGATCGACGGACGGGTCGAACTTATCGCCCTTGATCGGAGCGCGCCAGTTATCGTAGCTGGTCACCAGCGGGCGCGTCGTCCCATTGAAAATCGGCAGCGGATTGTTTCGAGAAAGCGCGATCGGAAAGCCGCTCGAATAGACTTGGATGCCGCTCACACGCCAACCGCCCAGTGCATAGCTGGCGAAGCCATGCGTAAGCCAACGCTTCCCCTTTCCGAACGGCAATTCGTAGAGCGTGCTCATTTTCACAACATGCGTCTGATCGAACTGCCCAATCGATTTCTCAAGCCCACGGTTGTACTGGTCCTCAGACGTCCCATTGCCGGCGTTGTACGTATCGGAGTCGGTCAGTAGTTTTGAAAATGTGTAGTTCCACTGAAACGTCAGTCCGGCGGAGAACCGGCGTTCTGCCTTCACCACCATTGCGTGATAAGCAGAGTGACCACTCTTATCGCCGCCTTGCGCGCCTGTATTCACGCCCAGGTATTGCGGATAGGGCCGCAGAGCCTGCGCAACGGTCCGCGTCGTTTGCACCTTAGGATCGGTGAAGCTTGGATACGGAATCGGAATATTAGCGGCACGCGCTTGCGCCGAGTTGATATCAGACCGCAGAAGGCTCAACGCCCCAGCAGCCCCATACTGTTGGACAAACGTGTTCAGGTAAGCCGTCGGCACTTGATTGATGTTGACCAGGCCAGTCTGCAAATGCACCCCGATGCTCGCGTTGTAAGCCACTTCCAGAATGGTGTTCGGCGTCAATTGCCGCTGTACGGAAGCCGTCCAGTACAGATTCTCAGGCGCGCGTGTGGCGTCGCTCAACTGCCAAAAATCAACCGTGTTGTTGTTGGAAAATGACGGATTGATTTGCGGCGGCAGAGGATACGCGGGTAGCCCCACGTCCCAGTTGTAGGTCGGCGTAATGCCCTGGTTCGCATTCTGAAAGTCGTATTGACCAATGAAGCCGGCAAAGTGTCCGCTCCCACTAACCACTGTAACTTTGCTGAACGATCTTCCGAATGCAGCGCGCACGGTGGTCTTGTTGTCGGGACTGTAAGCAAGTCCCACGCGTGGCCCGAAGCCGCCATACCAACCCGGCACCAGACTGCGCGTATTCTCGCGCCCTTCGCCAAACCCGGAAAATCGCAGCGCCCCGGGATACCCGTTTGCCGCGGGATTCGGCTTATTGGGCGTGAAATCGGAGAACTGGTCAGATTCCGAAACCGGAGGCTTCGTAAATTCGTATCGCAGTCCAAAATTTACTGTCAGATTGTGCGTCACACGCCAGTCATCCTGCGCATAAAAGCCGTGATACGCGTAGAGTTGCGTAGTGTCTCTGACGGTTTCCGTGCGGCCTGTCAATGCGTCGCCAAGCAGGAATGACGCGAACGAACTTCCGCTGGTGGCGGACGTCGCTGCCGGAACGCTGGTGGAAAGGAAGCTGAAGCCGGCGCGTCCTGAGATATCCTGTTGTCCGAATCCGTTCGCGCGCTGACTCTCAAACGCGTAGCCAAACTTCATGGTGTGCTTGCCGCGAATGTAGCTCAGGTCGTCTTTCAACGACCATTGCGGCTGATCCGTTCCGTTATAGGCAGTGCCGCCCCAGCCACTGAACTCAGTGAACGTCACGCCTGGGAAGTTCACATTGCAATCCACAGCGCCCTTGAAGCACAGCTTGCTCTTCCAGTCCTGTCCGGTTGCCCCGGAAAATGCGTTCTTGATGAACTTGTTCCCGCCGACCGACAAGTGGTTTAGCATTTGCGGCGAAATGGTGTAATCGTGACTGAAGCGGTAAACGGATGCATCGAAAATAGTAATCTGGCCATCCCACAGCGGAATTGGCAATCCCGAAGGGCCGTTTGCACCAGGCTCTTGCCGGTATGCCGTGCGGTTATACAGGAAGCCGAAGCGCTGTTTGCTCCCCAACAGTTGATCCACTTTGAAGCTCCCCTTATCAGTGGGGGAAACCGTGGTTCCGGAAGTGACAATATAGTTGTTCCGCACATAACCGCTGGTTCCTGGCACAATGCCGGGCCGGTTCGGTACTACCTTTTGACCATACGCCATCACCTGAGTACTAAACGTGCTGAACCGTGCCGCGGGAATTTTGTTTCCTGGAAAGGGGTCGCGGATAAAGCCGGTTCCATTGGGATTGGGCCGCGTCGTCGAGGGATCGTAAATCGTCAGTTGCTTGCCGGCCTGATCCACCCAATTCGTGAAGTCGCCCTGATACATCTCCGGTGTCGGCACGGAGAGAATCGTGGAGTTCGCGCCCACCCGGTTACGGAATCCTTCATAGGCAAGAAAGAAAAAGGTTCGATTCTTCCCGTTATACAGTTTTGGAATTACTACTGGGCCCCCCAGGGTCACTCCAAAATCGTTCTGCTTGTACACGGATCTGGTCAACGGGAAAAAGCCGCGAGCGTCCAATTTGTCGTTCCGTAGAAAGTCGTAAGCGGAGCCGTGTAGGTCGTTCGTCCCGGATTTCGAAACGAACGTCATCACGCCGCCGCCGGCCTGCCCGTACTCGGCCTTGAATCCATTCGTGTCCACGGTGAATTCCGTGATGGCTTCCACCGAAGGCGTATTGTAGGCAATCTCAGCAGTGTTCGCGGACCGGTTTGTCGTAACTGACACGCCGTCCAGCGTGGCGTCCCAAGCCGCCGCCTGTCCTCCGCCGAGAGAGAGATTTCCACCGCTGCCCTTGGACTCGGGTGTGATCGTCACCAAATCAAATGGACTGCGCATCGCCCCGGCCACCACCAGTGGCAACTCATCCACCAGCTTGTTTTGGACGGAAGTGGAGATCTTCGCATTATCGGTTTGGATCTGAGCGACCGCGGTGGTGACTTCCACCGTATCGCTCACCTGGCCTAGCTGTAATTGCAGATCCAGACGAATGGTTCCGGCCGCCGTGAGAGTCACATTATCCTGCACGAAGCGCTTGAATCCAGGTGCTGTCACCTCAATCCGGTAATTGCCCGGCGGCAAACTCGGGGCGCTGTAATCGCCTCTCTGTGTGACTGGAATATTCACCACGTTGTTCGTGGCGCGGTTTGTGATCGCCACCTGTGCATCGGGCACGGCCGCGCCGCTTGGGTCTGAAACAGTACCCGTAATGTTTCCACGTTCAGATTGAGCCAGCAGTACACTGGCGATACACAGCAAAATCAGAAGCAGGTTGCGAGACATGAAATTCCTAAAGGTAGTGAAGTTTTATCACGGTCCATCGTGGAGAGTCAATCGCGATAATGATATCGAGGCTCTCGAATGAGTGTGACGATCGAAATGGGCCTACGAAAGCTCGTCCGGCAGACGCAGCGGTGCAGAATCGAATGAAGTTGCTACCGAATGGCTTGGGTGCAAGTCCTTAACGGCACGCGGACAGAATTGCTTCTATCAATCCGTCCACGCTGGCCACCGCCGCCTCGGCATCCACCTTCACGCCATGCATCGCGGCAGTTCTGGATGTAACGCAGCCGATGGAAGCCACCCGCACTCCCTCCAGAGCCCCGGCGCCCGCCACGGCGAGCAGATTCTTTACGGTGGAGGAACTGGTGAACGTGACCCAATCCGGCCGCCGCGCCTGTCCGAATACTTCCCGCGCCCTGGTTTCCGCATTCTCGGGAATCACATTCCGATAGGCATCCACAGCGTCCACTATTGCGTCCATTTCGCGCAGCGCATCCGGTACAACCTCGCGCGCGGCCGCCGCCCTGGGCATCAGCACCCGTTTTCCCTTCATGTCGAACGCGCGAAATGTATCGGCGATACCTTCCGCCATGGACTCGGCCGGCGTCACGTCCACTTTCAAGTGCAGTGCCTCAACTGCGGCCCGCGTAGCAGGACCGATAGCGCAGATGCGCGCCCGCAACGATCGAAGATCCACTCTGGAGTTGTCGAGTCTCGCAACAAAATACTCCACTGCATTCGTGCTCGTAAAAATCAGCCAATCGTATTCGGCTAACCGTGCAAGCGCATCGTCGAGCGCCGAATAATCCGTGGCAGGCCGCAATGCAATCACCGGCACTTCCATCACCTCGGCGCCCAGAGCCCGCAGTTTCCCGGTGAAATCGCTCGATTGCCCGCGCGCCCGTGTCACCACGATCCGCTTCCCAAACAACGGCAGCTTTTCATACCAGTTCAACTTCTCGCGCAAGCTAACCACATCGCCGATGATGATCGTCGCGGGCGGCGTGAGATGGTGCTCTTCGATCAGCTTCGGCAACGTCGCCAGCGTGCCTGCCACCGTATGCTGATCCGGCCGCGTTCCCCATCGCACAGCCATGGCCGGAGTCTCCGGCGGCCGTCCCGACGCCAGCAGTTCGCGCGCGATCTCCGCCACGAAATGCACTCCCATAAAGATGACCAGCGTCTCGGACGCGCCCACCTTGCTCCAGTCGATTCCCTCTACGCTGTGGCCCGTCACAAAGGTGACCACTGAGGTATGCTCGCGATGCGTAAGCGGCACGCCCGTGTACGCCGCAATGCCCAATGGCGATGTGACGCCGGGCACCACTTCATAGGAAATGCCAGCCTCAGCCAGAGCCTCCACCTCTTCCCCGCCGCGCCCAAAGATGAACGGGTCGCCGCCCTTCAAACGCACCACGGTGCGGCCCTGCCGCGCGCGGTCGATCATCATGGCAGCGATCTCTTCCTGCTTGTGACTGTGCACGGCCTTCTTCTTGCCGACGTAGATGCGTTCGGCTTCCACCGGAGCCAAGTCCAGCAATGCGTCATTCGCCAGATGATCGAACAGCACCGCGTCGGCAAGGCCGAGCACCCGCTTGCCCTTCAGCGTAAGCAGCTCAGGATCACCCGGTCCCGCTCCCACCAGGTACACCTTTCCTGAAGCGGTCATTCGTAAACTGTGCGGATTCCTAGTTTCTCCCGCAAGGTATAGAAGTTCCCCTGCTCGGAGCACACCTTGCAAGAGAACAATCCGTCCTTCTCACCGCCAACGTGAACAAAGAACTTCCAGTTAGTGTTAGAGCAAAACGGGCACATCTGCACCGCCACGTTCTCCCCGTTACCGCTAGGCCGCGTGGCCCAGCTAAGCTGCGCCATGAGTAGTTCTGTTTTTGTTTGCTCTGTTTCTACTTCTGTCACCTAGTCTCCTTGCAGAGGAAATGTATCAACGACCAAAGCCCTCACGTGGGTACTGCTCTTCAGTCATAATAGGTCAACCTCTAACAGCGCTTGTCCTACTATGGTCCACGCGGACAGAACAGTACCAGTGAAGACCGCGCGAGACGTGTCATCTTCAGTAACCAAATGAATCGTCTTCATATCTGCACCTCCTTTAATTCTCGTTTTCGTTTATTTTCAACCAGTCTTTGTCCCAACTTCAGATGGACCTCGCCCTTCGTGGCCCCGGGCGGAACGTCTATCTTCATGAGCTTGCACAGCCCTAACTGAGCCTTGGTCGGCTCTTCGTCGTGCCACTTCACTGCACGCTTAACGAGCAACGTGAGCCTGCGGCCACCGAGGAGATCGACCTTGAAGTCGGCCTCAGTGATCGCAGCCGCCATCGACTTGCGCTTATCCCTTACCTTGTTACCGTTGATCGTTCCAACGATGTGCCATACGCCCAGAAGGTCAGGCAGGACGGTCACAGACTCGTTACCCGTGAGCAGTAGAACGTAGGAATTTTTGCCAGTGTCGTGCCATTGATACGGCGACAGCTTGGTGATCTCTTCAGGGAACTTGACCTTGAACAGATCCACTTGCTGTGCGTAACTCTTCAGATCCTTGATGTCGGTGACCTTTGTCACGTCCACTAGGGGAGACGCCTTCTTTATCTGCTCAACCTCGTCCATCACGTCAGTGATCTTCTTGCCGCGCAGATCCGCGTTCTTATTGAGACCGAACAGGGACGGCAAGGTCACCAGACTGTGACGACTCGTTGCGTGGACCATGTCGATCAGGATGCAGTCTTCCTTCTCGATCTTCAGTCCTTGCTGCCGTGCTTCGATGAGGTTGTTCACGCCGTCTGGGATTCTGGTACCTCTCCCCACGGCCTGAGTGAACAGGAGCGGACTCTCCGTAGGCCGATCCATGACGATGCACCCAACCTGCCAGCAGTCGAACCCCTCAATCAATATCTGGCAGTTGACAAGAACACGGAGACCGCCCGTCCTAAGAGCCTTTACCTTTGTGTGGCGGTGCGGGTCGTCCCCCCAAATAGCTTCAGCCGCAACACCGTAGCGTTTGAATGCCTCAGCTAAATCCTGCGCGTGTTTCACATCCACGGCGAAGACAATCGTCTGCCGATCCTTGCCATGCTCCAACCAGGAGCGAATGGTCAGGTCATTCATGGCGTAGGTATTGACGCAGAGGCTGAGTTCACCAAGATCAAAGTCGCCGGCTTTGGTGTGAACGTCGTCCAGCCTCGTGTGCGTACTGATCTTTATACCTTTAAGGTCGGACAGCCAGCCCTCTCTGATTCCCCATATCAGGTCTCGCTCGTAAACGATCTCTTCGTAAATCTCACCGAGGCCCCTACCGTCTGCCCTGTTGGGCGTCGCTGTAACCCCGAGCAATAGCCTCTTACGATCCTCAAAGACATTGAAGTGATTGAAGACCGTTCTGTAAGAGTCAGCCGTGCTTCGGTGGCACTCATCG
Source organism: Bryobacterales bacterium (assembly GCA_038200305.1). GTDB lineage: Bacteria > Acidobacteriota > Terriglobia > Bryobacterales > Bryobacteraceae > JANXXV01. The sequence continues at coordinate 8,794 of JBBPYD010000248.1, forward strand.
ACTACGATTGCATCGAAGTCGGCTAGGTTGAACTGTGTCAGTCTCGGACTGCCCTTACGACCAATCGTTGGAACACTCGCAACTACAAGCTGTGCGTTACCAGCGGAGCTACTGCCCATCTCAATCCCAACAGTGCGCGTCGGATTCCACGTTCGTAGCTTATCCGCAGCCTGGGTTGCCAGCTCCTCTCGATGCACCAACACCATCATGCGACGCTTGAAATTGAGTGCATCTGGTAGAGACGCTAGAAACGGCGTTTTGCCCAGACCCGTAGGTAGTTTGATTACCTGACGGTTGACGCCGCTTTCGAGCTTCTCCTTACACCGCTCTAGAGCCTCTAACTGATATGGCCGAAGTTGTCTCACTAGTCAGACGCTCCTTTGGGTCGCCACCCCGATGAAAAGTCAAATCTAACAGGCCCATTGGCGTCGATGGGCGCGCCTTCTGCTGGGTAAATCTTAACGAGACCGCCATGCACAGATTCGTGGCAGTGTAAGCACAAAGTCGGCAGATTGCTCGTTACGTCGTCCCCTCCGTGAGACCTGTATACAATGTGGTGGCGATGTAGGCCAGAACGCCTCTTACACACGCGGCAGCGCCACCTGTCCGCCCGCCAGAATCTCGCCTGCGCCTGCCGCCAGAAGGCGCTCCGCCATGCTCGATCCGATCTCGTAGGCTTGTGAAGCCGCTCCCGAAATCTCATCCCGTATAACGCGCGCGCCGGTAGGCGAAATCACGATGGCACGCAAGTGCAAAGCATCGGCACGCACCTCGCCATACGCGCCCATGGGCACCTGGCAGCCGCCGCCGAGCTTCGCCAGTACGGCACGCTCTGCCGTGATCGCCGCGCGCGTACCAGCGTGATCCAACTTCTGGCTGGCCTGCATTCCAAGTCCGCCGTCTAGCCGGGTCTCAATGGCCAGCGCGCCCTGTCCCACCGCTGGACACATCGTCTCCACCGCGATATATTCGCTGATCCGGTCCTCAAGGCCAAGCCGTTTCAAGCCGGCCGCGGCAAGCACAATCGCATCGTATTCCCCTTCATCCAGTTTGCGAATACGGGTATCCACATTGCCGCGAATGGTCTCAATTTGTAAGTCGGGACGCAACGCATGTAACTGCGCGATCCTTCGTAACGAGCCCGTACCCACTCGCGAACCCGGTGCCAGATCGGCCAGTTTACGTCCGATCAATACATCGCGCGCATCCTGCCGTTGCGGCGTCGCCGTGATCGCAAGTCCATCCGGCAACTCGGTCGGCATGTCTTTCAAGCTGTGGACAGCCAAATCGATGCGATGCTCCAACAGCGCGTCTTCGATTTCCTTGGTAAAAATCCCCTTGCTGCCAACTTCCTTCATCGGCACGTGCGTCACCATGTCGCCGGTGGTCTTGATCGCTTCAATCCGGCATTCCTGGTTCAACGCCTCCAGCCGTCCCTTGATGTAGTTAGCCTGCCACAGCGCGAGCTTCGACCCGCGCGAGCCGATTACAAGCACAATGTCATCCCCGCCTTCATGGAAACCGGAAGCTCAATCACAAAGCCGGAACGCCTTCCGGATCGCATCCAGCACATGCACTCCACTCGGATTCCCCGCGTTCTTCCGCAACTCCGAAATCGGTCCGTGGGCAATCTTATTGACGATCCCCCGCGTCAACGCCTCCAGCGCTTCCTCCTGTTGAGGCGTCAGCGCGCCAAACTTTCCGCGCATCTTCTCTACTTCGCCCGCGCGCCACTGCTCCAGTTGCGCCTGCAAACTAACGATGGTTGGAACCACCTCCCGCGTGCGGACCCAAGCCTCCAGGCGATCCACCTCTTCCACGATAATCTTGTCGGCTTCCGCGGCTTCGTCAATGCGCCCGCGCAGGTTCTTATCCACCACCCTCTGCAGATCGTCGATGTCGTAGAGAAATACGTTGTCCAGTTCGTTCACCGCGGGATCGATATTCCGCGGCACCGCGATGTCGATCAGAAACATCGGCCGGTTCTTCCGTGCCTCGATGATCTTGCGTACCTGTTCTTTCAGCAGAATATAGTTCGGCGCGCCGCTCGAGGCGATCACGATGTCCACTTCCGGCAGTGTGGCTGGCAGTTGATCGTAGTCCACAATCGTGCCGCGAACCAACTCCGCAACCTCTTCCGCCCGCGGCCGTGTCCTGTTCGCCACCAGGATCTGCGACACGCCCGACCGGTACAGATGCCGCGCCGAAAGCTCCGACATCTTGCCGGCGCCGATCAGCATCACCTTCTTGCTGGCGAGCGATCCGAAAATCTCACGCGCCAACTCCACCGCGGCATAGCTCACCGATACCGCGTTCACGCCAATCTCCGTCTCGCTGCGTACTCGCTTGGCGACACTGAAGGCCCGCGTCAGCACGGTGTCCAGAAAACCGTTAAGCACGCCCTGCGACTTAGCCACCGAGTACGCGGATTTTAGCTGGCCCAAAATCTGCGGCTCCCCAATCACCATCGAATCCAGGCTGGCCGCCACACGGAAGAGGTGGCGAATCGCTTCCCTTCCACCGAAGCCGTATATATAGGGCTGCATCCACGCCCGGTCGCCATTTCGCGACCAAGACGCCAGAAACTCTTCCACGCAATTCTGCGGATCCACATCCTCATCGGAGGTAACCGCAACTTCCACCCGGTTACACGTGGAGAGAATTAAGCCTTCCACCAATCCAGGCCGCCTGCAAAGGTCCTTCAGTGCTACCGGAAGATCGCCATCCTTAAACGCAAGGCGCTCGCGAATTGCCACGGGAGCCGTGCGGTGATTCACCCCTGTAATCCACAGTTTCATTGGCTGTTCTTCATTGCACAAACAAGGACCGCAGCCCCACATGCACTATCCACGTTGCGGCCGAGCAGCCCAGGACGGTGATCGCCATCACCGCGGCTTTCCTGCCACGCCATCCCGCTGTCACGCGCAGGAAAACCATTACGAGGCAAAAACCCCACGTTATAAAAGAAAACGTAATCGTTGGATCGCCCAGCCACCTGGTTCCCGATTCGATGAAACCCCAGATACATCCCGCGATCACCCCGGCAGTTAGCAGCGCAAAGCCGAATCCCATCGATTGGGAAACCAGGTCGTCCAGCGTGCCGAGCGGCGGCAGCCGGTCGAAAAACACCCCCGGCCGCTTACTCTTCAGTTGCCTTTCCTGCACAAGGTAAAACACCGCCGCTACCGCCGTTAACAGTAAGGCCGCGTAACCGAGCAGCACCAGCAACACATGCACGATGAGCCATGCGTTCCGCGCAGTTTTGGTGGACCATGAGCTGACTGGAAACTGCATAGACCCAATCAACGTCATAAGGAATATCAGGGGAAATAGAAAAACACTTAAGCCCTGAAATTGGTAGCGCCAGTAGACGAACAGGAATAGAACCGCTACCACGAACGCACACGCAGCGATCGATTCATAGAAATTATTGACTGGGAACTGTCCTTCAATCCAGGCGGTCTCCGCCAGGGAAACCCCGTGCAGCACCACCGCAACGCAGAAGGCGCCTAGCACGAAGCCGTACATGTGCGCGCGGCGCCGCAACACGGTTTGAATGGTCTGAAGAAGTCCAATGGAATACAGCGCAACAGCCGCGCGCAACCAGAAGACGCTTAGATCGTGCATGAAATTCCAGTATAGCGAGTCAGTGCCTCAGGCTTGGACATTTGGATACCATCGCGTTATGACACTTGGCTTTTCACTCAATGGTAAGCACGCTGTGGTGACCGGCGGAACCCAGGGAATCGGCCGCGCCATCGCCGAAGCCCTTGCACTCGCGGGAGCGTCCGTGGCCATCTGCGCACGCTCACAGAAAGCGGTCGCCGCAACCGTTTCAGATCTCGCTCCCCGAAGTAAGGGTAAATTTATCGGCAGAGCCCTGGATGTAAGGAACAGCAACGAGGTTGCAAATTTCTTTCGCTTCGTGGAAGCGGAGTTTGAAGGGATCGACATCCTTGTAAATAATGCGGGGGTGGGTATCTTTCGGAGTGTCCGCGATCTCACTCTCGACGACTGGCATAAGACGCTCGACACCAATCTGAATGGTGTTTTCTATTGTTGCCATGAGGCATTGCCGAAGATGATAGAGCGCGGGGGCGGTTCCATTATCAATATAAGTAGTCTCGCCGGGAAGAACGCGTTCGCCGGCGGAGCCGCCTACAACGCCTCAAAATTCGCGTTGAATGGATTCAGCGAAGCGATGATGCTGGATCATCGCAACGATAACGTTCGCATCACATACGTGATGCCCGGAAGCGTGCGGACGGGCTTTAGCTCTGAAACAGAATCCGCATCCTGGAAGATTGCGCCGGAAGACGTTGCACAAGTGGTGATGGATATCCTGTCGATGCCTTCCAGAACGCTAATCAGCCGGATCGAAATGAGACCGTCCCGGCCGCCAAAATAGGACATTCGGATTAAAAGACCGTAATCTCCTCCTGTTTGCAGTGGCGTTTTGGATTGGCACGACAGTTGCTAGTACAAAGGCAGAAGCGTTAGAGAGAGACGCTGAAGGGAGATCACGATGGCTCGCTTGAACATGACATTGGATCCGAGCAAAACAGGAAGAGAGGCGGAGTGCCTTGAAACCAGTCTGCGTAAACTGATTATTGGTCAGGATGAAGCGATCCAGCAAATCGTTAACATCTACCAGATGAACCTTACTGGTATGAGTGCTCCTGGACGGCCAATCGGAAACTTCCTTTTCCTGGGGCCGACAGGGTCGGGTAAGACCCGAATTGTAGAGGCCACAGCGGAGGCTCTGGTGAAGAACCCCCGCGCGGTGATCAAAATCGATTGCGCGGAATTCCAGCACAGCCATGAGATCGCCAAGCTGATCGGTTCACCTCCCGGCTATCTGGGTCACCGTGAGACGCACCCCTTGCTTAGCCAGGAAGTGATAAATCAATATCACACGGAAACCATGAAGATCAGTTTCGTTCTCTTCGATGAGATCGAAAAGGCAAGCGATGCTCTCTGGAACCTTCTACTGGGCATCTTAGATAAAGGGACGCTTACGCTCGGGGACAACCGCAAGGTGGACTTCTCCCGCGCTCTCATTTTCATGACCAGCAACCTGGGTGCGGCTGAAATGAGCTCCTTGATCTCTCCCAAATTAGGATTCCAGGCAGCCGCCGCGAAGGAAATGGCGTCGAACGGCGAGCAGGACGAAAAGCTGAATGCAAAAGTGGCACGCAGCGGTGTCGAAGCGGCACGCCGGAAGTTTACGCCCGAATTCATGAACCGCCTGGACAAGGTGGTCGTGTTCAAGCCATTGGGTGAGTCCGAACTCAAGAAGATTTTGGACATCGAACTGAACATGGTTCAGCAGAGGATCTTCAATTCCTCACCGGACCGTGCGTTCATCTTTCACACGTCTGACGCGGCCAAGAATCATCTGCTCCGCGAGGGGACGGATATGAAGTACGGCGCTCGGCATCTGAAACGCGCCATTGAACGGTTGCTTGTGCAGCCGATGTCAAACCTGATCGCGACCGATCAGGTGCGCGCGGGGGATTGGCTTCGAATCGATTTCAGCTCCGATTCCGCTAACTTGATCTTCCTCAAGGAAGCAGAGGGCTTGCCCATCCGCACCATGGCGGAACTGGTGGATACATCCATCACGCTACCCGTTCAGACTATGGTGAACGGCGCTCTATTTGAAGCGCCGCGCTCGCAAACAGCCAAGAATTCACGACGGGGCTAGACCCGGCACTCAAAAAATACGCCAAGCCATAATCTGTTGGCTTGGCGTATTTTTATGTACTTTCTAACGTTTGCTTACGAGGCGCACTCTCCGCGTCCCAATTGCAGGGAGTAGTTATCTTCATCGCCCCAATCTTTATACATGTCCGGAAACAGCTCCGCCGGCTTGGCCAAATCCGCGACCATGGCCTTGAAATGCTCAATCTTAGTCCGCATCACATAGGCGCGGAAGCTTTCATCCCCGCTCCGGTTCAAGATGTAATGATCGATCACTCTCTGCGTAGCCACAGGCGCCAGCCGGGCCGGAATACTGCTCACTGCCAGACCAAACCGCATCACGCCAGTCTCGTCGTACCCGCCCCCCAGCATCATTAGGTAGTAGGGTAGTTCCCGGCCCTCAATCTTCCGGGCGTTTCCATAAAACCCAAGGTCCGCAATCCAGTGCTGTCCGCAAGAATTCGGGCATCCGCTAATCTTAATCGAGAGATTCCGCACCGCCGGATCTTTGTATTTTCGGACCGCACCTGTAAGAGCCGCGCCTAAGGTCATTGACTTCGTGATCCCCAGGTTGCAAGTCCACGCGCCTGGGCAAGTCGTAATGTCGTCTATTTCACTAACGCCTGCCCCGGCCAGGCCGAGTTTCTGCAATGCCAGATAAACCCGCCGCAGATTTGCCACCGGCAGGAACCCAAGCACCACATTCTGCGCGATGGTGAACCGGATCTTGCCGTCCCCTGCGTCCACGGAAATTTTGGCCAGCCCTCGCATCTGTTCGCCAGTCAAATTCCCTTGATCCACCTTCACCGTGACAATTGCGTATCCAGCCTGCCGCTGATCCGCGACGTTCGTTTCCAGCCAGTGATCGAACTCCGGATCGTCTGCGCCGCCGCCATCCAGAATAGGCAGCAGCGCCCCACTCCCGACCGGTTGCGGGTTCGTTTCGAAACCGCCAAAACCTTCCGGAACGCTGTCGGGCGTCGGAATGCCACCATTGGCGAGAATGTCTTGATATTCCTCGTCAACAGCGTTCTTCAGCCACTCAATCCCGCGTTCCCGGAGCACAAATTTCAGCCGGGCCTTATTCTTGTTCTTTCGGTTCCCGTACTTGTTAAAAATCCGGAGCACCGCTTCGGCACGGCTCACCAAAAGCTCTACCGGAAGGAATTCGTCCAGAACGGCGGCTTCGTTCGGCAATGGTCCTAATCCACCACCAACCACCAGCCGGAAACCGCGCGTTTGCACGCCATTTTCTTCCCGGATCACCGCGCGGATGCCAATGTCGTGAATCGCGCCCAGCATACAGTCCTTTGCGCAACCGCAAAATGCAAATTTGAACTTGCGCGGCATGCTATCCGTCAGTTCTCTGTGCAGAAATGTATACGCCAACCGCTGTGCATAAGGATTGACGTTGAAAATCTCGTTGTGCGTCAAACCGGCGGTAGGGCACGCCGTCACATTGCGAACCGTGTTGTAGCAAGCTTCCCGCGTGGTCAGCCGGACTTCCGCCAGCAGATGCAGAAGCGGCGGCACATTTGCCAGCGGCACAAAATGGTATTGAACGTTCTGCCGGGTGGTCAGATGACCCCGGCCTCCGCCATACT
>JBBPYD010000249.1:0-46007 GCA_038200305.1 Bryobacterales bacterium
CATCTGGGTTATGGACACATCCCCGCCGAGCATGCCGACACAGTTCAGAAGTTCTACACGGCGCAGTTGAACCCTTACTTGAACTTCCACCGCCCGTGCGGATTTGCAACGGTCAGTTTGGACGCCCGAGGCAAGCGGCAGCGGAAGTACAAGCGCGAGGATTATGCGACGCCGTACGACAAGCTGAAGTCGTTGCCGGAGGCGGAGAAACATTGAAAGTCAAACATGAGCTTTGCGCAGTTGGACAAAACCGCGCTGCAGATGAGCGATACGGAATGCGCTCGGAAGATGACTGCCGCCAAGACCGACTTGTTGTGCCGCTGCAAGATCGAATCGCCCGTTCCACTGCGGTTGGCGTGATACGAAAACCGGGCGTGGAAATGTCGGTCTTCGCCCCGCGAGAGAAAGTGGAAAACCAAACCCAGGTTTCCCACTTTCCCTCGCGGGACTCGCGATGACGATGATATTGTGTTTTTTCAATTCAAACAAAAAGGGGCTCTGCGCGAGAATCTGTACGGGCCGTCATTTTACGCGGCCTTGGTTCCTGTTGCCTGCAACATTCTCAACATTGCCGCATCGCTCGCGGAAGGCTTGACCCGCATTTGGTCAGAATCGACCTCTCGATCCGGGTCGGACTCATGAGTGCATCAGATCCACTTAAAACAAGACCGTCCGACGCGCCACAACCTGGAAGGAGCCGTGCACCCGGGTTTGCCGTACCATCCTGGATCCATTCGGACATTGCGACTATGTCGTTCGTCATCCAGGCGATTCGCGGCGAGGGCTTGAGGGGGCGATGGTATGGTCGCGTTACGGCACGAATAAGCGCTGTTACGATACCCGGTAGGCTCTTTCGAACGGCCCGATCCTGATCTACCCTGCCGAGGTTGCAAGAGGCGGAACGTATCCGGTTCAGATCCAGGCCGGGGGTTCCACGAGCTATCGGCCGGCCGCGAACCGGACGACGCTTCAGCAGCGGAACCTCCTTTCGACGCCAAACCCACGCCGCAATGTTTGCAGCAATCCACGCAGGTTGTAAACTCTGCGCAAGTACCTTGCAACATGTCCCACGCAAGCAATAATAACCATGCACCTTAAATCTGATAGGAGGATTTAACATGAAAACCACCCAATTCGGTTTGTGTGCCGCTCTGCTCTTCGGAGCCACGGCATTTGCCGCACCCATTTCTTACTCTGCGATCTTGAACGGTCTGAACGAAAGCCCGCCGAACGCATCGCCCGGGACCGGGTTTGCATTCGTAACCATCGATACAGGCGCCCACTCGTTGATCGTGTCGGTCAACTTCGCGGGCTTGCTGGGGACCACGACTGCTTTTCCTTCGCACATTCACTGCTGCACGGAAGTCCCGTTTGTCGGCAGGATCGGCGGCGGTGCCACCGAGATCTTCCCTGGTTTCCCGATAGGTGTTACGTCCGGGAGCTACTTGATGTCGTTCGACGACACCCTACTTGCGAAGTTTAACCCAGCGTTCGTGACAGCAAACGGAGGCACAGCGGCGGGAGCGGAAGCCGCGTTGGCGCTCGGTTTAGCGCAGGGAAGGGCATACCTGAACGTTCATAGCACGTTCCTCCCTGGCGGGGAGATTAAGGGTTTCCTGGTGCCGGCAGTGCCCGAACCCGCCTCTTTCCTCCTGGCCGGCGCCGCCCTGGCCGCCCTGGTTATCCGTCGCCGTAGAGCTGTCCGCGGCTGACCTTCCCTCTGCCACTTCCTCTCCCCGCATGGTCCTCCAATTGGTCCTGGGAGCGGATGTCGCCCGTTCCCAGGACCGCTCGCCATCTGCGCCTCTATCTGAATAACAGCCAGCCTGAGAACACGACTGGACGAGGGTTCTTGGATGGCCTGGATACAAGGTCTATCGCATGGAGATCGACGAGTATGGCAAGAAGCTGAAGCTGTGGGCGAGGCGGAAGAAGACCGGGTTGAAGTTGATTTGTTCTCGGTGTGGAGAGCACATACCGGCTAGTAAGATCCACGAAGTCTGCGAGCGGGAAGTGCGCGATCTACCCTGCTTTGAGTACACGACGACGGTGGCGGTGGAGACGTATCGGGTGAGGTGCCCGCGTTGCGGGATACGGGCTGAGAAGGTGGCCCAGTTGCCGAGCAAGGCGCCGTATAGCAAGCGCTTCGAGGAGGCCGTGGGACAAGCTTGCGAGAGTGCGGCGGCGCGCCAGGTGGCGCGACGGATGGGTCTGGCGGAGAGCACGGTGCGCGCCATCGATCTGCGCTACTTGGAGCGGTGGGAGGCGAAGCGGCGACTGCCACCGTTACGACACATGGGGGTGGACGAAATCTACCGGGGCAAGAAGGGCAAATTCCTCACGGTGGTGTGCAATCTGGAGACCGCTGAACCGTTGTGGTTTGGCAGGGCCCATCTGTCGGATTCTCGCTCAGAGCCCAAAAAGGAGAGCGGCTCCGCCGCACACGGAGCCCCGCCTTCAGGATCACGAGATATTGAGAATAAAATTCACCTTTCATGATCATTCTTCGATTGGAGAATGCTCGCCCCAGCGATGCTATTGCGGCTGTAGGCTTCTAACGCACCGGAACCCGATATCGGGGGCGGAAAAGCGCGCGGGGATGGGAATCCACTGATAGGCAACTCCGGCGGCAAGCGGCTTTGCAAACGATCCGCCTTTTACGCTGTACCAAGGCTCGTTCGCCATGGCGGGCGGCTTCAAAACAGTGGCGAACTGTTGCACCGCAGCCGGACTGGGCGTGATCTGGTCATCGACGTACTCCAGCACGTTTCCCGTCATGTTGAGCGCTTTGAATGGGCTTTCGCTCTCAAAAAAGGAATCCGCGGCAAGCAACGCCGGTTTCGGGAACTTTGGGTTGTCCGATACGTTGGCACGGCTGGGTTCCGGCTGATTGCCCCAAGGGTAGAGGCGGCCGTCGGTTCCGCGCGCCGCCTTTTCCCACTCCTGTGAGTTTGGAAGCCGTTTATGCGCCCACTTGGCGAATGCCTGCGCATCGACGATGGTGATATTGACTACTGGATCGGTGGGATGATTCTGCAGAAACCCGGCTGGCAACGCATGAGCGACCGCTGTGCAGAACTTCGCATAATCGGCGTTGGTCACTTCGGTGCGGTCCACGTAGAAATCGGGAACGATGGTGACTTTCTTATCTTCGCCGTAAAGAAATCGCCCGCCGGGGACCAGCATCATCTGTCCCGTTTCGGTGCCGATAGTTTGGTCCAGCTTCGGTCTTGCTTTGGGCCACGCATACCAGATGGAACCTACCACGGCGATCAACATGACGGCTGCAATCACGCCCGCTATTAATTTGCCGCTCTTCGGAGCCGACATGACGGGGACCGGCTCTGGCTTTTTCAGGAACTTTTCCAACTCGGCGGCGACGGCGGTGAAGCTTTGAGGCCGCCCGGCGGCCTTCTTGGCAGTACAGCGCAGAATTAAATCGACGATAGGATGCGGGACACCATTCTGCACCAGGGGCTGAGGATTTAGCGGCTCATTGAGGATGACATAGAACAGCCGTTCGACGGTGTCCCCGGTGATGGGCTTCATTCCGCTGAGCAATTCGTAAAGCAGAATTCCAAATGCATAGATATCCGCGGCATCGGTGACCGTTTCGCCCAACACTTGCTCCGGGGCCATATAATACGGCGTCCCCAGGGCAAAGCCGGCGCGGGTCATGGTGAGACCCTCAGCCTTTGCGATGCCGAAATCCATCAGTTTCGCTTTGCCGGATGCGTCCAGATGAATGTTTTCCGGCTTGATGTCGCGATGGATGATCTTCCGTGAATGGACATGCTCCAGTGCACGCGCGATCTGAAGAGCGATGCGGAGCTTGTCGTCGAGACCGCCAGTCTGGTTATTCTTGATGGCGTCGCGAAGATCCTGGCCAACCAGAAATTCCATAACGATGTACGGGCGATTCTGCTCCTCGCCGTAATCGAAGATGCTGATGATGTTTTCGTGCGCGATGTTGCCGGACATCTGCGCTTCCAGCAGGAATCGCGCCTTGGCTTCGCGATCGGAGCAGCCCTGTTCCGTGAGAATCTTGACCGCGACGGTGCGCCCAATCACGGTGTCGCGCGCGCGATAGACATGCGACATGCCGCCGCCAAGAAATTTTTCCAGCTCGTATTTGCCGATTCTTGCGGGAAGCTCCACTCTACTTTGCCACCTGGGAAATGCACTGCATACCGGCGAAATTGCCGCGGAAGAAGACCGGAATCGCGCCGAGATCGAGGTTGAAGCGCGCGGCATTCGACCCCGCTTGCGTCTTGGCAAAGCTCAGCCGCAGATACCATTCCATGTTATATCCGGAGCCGGCCTGATCGAACTTCTCCGCATCCGCAAACAGGTGGAACGGAGCCCAGAGGCCCTGGTAGGTGGATGGCGGAACGCCTTTGGCGGAGAGTGCGGCGTTGTGGGTTGCGCTGCCGATCCAGGTGAATGCCTTCGCGGAGCCTCCACTGACAGGGGCATTGAGAACCTGCCCATCCAGCGTCATGGCCAAATCTTCAATGTTATCGGATCTTAACGGCGTTACCTTGTATGAGATTTTTGGATCGGCTCCATCTTTGTAAATCACTTCGGAAAATGCCGCAGCGTTCTTGAAGAACGCAATGAAGCGCGGAGTCAATGGAATACCGGCGGCGGAGTTTTCACTGTACGCGGGTTTCGGAAGTGCCGTCTTGAGATTAGCATCGTAGAATGCCCAGAGCGCGCCTTCACCCGGCTTCAACAGCGCCGCGAGTTCCTGGAGGCTGACGTCGGTTTGTGCTTTGGGATTGAACGGAAACTTGGTTGCAACCAGCCGGAACTGATCGCAGAGAGCTTTGCCTTTCGCGGCCAGTTCGGCTGGACCCAGATTGCCCAGGATGCCATCGGCCTGTGTAATAGGCGCTTCCATCAACTTTGAAACCACAGTGTCCATCTTGGCTTGGCTGTCGGGCGCAAACCTACCGGCCATTTGCTTGACCGTGTTCAAAGCTTGCAATGCCTTGGAGCGGCTGGCCGCAACGGTTGCGGGGTCCGGCGTGCCCTGAGCTTTGGAAGCTTCCAGAATGGACATCTGCAGATCGCCGATGGCGGAGAGATACGGACGATTGGCATCGCCCGAATACGTATTGCCAAGGCTGACGGGAGTGACTTGCTGAACCGAGTCGAAAGCCTCTTTCACTTTCTTCGAATCGACGCCGGTGTTTTGACCCGCGAGCCACAGCAACTGCATCAGGGGCGGCCGATTGCTCCGCTGCATATCGAGTTTGTCGGCTGCATCCTTCAATGAGGTGTACGGAAGCACCCGCCCGTTCTTCAGGTAATTGCGCCACTGAGTGATGAAGTCGCCGGAGTAGTCGTCCTGCAACTGCTGCTGCATGGTGGCGGGTGGAATGTTTGCGGTGCTGCAATTCACCTTGTCGGTTGGGCAATTCGCTAAAACCCAATCGGCGCGGGAATATTTGTCCGATTTCTTGATTGCATCCTGAATGAAAGCCCATCCGTCCTTGGTAAATGCGCCGGGAACTTCGTAGCTGTCGGTGACGGCGACGGTCGCCTCGGGAAATTGCCTGGTGAAGGAAACCGGCTTGAAGCGCTGCGACGCGTCGTTGATCATTTCCTGGTAGACGCGCTTGGCTCCGCCAAATCCCCAGAGGTAGACTCTGCCCTGGGCGACCGCGGTCGATTCTGAAGGCGGCGGATAAGGATTTCCGAGGCGCAAATCTTCACTGAAGAAATCGAACTGCTTGTTGGCAAGTTCCTTGATTCCTTCCACATCTTTTCCGGCGGACCATGACTTGAATAAGAACGGCGAGAGAAAATCGCGAGTGCTCTTTTCGTGGTTCGACGTCGTGATGAGATACGCCTTGAGAGTGTCATAGACCGGACGGTAAGGATCGGTTGGGCCCGGTGCGGATGGAAGTTTACTAAGAGCCTCGCGCCAGCCGGCCTGCGTTTGCCAAAAGAGCAATTTTCCGAAATTGTTGTAGTAGGCCTGCCGCACGTGCGGATAGATGGCATCACCGGAATACAGGAACCAGCGGAGAGACATGGGCACGCCGCTGTTCCGATGCTCATTGATAATTTCGAGTGTGTTGCGCAGTGTTTCCAGACGGACCAGATCCGGTTTGGAAGGCAGTCCTGTACCGGGCGCGGGCGATTGTGCAAGCTCATTCGCAGCGGTGAGCGCCTGATTTTCGAGAGAGCGGTTATTCAGATAGGAAACGAGAATTCCGATGCTGAATACAAGACAGAGCACGGCTGCGGCAATCATCAGGATGCGCTGCAGTTTGCTTGTTTTTAAGCTGGACCCGCTTGCGCCCATGGCAGCGCGGTCCTGCAGAATGATTTGATGAAAGAGCTGCGGCAGGAACAGCCACTGCGGAACCTTTTTCGTCCCGGTAAATTGCGGCGCGGCTTGCGCTGCCGCTGCCTGCATCTGTGGAATGTGGAAGATGCCGGTCGCGCTCCCGCTGGGATTGTAGTTTTGTTGAGCGGCCGCCTGTGGAGCTTGGGAAACCATCGCCTCATTTACAACCACTGGCCGGACTCCGGAGAAGTAGAAGCCACGCAGGAAGGGGCTGGCGCGCAACTGGCTGGGGCGGCAGACGTCTACAAGGAACTGCACTAAGGGGCCGCGGATTTTGCGGAACTCCCTGGGGAACTCGTAGGCGCCGGGGAGTTTTTCCGGATCGCTTTCGCGGCCAAGGAACTCATTCCGCTTATCGCAGAGAGAATGGTAGAGGCCGGTGAAGGCGCCGTTGATCCGCTGGGTTTCTTCTTCGGCGTACACTCCCGTGTTGTTTTTGGAACGGATGGGAAGGGTGACTCCCAGCACCTGCGCGGCTTCTTCGTTGCTCAAAGTTCGTACGTAGTCGGCGAAAAAGGGGAGACGGTCGGATCGCGTGAAAAGCACGTAAACGGGCAGGCTAATGCCGAGTGTCTGCGAGATTTCTCCAAGGCGAGTTTGCAGATTTCGCGCCATGGCCGTGAGTTGATCTGAAGCATTTGGGTGTGTGAATGTTTCGCTGTCGAAACAGAGCAGTACTCCGCGGGGTGCTTGGGTGTTTCCGCCGACAACCGATTTCAGATTTCCTGGTTTCAACCGGCGGACGAGGCGAATCCAAGCGGCGGAATCGGTGAGAAATTTGGCACCGGCTTCGGCGAAAATCATATTGCGGGCAAACCACACGTTTGCGGACCGTGTTGGGGCTACCTGGGTGTCCTGGTACACGTGTCCTGCCAGCAGCTCAGGCTCGATACCGGAATGCACAACGGTGGTTGTCTTGGTGGAACCGTTCTCGCCGATGATGAAGAGCAACGGCAGATTGCCAATGCTGGCGCCCTGGGCGAGCTTTGAGGCGGAGAGCCGAGTTTCCGCTTCGCGAATCAGGACGTCTAACTCATCGCCACCACCCGCTTCCGGCGCGGACGCCTGGCCGGCATCGGGTTTTGAGTACTTCGTCTTGAACCACACGAAAGCCCCGCAGGCTAATAAGCCCAGGATGGCGAGCGCACCGAAGAGGATGTAGAACTTGTCGCCTGCCAGGTTCATCATCTTTGCGGTGGCAAAGGCGCCGACGACGTAAACAATGTACGCACCGGCTGCTACGAGGTAATAATTCATGGTCTAGCTCCGCCCTTGCGAGGCCACGCGCTCAAGACTGGTGACACCAGAGCTGAGTGAAATCTTGAAGAATACAAAGAGCATCAATGCGAGCACCAAACATCCCACGGAGCCAAACAGAAGGCGCTTGATCCAGGGATCGGACCCGCCCACCTGCACATTCTCTTTCGGCAGGGCCCATGCCGGTGAGAGATTTGTGGAAGCTTGCCGGATGCGTCGGATTTTGTCGCCCACGGTGGTGATGATCGAGCGAAGCTCGCCGCGGCCACTCAAGCTATACCGCCCGGCGAAGCCAAGCAGCAGGCAGAGGTGATATACCTCCAGAAGATCGGCGGTCTCCTGCGAATCGTCACGGCCTAGAATCTTCTGCAGGTTCTGAAAAAAGATCTCGCCGGCAACATGATGCCCGAACATCTCTTCCTGCAAGGGCTGCCGCGGCCATTCGGCGAAGATGGAATTGCGCAGGTTCAGAATCGATTCATCGAGAAAGGCCACCACCGCGAAAATGGACAACTGCACGTCATCCGCCGTGTAGCCGCGTTTGCGAGCTTCGTTATCGGCCATCTTCAGCGCTTCTCGAATTTGTGCGCGGAAGCTGGGCGCATCGGAAACAGCCTGGCGATTGGCGCGGAGCCGCTCGCTGACCGTCAGTACTTCCTGGAATGCAAATGCAAGGTTTTCAGCACGTCGATCGAGGTTAGATGCCATACGTTCAAGATTCCAAAATTACCAGCAGTTCCAGGGATGGATCGGGGATTTCGCCTGGGATATAGACGCCGATCTGTTTTGTCTGGACGATGTGGTCCCAGCAAGGACCTGCCTTATTGATGCCGAAATATTGTGTCTCCACGGTGGCCGAAATCGCGGAAGGCGGAATTGGCAGATGCCCGAGGCCCATGCCGGGAAGCGCCCGTTTTACAAGCTCCGGCACGAAAAGCTTTGAGCAGAATTTTACCAGGTGCGGCGTGCGCGAAATCAACTCCATTTCGCCGATGGGAGAGCGGATTGCAAAAACCCAACGAGAGCGGCCGAGGCAGCGCTGATCGGTAATCTCGCCTTCATAGATGTAATTACCAACGGATTTCAGCGGAACCGCGATGCAGTTGGTCGGCGCGATGGTTTCCAGGTGAAAGCGAATGTGCTTATCGAGCGCATCGAAACATTCATCGAGCGCCAGATGATTATAGAGAGGGATGCTGCGCGGGTGAGAATCGAGCCCGAACGTGCAGAGCGCACCCCCTAGACGGGCCATCTCCATGTAAAGCTCTTCTGGGTGCCCATGCTTGGACAGAAACAGATGACGCAACGGCGCGATTGCGGAATTCACAGTGTGCAGGAACCAGAAGTTGGCGATATCCCGCGTGGAAAATTCCGACCATGATTTATCGCCGGTTTGCTTGCCACGGGCGAGGCTGGCGCCTTTGTCGTCCAGAATCTCCACAAGCCGCTGCAGAATGCTCATCAGGCGTTCGCTCGCGGTGATCTGAACGCACGGAGGGATGAACGAAGAATCGAAGATGAAGTGTCCTGAAAAGTCCCGCATCACTCTCGCGATGGGGAGCGTTTGGAATCCGTCAGTAGGTTCGGTATCCAGGAGTAGTGTAATGTTCTTGCGGCCGAGGCGAACAGGTTTCTCGTCAATGCCACTGATTTCGTCATGCAGAAGACTGGTCTCTGCTAAATACCGGACAGAGAGCTCATTCCCGGCGCCCGCTTCCACGCAATTGAGACCGTCTTGCTTCCGCGCCGGAATCGCGAGCATTACGGTCACTTTGTCACGGTTCGGAGGAAACACATCGGCGATGTGGCGCGGTTGGGGTAATGGGTCGCATTCCTTCATGTGAAACGCGAGGCCATCCTTAAATACCCCCCGGGCATGGAGTACGGATACCGTTCCATTGTGAAGAGCTTCGGCATCGAGGGCACAGCCCACAAGACCGTACGCTTCATACCAGAGCGAGGCGGTTGCAAAACGGATGGAATCTTCGAAGTAACGGCTCTGCACCTGGAAATGGTGTGGGCCTAAATACATTCCTTCAGACCAGACGACTCTGGACAGATGCTTCATAGGGTCAGCCAGGCTGGCATTGGCTCTCACTTTACCATAGCCGCGCGATGCTGCCGTGGGCAGGAGGTAGTAGCATGATAGGGTGAGAATCGGGTCGAACGGAAGGCAGGATCTATGAGCTTTTACGCCAAATATGAGATCTTACAACTCCTGCGGGACGATGCACCGGGAACAGGTGTTTCCCCGCAAGTGAAAACGTTTAGCGCCCGGCATTTGGCTTCCGGCCATACCGTAGGTGTCCACTTGCTTTTCGATACTCAGCCTGGACAGGTGGCGGAGCTGCTGGAACGCGTTCAGCAAGCCGGCCCGGAAAAGAGCCAGGAGATTCTGGAGGTCGGCAGCCATGAGGGGACCTCTTACGTTGTTACGTCCGAGTGGATCGGAACGCAAAGCTTCGATCAATGGATCGGCGACCCGGCGCACGCGGATCGCTTTGCGAAGGCGGGGAGTTGGAAGGTGCCGACGTCGGAGTTCAGCAGAAAGTCCGATCCAGGGCCGGTGCCTTCGGCGCCAGGGGCGTCGCCTTCGGCACCTGAGCCGGGTGGATTCACCAGGATGTTTTCGACTTCGCCCAGTGCGCGGAAGGGGAGCGATGCCTCTTTGATTTTGCCGGCGGTTCACCCATCCTCGATTCATCCAACTGCAGCTTTCATCTCGCCGGAACCATCGCCGGCAGAGCCTGAGCCGGTGGTCCCTACCCCCGAGCCGCAGGAACCGCAACCTCCCGCCCCACCCAAACTTGAAACGGAAACGCAGTTTTTGAAAAACGAACCCGGCGAATTCACCAGAATGTTTCAGGTTCCTTCCACGGCACCGGTGGCGCTGGCTCCTGTGGTCGAACCTACACCTAAATCCGAACCCGGCGAGTTTACCCGGATGTTTCAGGTTCCTGTAACATCCGCCGGGGAGGTGAAGCCGGCTCCGGTGGAAGATCCGGATTTGGCTGTGACACAGGTTATGGCAATCCCTGCCGCGCTGCCGGAGAATATTCCGGTTGCAAAATCCGCGCCACCCGCGCAAGCTGGCCCAGGCGATTTCACCAGAATCTTTCAAGCGGCGCAGCCTACAGCACCTACAGCCGCCGCTCCGGCTCCACCGAAATCGCCCCCTGCTTCGGGCCCTGGGGAATTCACTAGAATGTTTCAATCGCCAGTGCAGGCACCCATGGGAGAGCCGGAGCCTGCTCCACGCACACAACCCGCGGCACCTGCCAATTCCGGGCCAGGCGAGTTCACCAGATTTTTTCAAACACCGGTAGAAGCGCCTGCACAGCGGCCTCATCCGGCATTAAACGATCCATTCGGCAAGGCTGCTCCCCCTCCGAATACACCGCCGCGCGGAGGAGCCGGCGAGTTCACGCAAATGTTTGGAGTGCCGAGCCGCCCTAGTCAGAGCGAAGCGCCGGGGCCATATAAGCCGTCCTATCCACCGTCCTTCGCGCCATCTGGGTCGCAAAACGCGACCGGCGCCTTTGCCGTTCCCAGTACTCCGTTAGCTCCAACATCGGCGAGTCCCTCCGGTGGACCAGGCGAATATACAAGAATGTTCGCGGCACCGGCTGCGGCGCCGGCGGCTACTGCGGCGCCCGCACCGGCCTCTTCACCATTAGCAGCAGCCACGGGAACCAAGCCAAACTATTTGCCTCTCGTTATCATTTTCGGCGTCCTCTTTCTGATTGCCGCGGGTCTGGTAATCTATTTTCTGCTGCATCGCTAGCGCATAAATTAATGATTCCCATTCGCTTTGGAACGGACGAAGAATTCGCGGCACTGCACAGCATGTTGGGCGATGCCGGTTATGACGAGCACTCTATCTGCTCGCGGGCAGGCGTGAATCGAATCGATGAAATACTGATCCAATCGAACCGGAATGACCGGAAGCCACCGCTTGCCGATACACTGGATGCGCTCATCGCGCTTTTGCTGACCGGCCGCACGCTGCCGGGCCGCTCCTGGCACAAACTTCTTCCGCCCACGCTGGCGGATCGTCTGGCGCGGACCGGCTTGCTGGTTGAACAGGGAGACGAGTGCTATTGCCCCATCGCTCTCTATCCAATTGAAGGTTTGTATGTCCTGTCCGACCGCAATACGGCTACCGCGGATTCGGTGTATCCGGCCCTGGTAGAGAATACGCGGCGATTTCTTGAGTTCATACCGCGCAGCCGCTGCGGCACGTTCCTGGATGTGTGCGCTGGAACTGCGATTGCGGCGCTGGTGGCGGCAAGAGATTTCGCCGGGCAGTCCTATGCGTTCGACATCGCGGAAAGATCCGTGCAGTTTGCCGAGTTCAATCGCCGTTTGAACGGAATCACGAATCTGACGAATGGCGAGGGTGATCTCTATGCGCCCGCCGGGACACGGACCTTCGACCGGATTGTTGCGCATCCGCCGTATGTGCCTGTGTTGAAACCGAAGTATATTTTTCACGACGGCGGCGAGGATGGCGAGCAGATCGTAAAGCGGATTGTGGAGGGCCTGCCGGCTTATCTTTCGGCGGGCGGTGAATTCTGCATGCTGGCGTTGGGGTCAGACCGGAAGGAAGCCCCTTACGAGCATCGCGTGCGCCAATGGTTGGGTGAGGCGCAGGGTGAATTCGATATTGCCTTGGTGACGCGAAGGTTAATCGATCCCTCCGATTTTGTCGCGCGCTCGCTATTGCGGGGTGCTTCCGACTCAAGTGAAATTGGTCAGTGGACAACTCTGTTTCAGAGCCGCGGCATCACCACCTTGGTTTACGGCGTACTCCTGATCGTCCGGAAAACGGAAAGCCGCGCCCCGTTCACCGTCCGCCGGCAGAGCAGTACGCAAACCCATCGGGCTGAAATGGACTGGCTGCTGGATTGGGAACGCGCGGCCGCTGGCAACACGGGTATTACATCGGGTCTTGCAAGGGCGTTGCATTCCCGCTTGACTGCAGCTCCGGGAACGGAGCTTCGTGTGTTGAATCATCTGCGAGAAGGCGATTGGGCGCCATCCGAATATCTGCTGCAAACCAGTTATCCATTCAGTATGGAATGCCAAACCCAGCCATGGATGGCTTACCTGTTGAGCAAATGCAACGGCACAAAGACCGGCCTCGACCACCTGAAGGACATGATTGCCGACGGGGTTGTGTTCCCCGGAACGGAACCGGAAGAGTTTGCGAAGGCGTTAATAGTGCTGATTTCCGGAGGATTCCTTCAGCTTGCCGAAGGCAGTAAGACGATGAGCTCCAGTTGAGGCGACGGGAAATCGCCGGGAACATAGGCGGCTAGATTACGCGCACGCACTATTGCTTCCCAGGCCACCCCGGATTGATTCAGACTGAAATATTGGCAGTTCAGTTTTACCGGGATCGAACTGGGTGGGCGCGGCGTGTGCGTGAGCGGAACGCCCGGCAGAGCCTGCCTTACCAGGTGCTCAATGTGACTCGCTGAGCAAACCTTGATCAGGTATGGCGTTTTTCCAATCAGATCCGCTTCATTCATCTCCGCACTCACGGCCAGATACATTTTGGTATTGGCCAGATATTTATCGTCGTTGATGGAGGCCGCGTAGATAGAAGGCTGCACCAGCTTCAGCGGTAGCGATACAAAGTTGCTAGGTACCACGGTTTCAAGCAGCAGGCGCAGCTTCTCATCAAGGTCTGTGAAGCACTCAGCCAGGCGGTCATGATTGTATTCCGGCAGATCGCGCGGATGGATCTGGGTGGAAAACGTAGTGAGGCTCCCCGCCAACGTAAGCATCGCGGCAAAGAGCTTCTCGGGATGGCCACGGCGGGTTTCGAACAAATGCTGCATCAAGGGAAAATTCAAGTTGATGGTGTACAGAAGCCAGAAGTTTGCGATATCCGCTGTGCCGAAATCCGCCAGGCTCAAATTCTTTTGCCTGCGGCTGCCTGCAAGTAGACTGCTTTTAGCGGCCAAAATTTCTACAAGGCGGCGAGCCACGGATACAAGATAGCCGCTGGCGTCAATGTTCAACAGCGGCGGGACAAATTTCGGATCGAGTTGGAAAGTACCGGCGGGCGTCCGCAAGACTCTTGCGGCTCGAAGGGCGGACACGCCCTGCTGCGCCTGCGTACCGGCAAGAAATCGAAAGTTTTTGCGGGCGACCTGTATGGCTTTCTCGGTTAATCCCGAATTCTCATCCCGTAACATGACGACTTCGGCCAGGTAGCGAGTGTCGGCATCCTTGCGGCCTGCAGAAACATTGAAGCCCCTGTCACGATACTCCGGAATTGCCAGGTACACTTCAATCGCCTTCTGGTCCTGCTCAAACAGCCCGGAGAGTTGCATGCGCGGCGGCGCGGGGTCCGACGCGGGAATGTCAAACATCAAGCCGTCGGGAAAGATTCCCGATGCGCTTGCGATGGAAAAATAACCGGCCGATAACGCCTCTTGATCGATGGCGAGAGATTCAAATCCCCACGGCTGGAAAGCCAGCGATTCAAGCTGAAACTGCAGCGTGTTTTCAATGAAGCGATCCTGTGTCTGCAGGTGCTGAGGACTCAGAAACGTACCCTTCATCCAGATCACCGGTTGCAGTTGCTTCATGGCATAAAATTACCATGAAACCTGGACCTGTTTTCAAAACCGCACAGTTTCTTAAACCGTAAGACAAAGCTCTTCCACTTTTGTCTGAAACGGCGTGAGCAGTTCGGCCCCCGTTTCGGTGATAGCCAAAACGTCGCAGTGCCGGATTCCACAATCATCGAAGTAGAGGCCCGGCTCGATGTTGCAGATCATTCCGGGTTTCAGAACTTCATTCGATTTTGGATGCAACCGGGGGTGGGCGTTGTGATTAATGGCGGCAAACCCCACACCGTGTCCAGTGGGATGTTTGAAATTTTCGGCAAAGCCGTGCGACGCGATCACGCCGCGCGCCGCTTTATCCACATCCGCGGCTCTGGCTCCGGGGTGGAGTGCGGCGATGGCTGCCTCACGCGCCTCGAAGATGACACCGTACAGCTTTTTCTTCCGATCGTCGGGCGTGCCTATACAATAGGTGCGCGTAATATCGGTCCAGTAACCGTCCGCGTACGAGTTGCATTGGATCAGGGCAAAATCGCCATTTTGCAGCAGCCTTCGCCGTGAGCGGGCATAGGCCCCGAAAGCGCGAGCGCCATTCTCGCCCGACATGCAAGAAACAAATCCATCACACCGTTCCACGCGGGAACCATTGCAAGTGCTCAGCGCGATGCGGAACAACGCCGCCGATTCCATCTCATTCATGCCCGCTCGCATCCGTGAGGCGCCTTCGCTGAAAGCCCGTCCGGCAATATTGCAGGCTATCCGGACGTGCTCGCACTCGCCCGGAGTTTTTACACTGCGCAATCCCGTGAGCAACTCATCGGCACACACAAACGAGGCGCCAGGAAACACGTGCCCCAGCAGGCCGCGAACGCTCCCGCCAAATAGGTGCATAGCTGCATAGGGCGCAGGTTCGAAAATTTTTCCGCTTTCGATTCCGATGCGGCGTGGCGAGCTACGGAGCATCTGCGCCATCTTCTCAACGGCAGGCCGAATGGCTTCGATAGTATCCAGTATCCTTTCCAGCGAACCTGAGTTGAACGTCTCCACCTCGTCAGCCCAACTCAGTTCAGCCAGGTCGTCCTCATCCTTCGGAACCATCAATAGGATAAGGCCGTCCCTGGAAGCCAGAGCCAACGATGTTCCAACGACCGGCCAATAGCCGGAAAGGAGCAAAATGTTAACCGGTAGAGAGCAGACGAGCACGTCTAAGTCCGCTGCTTCCAGTGCTTGTTGTATCAACTCGTCCCGTCCCAACATTCGCAGTCCTCCCGATGAAAGGCGAAACATCGCCGGCTGCCGATGTGTCTACCTGATGTATTGACTGAATCGAGCCAGCCGCTGTTTCGGCAAATCGTGGATTTGCGATATATGGCGGTTACAGGAAAGACCCGGAGGCAGTCTTGAAATCCAAGATTCTTAGCGGCACATCGGAACGCACGCTGATCCTCGTTTTCGAGACGGGCGAAGAGGTTGTTTCCACGTTGCTCGGCTTTGCGAAGACTAACGGCCTGGCGGCGAGTCATTTCACCGCGATTGGCGCGTTCCGGGAAGTTACGCTGGGCTATTTCGATTGGGAAAACAAGCATTACCGGCACATATTTATCAACGAACAGGTTGAGGTATTGTCTCTGATTGGCGACATCGCGCTGGAAGGCGGCGAGCCAAAGGCGCATGCGCATGTGGTTGTGGGCAAATCCGATGGAAGTGCGCACGGAGGGCATCTTTTAGAAGCCCACGTTCGCCCCACCCTGGAGTTGATCCTTGTAGAATCGCCGGCGCATCTGCGCAAAACCTACGACCCGGACTCGCACCTGGCACTGATAGACCTGGAGGCATCATGAGTCAAGATCATCCCAAAGCGGCGAAGGTTGCAATCGCGCATACACACGAAAAATACCGCTCGGTGGAGAGCGTATTGGCTCTGGTCCGGGAGGCTCTGGATCATCTGGGCGGCATGCCGAAGTTCGTCAAACCTGGGCAAACGGTTCTGATCAAGCCGAACCAAACGGTGTATTACTCGGCAGAAGAAGGTTGCACAACCGACCCGTTGGTTGTGGCGGCGTTGATCCGGCTCGCGAAGGAGGCTGGCGCCGCGCGCGTGCAAGTTGCAGAATCAAGCGGCGGGTTCTTCTCCTCGCGGGAATGCATGGAGATCACCGGGATGGCGGCCATCGCAGAGCGGGAAGGCGCGGAGCTGATCGACCTTCGCAGCGACGACACTCCGAATCGCCGTGTTCCGGTACCGGGTGGCCTGGTGATCCAGAATGTACCGCTGCCCATTCCTCTTCTGGACGCCGATGTGATCATTGACGCTCCGAAAGCGAAGAATCATCACATTGAGCCGATTTCCGGAGCGTTGAAGAATTGGGTTGGAACCGTTAATCAGAACTGGCGGCAGGGGAACCACGGCGACGACGAGATGATTGGCCGCTTCATGGACATCATGATGGTGGTTCCACCTCAACTGTGCGTGGTGGATGCCTTGATTGCCGGTGAGGGCGACGGGCCAATTGCGGATCTTCCACGATGGTGCGGCTGCATCATTGCATCCGCCGATCCAGTAGCTACGGACGTGACTATCGCGCGGATAATGGGCCATGATCCGGATAAGCTGAACTTCGCCAAAGAGGCTGAGAAGAGGGGATTGGGAGTTCGCGGTCCGATCGAATATGCAGGTGTGCCACTGGAACAAGTGTCTTTCCAGGCGTGGAAGGGCCACCAGGGCTTCGACTATTTGCCGCTTAACTTTCTGGTCGGCTCAGGTGTGACCCTTGCGGGCACCATCGGCCATGTGAAGAGCGTACTCGATAGCATGTTGCGGCGGGGCGAACTGAGCCAGGT
This sequence comes from Bryobacterales bacterium, assembly GCA_038200305.1. GTDB lineage: Bacteria > Acidobacteriota > Terriglobia > Bryobacterales > Bryobacteraceae > JANXXV01. The sequence continues at coordinate 17,041 of JBBPYD010000249.1, forward strand.
TATCTGGTTGAAGGGCACGCCCACTGTCATGGTGGGCGAAATCGACGATCCTCACTTTGAAGAGCATTTGAAGCAAGGCCCTTACGTCGTTTTCGACGATGCGGCAAAACCGCGGTACAAGAACGACCCGAGAGTGCATTTCGTCCCTGGACATCCGGTATTGCGTACAGCGATGCCCGAGTTAATGAAAGGCCTCGGTGTGGAAGCCGCTGGAAAAACAGCTATGAAGTGGGAGCAATTTGAGCGTTGGGGTAAGCATAACCTCCAGTACGGCACTGCCAAACGGAAGACAGTGACTCTTGCCAAGCCGATTGCGGCTGCATTGGCCGTGGGTGGCGGTATTGCGTTTGTATCAGCTCTGCTCAACAAGAGACGAGGATGAGTTATAGACACGACGATCTGGATCATGGGCACACAGAGTTCATGTTTGCCACCGGCATAGAGAACAGCTACCCGACGATCTTAGGCAAGAATGGCAAATGCGAGCGGGTAGACGAAATGGAGAAGTGCGGCCACTATACGCACTGGCGCCAGGACTTTGCGCTGGTGAAGGAAATGGGCCTGAATTTTCTTCGCTATGGTCCACCGTATTATAAAACTCATCTTGGTCCCGGCAAATACGATTGGTCGTTTGCCGACGAAACCTTCGCTGAGCTGAAGCGATTAAAAATCGTCCCGATTGCCGATCTGTGCCATTTCGGCGTGCCGGATTGGATCGGCAATTCGCAGAATCCGGATTTGCCCAAGCTCTTTGCCGAGTACGCGCAGGCGTTCGCGGTCCGTTATCCATGGATTCGAATGTACACACCAGTAAATGAGATTCTTATCAACGCGACGTTTTCAGCTAAATATGGATGGTGGAATGAACGCCTCACGTCGGACCGCGGCTACGTGACGGCGTTGAAGAATCTTTGCGCCGCGAACGTAAGAGCCGAGTTGGCTATTCTTCGTGTGCAGCCGACCGCGCTTTTCGTACAAAGCGAGGCCACCTCGTACTATCATCCTTCCAGACCGGAGGCCGGCTTAGAGGCTGACCACGCGAATCAGCTAAGGTTCGTTTCATTGGATCTCTGCTACGGCGTGGACGTACGTGCCTGCATTTACGAATACCTGATGGACAGCGGCATGACCAGGGACGAATACCATTGGTTCCTCCGGCATGGGCATTCGGTTAAGGGCCGCTGCATCATGGGCAACGATTACTATGCGACCAATGAGCATTTGATAACGCGAACCGGTGAAATCAGCCAGGCAGGCGAGATCTTTGGCTATTACGTGATCACGCGCCAATATTTCGATCGTTATCATTTGCCTGTCATGCATACCGAGACGAACAATCTGGGTGGAATGGATGCGCCCCGTTGGCTCTGGAAGGAATGGGCGAACATGATCCAACTCCGTCAAGATGGAGTGCCGATTGTGGGCTTCACCTGGTACAGCCTCACCGACCAGGTGGATTGGGACACCGCTCTGCGGGAGAACAACGGCACCGTCAACCCGCTAGGGCTTTACGATCTTAATAGAAATATCACTCAGGTTGGGCAGGAGTATCGAAAGTTAGTGGCCCAGTGGTACGGCACTCTAAACGACATGCCGATGATGGTGAGGGCGCAGTGAAGTAACGAAAGGAGCGAGCAAACATGGCCAAAACAGGCGCTGATGTGTTGATTGAAACAATTCTCGACTGGGGAGTGGACACTATATTCGGAATCCCGGGCGACGGCATAAATGGAATTATGGAGGCCCTCCGGACCAGGCAGGACAAGATCCGGTTCGTTCAGGTCCGCCATGAAGAGTCAGCCGCATTCATGGCATGCGCGTACGCGAAGTACACTGGTAAGCTCGGCGTTTGCCTAGCGACGTCCGGACCTGGCGGAGTTCATCTGTTGAATGGACTCTATGACGCGAAGCTGGATAAGCAGCCCGTACTGGCTCTGACGGGAATGCCATTTCACGATTTGATTGGCACGCAATCGCAGCAGGATGTAGCTCTGGATAAATTGTTCGCGGACGTCAGCGTTTTCAGTGAGCGCGTGATGGGACCCGATCACGTGGAAAACTTGGCGTCGCTGGCCTGCCGCACGGCTTTGAGTTACCGCAGCGTGGCTCACATCACATTTCCAACCGATCTGCAGGAAAAAGAAGTCAATCCGCGCGGACGCTCCGAACGAAACAAGCCGCATCACACTTCCGAAGTGTTTGCCCGCAGCGCGCGATTGCCCTCCGAAGGGGATCTGCGCCGCGCGGCGGAGATTCTGAACAAAGGTGAAAAAATCGCCATTCTGGCCGGGCAAGGCGCGTTGGGCGCCGGAGACGTGTTGGAAGAACTGGCTGAGAGACTCGGCGCGCCTATTATTAAAGCGCTTCTGGGTAAGGCTGTGGTGCCCGATTATAGTCCCTATACCACGGGCGGCATCGGTTTGCTTGGCACCAAACCGTCGCAAGACGCTCTTGAGACTTGCGATACGTTGCTCATTGTTGGCAGCTCGTTCCCATATATCGAATTCATGCCGAAGCCGGGCCAGGCGCGCGGAATCCAGATTGAATTGGACCCGATGCGCGTTGGATTGCGATACCCCGTGGAAATCGGGCTTGTGGGCGATAGCCGGCAGACGGTGCAGGAACTACTTCCTCTTGTGAAACGCAACAAGAAACGGAAGTTTCTGGAAAAGGCGCAAGAGGGAATGAAGAAATGGTGGGACCTGATGGATAAGCAGGCGAGCCGTACCGACATGCCAATGAAGCCCCAGGTGGTTGCGTGGGAACTTGGCCGGCGTCTCTCCGCCACAGCTATCGTCTCGTCAGATTCGGGAACAAATACAACGTGGTTCGCCCGGCACATTCCAGTCAAGCGCGGCCAGATGTACTCCTGCTCTGGCACGCTGGCTTCCATGGCGCCGGGGCTTCCGTACACCATTGCCGCGCAGATCGCTTATCCGGACAGGCAATGCGTGGCCTTCGTTGGAGACGGCGGCTTCTCCATGCTGATGGCGGAGTTTGCGACGGCGGTAAAGTATAAACTTCCCATCAAAGTGGTGATCGTGAAAAACAATACGCTCGGCCAGATCAAGTGGGAACAGATGGTGTTTCTTGGCAATCCCGAGTACGGTGTGGAACTGCAACCAATCGACTTCGTTGCTTTCGCGCATGCATGCGGGGGGACCGGATTCCGCATTGAAGATCCGGCACACTGCGGAGCGATTCTCGATCAGGCGCTCGCGGTCCCGGGCCCTGTCATCATCGAAGCTGTTGTCGATCCGTACGAACCGCCAATGCCTCCCAGCATAACCGTGGAGCAAGCCGCGCATTTTGCCGAATCGCTCGCAAAAGGAGAGCCGAACCGGAAAAAGATCGCTCTGACAGTCTTAGAGGACAAGGTGAAGGAACTCGTTTAAGAGTTTCTGAGTTGCCGCAGTGCCGCTCGTGCTTCGGGAACCACGAGCGGCACCATAGCTAACGTCGCGCCAGCCGCCAGCAGGCACCAAACGCAGAAGGCCTTGTACTTCACGGCTTGGTCCACAGTCAACTTAGAGGCCTGCGCAGCGTCAAATACAACTTTTCCGGCCATGGCCAACGGAATCCACGGATGTGTTTTGGCCCGGCCGGCTTCTCCCATGGCGGCGAGCGTCATGGTTGCCGCATAGCTTGCGAATCCGAGCACTGCGTCCGGCGTGGACAACAAAGAATACGCTTCCGCCGATCCGTTTACTTTCTCCGCGTCCAGTTTTGGAAAGCGCGGTTCTGGAATGCGCTTTATGATGCCCATCTGATACAGAGAGATCAACCCCATGGCGCCGGCAGCGGTCAGCGCCAAGCCAAGCACGCCGCGCCGTTTTGAAAGAAATCGGTTGTCACTGTTTCGTAATTCTTCACTCAATTGCTCTGGACGCATGATGGAAATCTCCTCAGCGAAACTTAATCTACGGGAAGCCAGTAACGCGAAAGGTAATCGGTTAAAGTCAGGGTCAACATGATTCCAAACCAGAAGAATCCCGCTGCGACAACCACCTTCATCAGATTACTGCTTTGCTTCACGTGCATAAAAAATAGGATCACCAACAAGGACTTAAGGATCGCTATGGTCAGGGCTACATAGATATTGAATACACCAAGATCCACATACGCGACCAGCGCTGTGGTCACAGTCAGAATCAGCAGTACAATCCAGATGACGAAGTAGGTCTTTTTGGGTATGATTTCGTGAGGCGTCATTTTTCTACGTGTTGTCCAATCAGATAGAGAAGTGGGAAGAGGAAGATCCAGACGAGATCGACGAAGTGCCAGTAGAGGCCGACCACGTCCACGGGAGAGTAATAGCCAGCGCTGAAATCGCCGCGGTGATTCTGAATCACAAGATGCGTAAGCAGGCATTCACCAATCACCATGTGCAGCGCGTGCATTCCCGTCATTATGAAATAGAAGCAAAACAGAAGCTCAATCTCACGCGGGTGTTGGCCCACCATCGCATAGTTGAACCCAGGCGCCATTTGATCCACCCAGTGCTCGTGATACTCATAGCCTTTCAGGGCAAGGAACACCAGACCCAGAAACATAGTGGCAAGCAGTAATCGTGTCACCATCCGTTTCTCGCCCAACTGTGCTGCGCGGACCCCTAGCGCCATTGTTAAACTGCTGCAGATGAGCACGGCGGTGTTGATGGTGCCCACCAGCACGTTCATATGCCGGCTTGCTTCGCCAAATGCTTCTGGGTACAAATACCTGTACATTGTGTAGGCGGTAAACATTCCGCCGAAAAACATGATTTCAGTGGCCAGGAAGATCCACATACCCATTGTGGATGACTCTTTCTGTTGCTCAAGATCGTCAAACTGATGCTTGAGCGCGGTGGCTTCAGACAACTTCCACCTCCTCTCTGGAATACTTAAAAGTATCTTCTGTAACGATCGGAGTCTCTTCGAAGTTATAAGTCGGAGGAGGTGACGAAGTCTCCCATTCCAGGCCTCTGGCGCCCCATGGATTCGCCGGGGCCCGGCGGCCATACTTAATGGACCAAATCAAATAAATCAGCGGCATCAAATAGCCAACGGCCAGGATGGACGCTCCCGCCGTAGACATCACGTTCAGCACCTGAAATTCAGGCGGGTAGGCGTGATAGCGCCGGGGCATGCCGAGATATCCCAGGATGAATTGAGGAAAAAACGTGAGATTGAATCCTAGGAACACTGTCAAGGCAGCCAACTTGGCCCAGCCTTCCGGGTACATGCGCCCGCTGATTTTTGGCCACCAGAAATGGATGCCACCCAGATACGCCATCACCATGCCTCCCACCATGACGTAGTGAAAATGGGCGATCACGAAGTAGGTATCGGTGACATGGACATCGAATCCCAAGCTTGCCAGAAACAGACCAGTCAATCCGCCAATGGTGAACAGCCCGATAAATCCAAAGGCGTACAGCATCGGCGTGTCATAGGAAATCGATCCCCGATGGAGCGTTGCCGTCCAGTTGAATACTTTGATGGCGGAAGGCACTGCCACGAAATAGCTAAGAACGGAAAACACCATGCCGGCATAGATCGACTGGCCGCTGACAAATAAGTGATGGCCCCAAACCAGGAAGCCGAGCACGGCGATCGCAATGCTGGAACCGGCCACGAATCCATAGCCGAAAACATTCTTGCGCGCAAAGCAGGCCACCACTTCGCTGACCACTCCCATGCCGGGCAGAATCATGATGTAGACGGCGGGATGCGAATAAAACCAGAACATATGCTGGAACAGGACCGGGTCGCCTCCAAGCGCCGGATCGAAAATACCTACGTGAGCGAATCTTTCGATACCCAGCAGCGTAAGAGTGATAGCGAGCACCGGAGTTCCAAGCACTTGTATCAAGCTCGTTCCGTAAAGCGACCATATGAACAAGGGCAGTTTGCCCCATGTGAGACCGGGCGCACGCATCTTGTGAATGGAAACGATAAAGTTCAATCCAGTCAAAATAGAGGAGAAGCCGGCGATGAAAACGCCAGTGGCCGCGGAAAGCACATAGCTATTGGAATAGGTGCTGCTATATGGTGTGTAGAATGTCCATCCAGTGTCCACGCCCCCGGCAACCACTGCGTACAGCGTGAAGATGCCGCCGGCCATGTAGAGGTACCAGCTCAACAGATTGATTTTCGGAAAAGCGAGATCTCTGGCGCCGATCATCATCGGGATGACGAAATTTCCCAACACAGCCGGAATCGACGGGACCAGAAAGAGAAAGACCATGATAATCCCATGCATGGTGAACAACCGGTTGTACATGTCTGAGCTAACCAGGTCGCCAACGGGGGTAAGCAGTTCAATGCGAATCAGAACCGCGAATAGTCCCCCTAAGAAGAAGAACAGCGTGATGGAGATCAGATAGAGAATGGCGATCCGCTTATGATCCGTGGTCATAAGCCATGATTTAATGCTGTGTTCCGCGTTCAGGTAATTTGGCTTCTCAATGGAAGCCTGTTCATTCGGGTTCACAAGTGGAGTGGCGCTCATTGTACGTTCGTCCCCCTGTCGGATTTCGAAAGCGACTTAATATAAGCGATCAATTGCAACACTCCTTCCTCACTGATCTGACCCTGGAACGTCGGCATAATGTTGTCGAACCCGTACACGATCTTTGCCTTCGGATTCAAAATGGATTCCCGGATATAGCTGTCGTTTGCAATCACCGTGCGGCCGTCCTTCAGTTCAACCGAGCGGCCGTAGAGCCCCGTGAGATTCGGACAGCGCCCCTGCACATCGAAACGATGGCAGGTGCTGCACCCCATTTGCTGAAATAAACGCTCACCTACAGACGCCATGGATCCCATCCCGCCGGGTCCACTGAGCCAGCGTTCATAATCGGCCGGCTCCATCACATGAATCCAGCCGATCATCGCGGAATGGGAATTGCCGCAATATTCCGCGCAGAACAGGTGATAATTGCCGGGCTTGGTGGCCTGAAACCAGATGTCGCTATATCTTCCGGGCACAACATCTTTCTTGATCCGGAATGCAGGAATGAAGAAACTGTGGATCACGTCTTCCGTCGCCATTGTCAGCTTAATCGGCCGTCCAGTTGGCACATGGAGCTCATTGATTTCCCTTTGCCCCTCCGGGTGTTGCAACTTCCACATCCATTGGTGGCCAACCACATAGATTTCCAAGGCCCCCTTGGGCGGCACGGAATTGTCGAAGTAGACTTTCGCCCCCCAGGCGCACATTACCAGCATCACCAAAAATGGCACGACGGACCATGTGGTTTCCAGCAGCAGCGAGCCTGCAAACGGCTTGGGTATCTCGTCGGGCGAACGCCGGCGGTACTTCACCGCGAAGACCGTTACGGCAAGGAAAATCGCAACTGTCATGATTCCTGAGACAACCAGCAGGAATATGTACAGGGCGTCCACCTCGCCCGACATTGTCGATGCACTTTCAGGAAATAGGGGAAAGCTTGTCTGCATGGCTCATCACACGGTCCCGGCGGCGCATCGCCACAATGAAGGTCAACAACACACCCAGCGTCAGCAAAGCGAACGCGCGCAGAACATTCATAATCACCAAGCCGTACTTGCCCGTAAGGGGATCGTAGTGGAAGCAGAACAGAAGAATCTTGTCCACTGGAGATGCGATCTGCTCTCGCGATGCCTCAATAATGCCCAGGCGCAAGTCATTCGGCTGGAAGTCGACTCCGTAGTAATAGCGTGCGAGCTTGGCATCCGGAGTCAAAAGCATAATGCCGCTTGCGTGAATAAACTGTTTCGTCGGTTCATCCCACTTGTACCGGAAGCCGACAGCGCGCGTGAGCGCCTGAATGGAATCGGAAGATCCAGTCAGGAAATGAAACCCGCTCGATGCGGCCGTCCTGTTATAGCGCTTCACGTAGGTGTTCTTTTTTTCGGCTGCCAGAGCGGGCTGCTCGGTGGGATCGAAGCTGACCGCAATTACATCGAACTGTTTTCCAATATCGAATGAGACAGGCCGCAATCCGCGCACCAAGCCGTTCAAAACCTGCGTACACAACATCGGACATTGATAGTAGACCAGCGCAAGAAATACCGGCCGGGACCCGAAGTACTGCCCGATCTGAACTTCCTGCCCCGCTTCATCGCGAAATTTCAAGCCGGCGGGAATTCGATCGCCAAGCTTTTGGTCGATTCCAATACCGCGGAGCGCCGCGGGAAGCTGAGATGCCGATTGCGCAAAGCACGCAACAGCGAATAGCAAAAAGCTAGCGGGGAGACGAAGCATTCTGCCCTCCTTCTGGTTTTGCCGGACTCTTCGGCGCGGGCGGAGTGACGGGCAATCCGCGTTGCGCGATGATATCCATCGCGCGGTCCACCGGAATTCGCACCACATTGTTTTGGCGATCGGCCCAGGCATACTCCGTGAGCCTTGAGTGCTCCAGGGCCCGAAGCTGTTCCAGATCCAGCCGTGGAGTTACTTGCAGGACAGGCGGCGGTGGGAATTCCCGTGGCGGCGCCAGGACAGAGATTGGCGGTCCCGGTATTTTGTGATTTTCCAAGTAGGTGAACCCCCAAGAAACTATCAGTTCGATGAATAATCCGACGATAACCATCGCGCCGCAGAAAATCAGCACAATTCTGACGCGTATGTCCGTTCGTTCGTGATCGTGCCGCGGATGTGTCGAATCCGGATGTTCAGGGTCCATCAGTACTTGTCCTCTATCCGGTCGTCATGAAGCGGTATCAGGGGCCTCGACTTCAATTGCCATGCGAACAGAGCCAGCCAAAGGCCACCCAGCGCAATCGGGGCCGCCAGGTCGAGCCAGTGAAAAAAAAAGTAATCCGCGTGGAATGCCGGCTCCACATTCCAGTAGAGATCGACGATCCGGATCACGATGATCGCGGCAGAGAGCATCGCGAGTAGCCGCCCGTTCCTTTTGACATACCTGGTCAGCAGCACCAAAAACGGTAATGCGAAATGAAAAACGACCAGCAGGACCGCGATGTATCCCCACCCGTGATACAAGCGGCGCAGATACCAGGGGTTTTCATCCTGCAAATTGCCAGACCAGATGAGCAGGAATTGTGAGAACGAAGTGTACGCCCATAGAATGACAAACGTGAGCATCAAATTCCCAAGATCGTGGAAGTGCTGCGGTTTCAGGGCAGCCGCGAAGGGCGGCTGATCCGACAGCATCATCAAAATAATCACGACCAGAGATAGAGCCGAGAGCACTTGCCCGACAATGAAAATCATTCCAAAAATGGTGGAGAACCAGTCGGGCTGGAGCGACATGATCCAGTCGATAATCGAAAACGTAATCACAAAACAATGTGCCAGCAAGCCCGGCCCGCTGATCGATTTCAGGCGTTCCTTAATACCAGGGTCGCCGGTGCGGTCCTGTTCCGCCGACCAACTGCTCAGGCGGTAGGCGAGAATGCCCCAGACCACGAAATACAATACCATCCTGCCGATGAAAAACGGTACATTCAGGTACCAGGTCTTCCCCTGGATCACCGAGTCATGCGCGAGCACTTCCGGGTTGGTCCAGCGGTACAGGCTGTGCATTCCAATGAGCACGGGTATAGCCAGCACGGCCATAAACGGCAGGGTTCTTGCCCCGGCCTCCAGAAGACGCCGGCTGATGAAACCCCAGTTCCCGCCCACCAGGTGATACAGCATCAGGGCGGCTAAGCAGCCCGATCCCACCCCCAACCAAAACACAAATGCGAACAGATACGACCGGAAGAACTGATCCGCGTTAAAAACGCCCCCCATGATGCACAAGATGGAAACTACAACACCCACCAGCAAGCATCGGGTTTGCAGCCGATTGAGATCGGTGGGTGCGGTGGTAGTTGGGGTCATTGCCTCGCCTGCAACTGCTGTTGTTGGTCGGCTGGAACATCGCTGAGCTTTGCCGCCTGACTGAGTTGCAGTACTCGTATATAGGCAGCGATTTTCCAGCGGTCCGTTGGGGAAACTCGCGATGCATAGCTGTGCATCGCGCCATAGCCGTTTGTCATCACGTCGAAAAAGTGCCCGATAGGAGCTTCCCGAAGGCGATCCGTGTGGTACGAGGGCGGGTGCATGTAACCCCTTTGGACAATCATCCCTTCGCCATCTCCCGATCGGCTATGGCAGGGGGAGCAATAAATGTTGAACCTCTCCTGGCCACGGGCCAGCACCTGCCGTGTCGCCGGAAACGGGAGTTCCACCACAACCTCGTTGTCGCCATTGCCGGTTTTGCCCGTATAAAAGCCCTGATCCAGGCGCAAAAAGCCACGCGCTACAGTGCCGTCCACCAAAGGACGGGCAGACCGGTGGTCCGCAAAGAAGCCGCTTGCATCCAGCGGATTGTAGCGGGGCTGCACGTGCATATCCTGCCGGCAACCGCACAGCAGAACCACTCCCGTTAATAGCCAGATCGTCTTCATGTCACATTTCCACGTTTGAAACAAAATCGGGATGCAACTCCTCAAGAAATTGTTTGGTCTCCACTGGATCGAACAGCGGATCTGCCGATTCAATACACAAAAAAAAGCGATCCTGACTCGCCAAAGCGAATCGCGGGACGTTGAACACCGGATGATACGGCTGCGGAAGTCCGTTCATAGCCAGCATCCCAAGCACAGCGAATAGCGATGCAACCAGCACGGTCACCTCAAACGTGATCGGAATCCAAGCAGGCCAACTGTTTAAGGGCCGGCCTCCCACGTTCAAGGGATACGCGACTACCGCGATCCAGTAACACAGCATAAAGCCAGAGCAGCAGCCGATCACTCCACCCACCAACACGAGTGGGGCTACCGCATTGCGGTTGAACCCAATCGCCTCGGCAAGCCCATGCACCGGCATTGGGCTGTATGCGTCCATTCTTCGGTAACCGGCGTCATAGGCGCGCTGCGCGGCTTTCACCAGATCCTCCGGCTCACGAAACTCGGCCAGAAACCCCCAACGGCCAGTGACCGGAAAATCTCCCGAGATGATCTCTGTCCGATGACCAGTGATATTCGTTGTGGAATCGTCGGGCATTTCAGTGACCCTTCTTATCGTGGGCGTGCGCGACCTTGTGTACAAGATCTTTCATCTCGAAGATGGAAATCGCCGGCAGCAACCGGACAAACAGGAAAAACATCATGGCGAAAAATCCTACGGTTCCGAAGAACACCATGATGTCCCATTTCGTGGGGTAATACATGCCCCACGAGGAAGGCAGAAAATCACGGTGCAGGCTGGTCACAACGATGACGAAACGCTCCAGCCACATGCCCATGTTCACCACTAGGGACAAGATGAAGAGCGCAGTCACGTTTGTCCGAACCCGATAAGACCACAAGGATTGGGGAATCAGAATATTGCAAAGAATCAACGCCCAGTAAGCCGGCCCGTAGGGACCCGTTACGCGGTTCTTCATCATGAAGCCTTCATACTGATTGGCGCTGTAAAACGAAAAAAACGCTTCCAGAATATATCCATACGCCACAATCAGCCCCGTACCCAGCATCACCTTCGCCATGTTTTGCAAGTGCTTCATGGTGATGAAGTCTTCCAGGTGATAAAACTTTCGGATGGGAATGGCTAGGGTCAAGACCATTGCAAATCCGGAATAGATGGCTCCGGCGACGAAATACGGTGGAAAAATCGTCGTATGCCAGCCCGGCAAAATGGCTACCGCAAAATCGAAGCTGACCACCGTATGCACTGAGACCACCAGCGGCGTGGCCAACCCGGCCAGTAGCAGGTACGCCATTTCATAGCGCGCCCAATGTTTCGCGGACCCCCGCCAGCCCATTGCCAGCACACCAAACACATGCTGCTTCCAAGGCTCCACGGCCCGGTCCCGCAAAGTCGCCGCATCGGGAATCAGGCCGACGTACCAGAACATCAGCGAGACGATGAAGTAAGTGGAAACCGCGAACACGTCCCAGAGAAGCGGACTTCTGGGCTGCGGCCAGATGCCCATCGTGTTCGGATACGGGAACAGCCAGTAGGCCAACCACGGACGCCCCAGGTGCAGTACCGGGAACATACCGGCGCACATGACGGCGAAAAGCGTCATTGCCTCGGCGAAGCGATTGATGGAGGTACGCCAATCCTGCTTCAGCAGTAGAAGAATGGCTGAAATCAGCGTTCCCGCGTGACCGATTCCGATCCACCACACGAAGTTGACGATCGCGAATCCCCATGCGATGGGAATGTTGATTCCCCAGATTCCGACGCCGCGAACGAAGAGATAGATAACGGCGACCAGCAGCATGTTGACAGCCAGAAACGCCACTGCAAAACAGAGCATCCATCGCCGCCCCGCACTTTGTGTAAGGACAATGGAGCCGATGTCTTCTTGAACCGACTGATATGTATGACCGGGTGCGAGTACCGGCGCTCCCGGTTCCACTAGCGTTGGCGTGTTGGTGTCTTCGGCTCTCATGTCTTCACCCAATCGGGGTTAGGATTTGTGACACGCGCTAGATACGTAGTGCGAGGCTGGGTGTTCAAATCGCCCAGCACCCCATAATTCAATGGCTGTTGTTTCAGTTTCGCCACTTGGCTGGTTGTATCGTTAATGTCGCCAAAGACGATTGCCCTGGTTGGGCAAGCCGCCTGGCAGGCCGTGACTATTTCGCCATCGTGCAAGCGGCGATCTTCCTTTTCCGAGTCGATCTTAGCCTCGTTGATCCTTTGCACGCAATACGTACATTTTTCCATTACGCCCCGGCTACGAACAGTCACGTCGGGGTTCCGCATGCCATATAGGCTTTCCGTGTACCAATCCGAATACAGCAGGAAGTTGAACCGCCGCACCTTATAAGGGCAGTTATTCGAGCAGTAACGTGTGCCTACACAGCGGTTGTAAACCATCTGGTTCAGGCCCTCTCCGCTATGCACTGTCGCGGCAACCGGACACACCAACTCGCAGGGAGCCTTTTCGCAATGTTGGCAAAGCATCGGCTGGTTAAACACCTCCGGATTGGCGGCGTCCCCTTTGTGATAACGGTCGATTCGTAGCCACTGCATTTCGCGGTGCTTCACAACCTGTTCTTTACCGACCACTGCAATGTTGTTTTCGGCCTGGCACGCCACCACGCACGCGCTGCATCCTGTGCAGACGTTCTGATCGATCGTCATGCCCCACTTGTATCCGTTGTACGGATACTCCGGGTAGAGCGATTGCGACTTCGGCGTTTCCGGATCCTCGTGCTTCACGAAGTCCCGATCTTTCTCGTACTCGGCCAGAGTCGCCGATTTCACAATGCCGCGGCCTTCCATACTGTGATGGTGCTGCGTATTGGCGATCGTGTAACGATTCCCCGTCTTGCGGAGTTGGACGCCCGGCGCACCCCATGGCTGGTCGGACGCGCGCAGCAGATAAGCGTTAAAACCCGCGTCCTTTGCAACATTACCACCCCGGCGGCGGCCGTTTCCAAAATACATGGTCAGGCAATCGTCGGCTTGGCCCGGCAGCACCCAGATTGGCGCCCGCAACTTTCCACCCCGGTACTCCAAATCCACCATGTCTTCATTTTCAACACCGAGTCTCACGGCGGTTGCTGCACTGATGTAGACCACGTTGTCCCAAGTCAGTTTCGACTCGGGTTTTGGCAGCTCCTGCAGCCATCCGTTGTTCGCGAAGCGTCCATCGAACAGGTACGGATCTGGCCGTAGATTCAATTCGAGGGTCCCAGCATCGGGAGCGCGGCCGGCAGCCGGGACCGCGGGTAGAGGTCCGGCGGCAACCACGGGCGACGCCGTATTTGGGACGATTCCGTCGTGAAGCGCTTTCTCCCAAAAGATCTCGAAATCGGCGCCGGTATGCTTTGTCTGCCAATAGCTGCGGACTATCTCGTGGCTGGTTTGATCCGGCTGGTCAGTGAGGGAGACTAACACTTCATGGGGCGTTTTCCCTCCGTAAAGAGGCTCTATCAACGGTTGCAGAATCGTGACCGTTCCATCAAATGCGCGTGCGTCACTCCAGGATTCCAGGTAGTGTGCTTCCGGCACCTGCCAATGGCACAACTCCGAGGTCTCATCGAAGTAAAGGCTATTGTGGATTCGTAGATTCACCTTTCCCATCGCCGTGCTGAAGTTGAGATCCGCCGGCGCGGTGAAAACCGGATTGCCGCCCAGAATCATCAAGACGTCCACCTGCCCGGCGTTCATCTCCTTGACCAGTGTCCATAACGACTGGATCTGATCCACGGGCTTAGCCTCCACCGGCTGAATACCGGTGACCGTTACCCCTACGTTCCCCAACGCCTGATTCATCGCCCGCGCAAGGGCATGCACAGCTGGAGGCTGTTGCAGGCCGGCGATCACCACGCTGGAGCCGCGGTGATTTTCCAGGTCTTTCGCGATAGCCTCCACCTGGGCCGATGCTGTTCCCGCAGGCGCCTGTCCCGCCCCGAGTCTGCCGGCAAGAGAACGGGCCAAAGTCTCTATCTCCGTGGGCCGCATCCGCAACCGATGATCCGCAGTGCTGCCGGTAATCGAAGGGCTCGGCTCTGCCACGTAAAGCCGGTTCATGCTGGTCTGCCCTTCGGAAAGCTTTCGCTTGGAAGCGAAGTCTCTTGCGTACCGCAGACTGCCTGGCATACCACCCAGGAAATCCGCATCAAGCGACACCACCACGTCTGCCTTATCGAAATGGTAGATTTCGCTTCCGCTATAGTGAACTGCTTCGTACTGATCCCATTTGGCTTCCGGAAACTCGGTTAGGATATTGCCGATTTGCCACGCAAGAGTCGGAGACGTAACGGTCTCCGTCAGGATACGCAGCCCGGCTCCCTTCTTCTGGTGCTGCTGTTCGCGCACCCGATTCATTACGGCCAAAAAATTAACATAGGCCGAAAGACGCGCATACAGCGATATTGCCTGGGCCCGGTCCGGATCGTACAGCCCAAGTACCGAGGCTTGCGCTATGGCGTCGGTCGCACCCAAGCTCGCAGGATGGTCGGGATTACCCTCCACCTTTGTCGGCCGTCCCAAATGGCTTTCCACCAGCAACCCGGTCGCATATCCGCCCACCGGCATCGCGGTAGCGTAAAACATCGCCTTCCCAGGGATTACCTCCTCCGGCTGCCGCACGTAAGGAATAATCTTTTGAATCGGCATTTTGGTGCAGGCAGCTAGCCCGGCAAGACCGAACGATGCCGCCATCAGCCGCAAAACTTCCCGCCGGTTCGGCGGGTTCAGCCACTCCGGGGAACGTCCCGGAAATTCGTCTTCCACGAAGGCCCGGAACTCTTCGGTGTCCGCCAGTTCTTCCAGGCTCCGCCAGTACTCGCGGCCGCCCACGGACTCCAGCCGGTTCTGAAGAACGTGTAAATGCGGCGTATCTGAGTGCTTGGGTTTCATCGGTGGCAGGTGTAGCAGTCGGTTAATTTCTGAACTTTATACTCCGCCACCAGCTTGCGCCCGAGCTCCATCTGGTTTTCCGGCGGTTGATAATCCATGGAAAAAACAGCCTCGCGAGGCCGTATATACTTTTCCGGTTCGCGATGGCAATTCAGGCACCACTTCATCTGCAGCGAGTTGACCTTAAACATCAGCGGCATATAATCCACGCGGCCATGGCAGGTTTGGCAGCCAATCCCTTTGTTTATGTGGATACTGTGATTAAAATACACGAAACCTGGCAGATCGTGAACGCGATTCCACTGAATGGATTCCCCGGTCCGGAAACTCGCTCGTACCGGCTCAAGGAAGGCGCTGTCCGCCCATATTTGCGAGTGGCAGGTGATGCAGGTCTCAGTCGGCGGGATGCCGGCGAAAGAAGATACTTCAACAGACGTATGGCAGTAGCGGCAATCGATTCCAAGCTCGCCGGCGTGATGTTTGTGGCTGAATTGAACCGGCTGCTCCTGGCTCATCTGGACGCGATAGGCGTAAGCGGACGTGTTTAGTTCGGTACTCGCCCAAATGATAAATGCGAGTGCGAGCAGTAAACCGGCAATGCTCGCCTTTGCTATCGTGTTGGCTCGCCTACCGAAAAGTTGTGCCATGCCTGCGCCGTCTCCGCTTTCGAAGAACTATTAAAAGCGTGTGCGTTTTGTTGGATTGTTTTGTGAATAGAAAGTGACGTAATAATTCTTGTCTAACCGCACTGGATGTCACCGTAACAGAACGTGCCGCCGTTTAGCTGCGGCAACCGGTAAGCAACCCAGCCACAAAGCTGATCAGATCCTGCTTGTCTCTAGCGATCTGCATCAATTGGGCGCGATCCTCAGCCATGTAACACAGTTGCAATACGGACGGACAGGCTAATTGACTCGCATCCGATCCCGCCAGATGCGCAACCGATATCTCCACGGCCTCTTTGTAACGCTTCAACCGGGACAAAAGCACCACTAGGATCTGCGCCGGCGCCATCCCTGTCTCTTCCCGATCGATCTCTTCCACCTTGCGCCGAAAATGCGCAACACCTGCGTCTACGTCTTCTCCCAACAATGTTTTTAAGAACACGCCGTGGTCCGCGTAAATGTCCTGGAATGGCGGATCGCCGCGGTAGTGAAACATTGGCGAAAGCTTTTCGCCGTATTCGGCAAGTTCAATCGCCAGCCGCAACACCTTCGGATCGGTGAGCTCCAGGCTATAGCCCAAAATCGACACCAGATGCGAAGTGTCTACATAGTAATTGGTCCCCTCAAACAACCAATCCCGATCGGCGATCAGTGCCGGCACGTTCTCAGTTGCCGGGCTGGAGCCTTCCACCTGTTCGATAGTGCGCTTCAAACTGGCGATGAGCTCCGTATGTAACGTCCGCACTAAAAGGTGTAGAGAATCCTCGCGGCCTTCGGAGCCGGGATATTGACCGAAGACCGTAATTGCCCGGCAGATTCCATGGCTCTTCAACACCAGCTCAAATCCTTTACGTGGATGCACCCGTTCATGCAGGGCGATCTCCAGCACGGCGTCGCTCACGTCCCCAGGTTGGATCTGGTCGATTGCTTCAAAGACGGGCCGGGTGTCGCCGATGGCGCGCAAGTACGAATATCCACGCGGAATATCGCCATCCGCGAGGAAGAGGTTGCCCGTCTCCCGGGCCACCTCGATAAACGTCTTCTCATAGGCCGGCCGCTTGTCCTCCGGAATATCGTCAAGCGATCCCATTTGCAGCAGCGGCAATCGCAGTTCCAGCCGCTTCTCCATCAACCGGGCCTCAAAAAGAGCTGCGTAACTCTTCTCATTCCGGAACTTCTCAATCAAAAACCGGAAGGTGGCTGCGGATCCGCCTGCCTCCACTATCTTCTCTAAGCGGTCGAAATCGTCATCACTCATGAAGCACTAGGTATAATACATTTCAAAGCGGATTGGGTCTCCAGCCCCGGATCGTAACACTCATCTAATCGCGCTCATTCCTAACGCGAGAGGCGGATAGCGTGCCGAACCACTCCATGGTTAGCCTGATAGTAAGGCGGTAGAAAAAGGGATTGTTCCAGCAAAGCGTCATGGATTCCACAGAGAAGAACAGGCGGCAAATTGGCGGCGAAACAGCGTCTGTGGTCCGCCGTCAGTTGCAGCGGATTCTGGCCAGTGGCGGGTTCGCCAATGCCGGCCGGATGAGCCGGTTCCTTCGCTTCACCATCGATCTCGCCCTTCAGAATCGTGCCGCCGAACTCAAGGAATATCTGATCGGCGTCGAGGTGTTCGATCGCCCTGAGAGTTACGATCCGCGTATCGATCCGGTCGTCCGCGTCGAAGCCAGGCGCTTGCGTGCCAAATTGGCAAGCTACTACGAAACGGATGGAAAGAACGACGCGCTTCTGATCGAATTTCCCAAAGGCACGTATGCGCCTGTATTCCGCAGCCGCATCGCAAAGCCCGATGTACCCGCCGGAGCGAATCCGCAACCGGGTTCCACTATCGCCGTGCTCCCGTTTGCGAACTTAAGCGCCGACGTCGAGAACGAATATTTCAGTGATGGCCTCACGCAGGAACTGATTCACCTGCTGACCAAGGTGGAAGGTTTGCGCGTAGTCGCCTGGAATTCCTCTTCACAACTGAAAGGAAAAACTCCAGACCCGTACAGCGTCGGCCAACAATTGAAGGCCGGCGCCGTGCTGACCGGCAGCGTTCGGGGCGGTAGTAACCGCTTGCGGATCACCGCCCAGCTGGTGGACACATCGAACGGCTATTATCTCTGGTCGGAAACCTACGACCGCCAGATGCAGGATGTTTTCTCAATTCAGGAGGAAATCTCCTCTTCCATCGTCAGGACACTCAAGAAGAAGTTGACCGTGGCAACCCCGGCGATGACGAGTAGCGCCCCGAACCTGAAATCTTACAATCTGTACCTTAAGGGCCGGTTCCATTGGAACAAGCGCACGCATGAGGGACTCACTCGCAGCATCCAGTATTTCACGGAGGCGATAGACGCTGACCGGGGCTTCGCCATGGCTTATTCCGGGCTCGCCGATGCTTTTACGCTTCTGACCGAATATGGATGGCTGCACCCCTCCGAAGCGATGCCAAAAGCGGAGGCTGCCGCGAAAAAAGCTCTGGATCTTGACCCGCTGCTTGGCGAAGCAGAAGCTTCCCTCGGGCTGATTCGTTCCATCCACGACTGGAAATGGCAGGAAGCGGAGATGCACTACCGGAGAGCCATTCAACTCAACCCAGGCTACGCCACGGCTCGCCACTGGTTCGCGATCGATCACCTCGCCCTCATGGGCCGCATGGAGAAAGCTCGTGTTGAGATTAAGATCGCGAGTCAGCTTGATCCTCTCTCCCTAATTATTCGAGAAGGCGAGGGCTTCCTGGCCATGGTGAATGGGCAGTACGACGAAGCCTTCGCGCAATATCGCGAAATGCTGGAACTCGATCCATCTTCCTACAAAGCGTACGCGTGCATGGGCCGGGCCTATTTCCAGAAAGGGATGTACGGAGAGGCGGTAGCGCTGTTACAGAAAGCCCGATCGCAATCGGGAGACATCCCGAGCGTTCTGGGCGCGTTGGGACAGGCATTAGCTCTTCACGGTAAGCCGGCAGAAGCCCGGGAGCTGCTTGCTCAACTTTCCGGGCTCTCGAAACAAAGGTACGTGCCCTGTTCCAGTCTGGCGTTTATTCATTTGGGGCTGGGAGAAAGAGAGAAAGCCCTTGAGATTCTGGAAGCCGGTTGTGACCAGCGGCACCCCACGCTGGCGAACCTGAAAGTCCATCCGGCGTATAACGATCTCAGAGGCGAGCCGAGATTCACGGTCCTTCTGGAGCGAATCGGCCTGAGCGCTCGCAGTTCCCACGCGGAGCCGCGAGCGTAGAGTAAATTACCGCTTCACTTTCTCCAGGTTCTTAGCTTCCGTCAACCGTCCGTCCGCCTGATAGACCTGCGCCAGCCTGCTCCGGACAAGTACGGTCTGCGGATGGTCCGGACCTAACGACTTTTCCAAAATCCCCAACGCGCGCCCATACAACTCAATCGCACCTGATTCCCGTCCTCGTTCATGGAAGAAATCCGCCAGATTCGCCAGGATCTTCGCGAAGTCCGGATGCCCGGCTCCCAACACATGCTCCATAACCAGCAGGGATCGCCGGTACAGCGGCTCAGCCTCGGCGTAATTGCCTTCCATTCGCAGAATCTGCGCCAGGTTGTTCAATGCCACTGCCACATTTGGATGATCTGGACCGAACGCGTTTTCCGAAATCAGCAGAGCGCGCCGTGCAAGTGGCTCTGCCTGCGCAAAACGGCGCTGTGCCGCATAGATCTCTCCAATGCTCGTCAGCATGCTGGCGACTCTCGGGTGCTCGGGGCCAAGTTCCCGCTCCGTAATTGTGACCGCTCGCGTTAGGACAACCAGCGCCTCATCGGGACGTTGCCGCTCCCGGCAGATCGAGCCCAGGGTGTGCAGCCTATCCCCCAGACCCGGATCGTCCGGTCCGAATGCGCTCTCGGTCAACGTCACCGCTTTGCGCGCTGCCGCCTCCGCCCGGTCAAGCCGTCCTTGTGCCCGGTACAGTTGGGCCAGATTGTTCAGTACATTCGCCGACTCCACGGAATCCCTACCGGACAATCCATCAATGATCTTCATCGCATGCAGATACTGTACTTCCGACTCGCTGTATCTTCCGGTTGCGCGATACAGCGCTCCCAGGTTGTTCAGCGCGGACGCCAGATCGCTCTGCGTGCCTACGGCGCCTGCGCTCCAGATGGAAATGGCGCGGCGATAGTCCGTCTCGGCGTCCTTATATCTCCCCACGCTGAACAGGTGCGCACCCAGGTTGTTCAGTGCTTCCGGAAGCCGGCGATCGCCAGGACCGAAGCTTTCGGCCTGCTGCAATGCCGCTGTAAAAAGCGGCTCGGCCTTGTCGTACTGCCCCGCGCGATCCAACCGGTTTGCCTCCTCCATTCGCTGGACCCAATCAGAAGCCGCAGCGGGCAATGCAATGGCGGACAACATCAAAATGACTAGGAAATGTTTCATAGCGCGATCTCCCTTTCATTGACAGAATGAACGGGAACCGCGCCAAAAAAGAGTAGGAAGGCGTAATCTTACGGTAGGTCTCTTACGGTAAGATTTAAGCGCCGGTCAGGATCAGATCCACCCTGCGGCTTACTTCAGTGAGATACTGCTTGTCTCCACCGGGAAGTTCCACCGTCGCGCTGCCATGATAGCCGATTTCATTCAGCGCGTTGTAAACTTCTTTCCAGTTGATCTCACCGTCTCTCAGTGGCACCCACTCCGGGACACGTTTCTTAATGGCCGGGTCCTGCTTAAATTGAAAATCCTTGAGATGGAGCTTCGCGATCCGGCTGCCCAGCGTTCGTATCCAATCCTGCGGATAGCCGTAAAGGACCACGTTGCCAACGTCGAAATACGCCTTTAGATACGGACTCTTGAAATCGTCCACGTACCGCGCGAACTCAAGCGGGCTGAGCAAAAACTTGTTCCACACCTCTTCCACGGCAATCGTTACTTTCAGATTCTCGGCCAGTGGCAGCATCTTCTTAATCTGAGTCTGAGACCGTTTCCAGGCCTCCGCGTAGCTGGTTTCCGGATTGACCACCGCCGGCACCAGCAGCACCGTGTCGGCGCCCCACAGATGCGCGTTATGCAAGCTCGTCTCCATCCCTTTCACACATTTCGCAACCACGCCGGGATCGGACGACGATAGCGGATACCGCCAGTGATCGCTGTTCATCACCGAATGAATCCGGATCTTCGCCCCATCGGCGGCCTTGCGTATTTCGTCAGCCACCTTCTCGTCCGGCTCGGTGCCGCATTCCACCTCCGCAAAGCCGGCCTCGTGTGCCAACTGGAATCGGTCGGCATAGCTCATGTCTTTCGGCAGCATGCTCAACAGAACGGCCTTCTTGATCGGCAAGCGGGGTGCTCCGCTGGATTGAGACGCTACGGCCAGAGCGGCTCCGGTGGTCGAAATAAAGTTGCGGCGGGTCATGGAATTCTCTCTTACTATAATCCCTCTATGGACAATCCGTATCGTCTCCAATCGCGCCGCGATGTTTACCGTAACCCGTGGATCTACGTCCGCGAAGATAAAGTAGTTCGGAACGGCGGAGAATCCGCGACTTTCGGCGTGATCGAGATGATCGCCGGAGCTTCCGTTCTTGCTCTCAACGGCAGTCACGAAGTCTACCTCATCAAGGAGTATAAGTACGGTGTTGAGCGGTCCACCATGGAAGTCATTGGAGGAGCGATCGAGGAAGGTGAAACCCCGCTGAGCGCGGCGAAGCGCGAAATGAAAGAAGAAGCCGGCGTCACTGCACGGGAATGGATAGATCTGGGGAGCCTCGATCCCTTCACCACCATCGTCCGGTCTCCAAACTATCTGTTCCTGGCCCTGGAGGTTCAGGAAGGCGAATCGAACCCGGACCAGGGGGAGGTCCTCGAGTTAGTCAAACTACCTTTTCATCGGGTGCTCGAAATGGTGATGAGCAGTGAAATTACCCACGCCGCAACCTGTGTGTTGGTTCTCAAGGCCGCGCGCTACTTGGAATCGCTCCGTGGCGAATCACTGCCCTAGCTCGTGGCATGTAGTACAACCCACCGCTGCCTTCTTCGCACGATGACAATCCACACACGCTTTCATCGTGAGCGGATGATCTACCTGCAACACATCGTGCGCGGCGACATCGCCATGGCAGCTCTTGCACTCCACCTTCGCCACGGCATGTTTTGCGTGACTAAAGAAAACAAAATCCGCCAGCTTGTACAACCGCTGTGAGGGGATGTGATCCAGCAGTTGCCCAGGTAGTCCAGCGCGCCCGTCTCCGTCCCGCTTGTGGCACACCAGGCACTGCGCAGCTTGCGGAAAACCGGCACGCTCCGCAATCAGCGCACCCGTGTGGCAAACAGCACACGCAATCTTCAGCGGCGCATGGCGCTTGTGGCTGAACGTCACGGGTTCCGCTCCAGCCACCCAAGCCAGAGCTATGGAAGCGAGAACGCAACTAACGAATCGGAAAATATATCGTTGTATTTGTTTCCTCCCCCGGCTGCAATCACCACAAACTGTTTGCCGCTCTTCTTGCCAAGATAAGTCAGCGGCGTCGCGTCCGCGCTTGCCGGCAGTCTGGTGGTCCACAACTCCTTACCGCTTTCCTTATCGAAGGCACGGAACCGGCTGTCGTTCGTTGCGCCAATGAACACGAGTCCGCCCGCAGTCACAATGGACCCTCCAATATTCGGCGCACCCGTCGGCGGCAACCCCTTTGCAAGCAAGTCATCCACAACACCCAGCACGGACCGCCACCGGAATTCCCCTTTATCCAGATCGATGGCCGTCAAATGTCCCCACGGTGGCTTTTGACATGGATTCAGCTTTTGATCCCAGAACCGCGAACTCGGCGATCCGGAACCTTGCGCCCGATACGGAATCTCAGCCCCTTCCGGCCGTTTCACCATAAGAAACAGCATCGCCACATCCATCGAGTTCACATAGAGCGTATGAGTTTCCGGATCAAACGATCCTCCACCCCAATTTGCGCCGCCGTTGGTCCCTGGAAACAGCACAGTCGGCTTCAGTCCAACTGGTGTGAACAGGCTTCCGAAGGCTGCACCCTCCATCAATTTGGCGCAATAGGCTCTGGATTCCGCGGTCACGTCCGTCAACTCGTCCGGCTTCATGGATTGCCGCGCAAACGGCGGCGGCTTCAACGGGAACGGCTGACTGCCCCAGGCCTGCTCGCCCGGTACCTCACTCGGCGCTGTGCCACGTTCCTCGATGTCGAACAGTGGTTTCCCGGTGTACCGGTCAAACACGTAAGTAAAACCGGTCTTGGTCACCTGCACCACCGCCGGCACCGCCTTTCCATTGCGTTCCAACGTCACCAGACCCGGCTGCGCCGGCAAATCGTAATCCCACAAATTATGATGAACGGTCTGGAAATGCCAAAGCCGTTTCCCCGTCGCCGCATCCACCGCGACCAGTGAATCTCCGTAAAGTCCCGCACCCTTCCGATCGCCGCCGTACAAGTCCACCGCAGGCGATGTCAGCGGCAGGTAAACAATCCCGCGAGCCTCGTCCACACTCAGCACGGACCAAGCATTCGCCGCAGCCCGGTCCTTCGCCGATCCTTTCTCCCAAGTTTCATATCCCGGCTCGCCCTCCAGCGGAATGCTGTGAAAACGCCACACAAGTTTTCCCGTCTTCACGTCAAATGCGCGGACATCTCCATTGGGTCCGTGCGGCTCACCATCCGCCGTCAACGATCCACAGATCACCAGGTTCTTGTAGATTGCAGGCGGTGAGGTCATCCCATAGGCCCGCTTTGGAAACCGTTCCGCAACACCCTCGCGCAGATCGATGAACCCGTTTAGTCCGAACCCCTCGCTGGGCTTGCCTGTCGCCGCGTCGATGGAGAACAGCCGTCCATCCAATGTCCCAAAAAGGACTCGCTTCTGTTCTCCTTGGCTCCAATACGCCGCCCCGCGATTGATGAACAGGTTGTATGGCTGCTCTTTGTTCAGCAAGGGATCGAACGCCCAGATCTGTTTCCCGGTCTCCGCGTCCAGCGCGATCAAACGATTGAAGGGCGTAGTCACGTACAGCACGCCATCCACCATCAGCGGAGTCCCTTCAAATGCGCTCCGCGTTGGATAAGTCTTTCCATCGCTCACGTCGCCGGTTCGGAATGTCCACGCAACTTTTAACTGCGTTACATTCGACCGGCTGATCTGTTTGAGCGCGGAATACTTCATTCCTCCGGCATCGCCGCCGTAATATCGCCATTCCTGGGCCAGCAGAGTGGAACACCAAAACACGGCCATCAGAAAACGCATCGCGTTATAGTCCTTTTACCAGACCGCCATCCACCGCAATTGATGTTCCGGTCATATAGCTCGCGCATTCCGACGCAAGGAACACCACAAGATTTGCGAACTCCTCCGGCTGCCCCAGCCGCCTCATCGGGATCTGCCCCGTCCAGCGAGCTTCAATGTCTTCCGGACGCCCGCCTTCAGCCTGTGCCAGCTTCCCCGCTAAATTCTTCAACCTCGCCGTCGCCGTGAAACCAGGGCATACGTTATGAATCAGCACATTGTCGGAGCCATACTCGTTGGCCAGGCTCTTCACCAAGCCCACCACGGCCGCGCGTACGGAGTTCGACAGAATCAACCCGTCCAGCGGTTGCTTAACCGCTACCGACGTAATCGTAATGAACCGTCCCCACTTGCGCGCCCGCATTAACGGCAGAACCTCGCGCGCAAAGAACACCGTGCTCATCAGATTCAGTTGCACCGCCGCCTCCCAGTCGGCCACAGTGGTCTGGTCGAAGGTCTTCGAGGGCGGCCCGCCCGCATTCGCCACACAAATATCAACCAATCCAAACTGCCGCTGCACTTCGGCCACGAATTCGCGCACCTGCGATTCCACCGTCACATCCACCACGCGCGCCAGCACCTCCACTCCAGCCGACTCGCGAATCTCCTGGGCCGTTGCCTCCAGCGTGCGTTCCGTGCGTCCGCAAATCGCTACCTTTGCGCCTTCCTTTGCCAGACCAAGCGCCACAGCCTTGCCGAGCCCTTCACTCGAAGCCCCAACAATCGCTACACGATCGCGAATACCCAGATCCATCTCCTACTTTCCCCTCAGATAATCGTCAGTCTTGGCCAGCCAGTCGTGGCGAATTGGACTGAAGATATCCAGGTCCAGCGTGTCCTCCAGAGCCACAGCCTCATGCGGCACATTTGACGGGATGTGCAGCACTTCACCGGCATGCACCGTCACCTCACGCCCTTCCAGCCGGAACCGCAGAGCGCCTTTCAGGATGTAAGTAATCTGCTCGCTCTCATGTTGATGCAGTGGAACAATTCCGTCCTTCGCGATGAATACCTGCGCCACCATGGCCTTGTCTCCGGTGATCACCTTTCGCGAAATCGTGCCGCTCAATATTTCGGTCGGGACGGTCTCCCATTCGAAGTGCGTCATAGATCTGCCATTCTATCCCGATCACAACAAATGGCCGCATCGTGGGTTAATAGTACGAAACAGTCATGCGATATTTGTTTTCTTTTCTATTGATTTTGGCGGAGTGTGCCTTGGCCCAGGACGCCGGCCGCCTCACAGGCTCCGTCACCGACGCCACCGGCGCAGTGGTGCCAAACGCGGTGGTAAGTGTCTTTCTTGGCGGTGGCAAAAAAGCCGTTCTATCGTCGCGGACCACGCAGGACGGCATTCTCAACCTGATGGGCATCCGGCCTGGCGCCTACGACATCGGCGTGGAGGCACCCGGTTTTCTCAAGTACACCTTGCGTCAGGTACACGTGGAGCCAGGCCGTGAAACCGTCCTGCCCGCCATCAAGTTGGATGTAGCCTCGGTTGCCCAGTCCGTCGAAGTTTCCGCCGGGGCGCAAACCGTGCAGACCAGCAACGCCGAAATTTCCAGCACGGTAACCAACGCGCAGATTCGCCGTCTGCCCCTGCTAGACCGCGACCCCCTGTCGCTCATTCTCACCCAGGCAGGCGTTAGCACGAACGGCCGCTCCGATACGGTGATCAATGGGCAGCGTACCTCACATGCGAATGTCACGCTCGACGGCATCAATATCCAGGACAATTACATCCGCGATAATGCGCTCGATTACACGCCAAACTTGCTTCTGCTCGATCAGGTGAGCGAGTTTACCGTATCTACGTCCAACACGAATGCATCCGTTGGAGGCGGCTCGGCGCAGGTCACTTTCGTAACGCCTTCCGGCACGAATGAATACCACGGCGCGCTGTACTGGTACAACCGCAACAGCGTCGCGGCAGCCAACGAATGGTTCAACAATCAGGCCAGCGTCGACCGCCCGTTTCTGAATCAGAATCAGATCGGTGGTTCCATTGGCGGCCCGATTAAGAAAGACAAGCTGCTCTTCTACACGAATTATGAAGCCTATCGCCAGCGCCAGCAGTCTCCCACGAATCGCACCATCCTGACCGCGGACGCTCGTCAGGGCATCTTCACCTATCGCGATAACACCGGCACTATTCAAAAGGTCAACGTCCTCACCGCGGCAAAGGTCTCCGCCGACCCGGCGATTCAGCAGCTTCTTGCCAAAATCCCCGGCCCCGATAAAATCAATAACTTCGACGTCGGCGACAGCAGCCCTGGCGCCTTGCTGAACACAGCCGGATACCGCTTCAACCAGCGCGATAACCGAACCCGCGACAACTATACTGCCCGCATCGATTACCTTCTATCCACCCGGAATACCTTCGCCACCACGTATCTCTGGAATCGGGATAACAAGGATAGCGGTGATGCCGACAACAGCTACGCGGTAATCCCCACCGTCAAGAATACAAATCACGCGCATTTGCTTTCCTCTTCCTGGCGTTGGAACCCAAGCGCCAGCTTCACCAACGAACTGCGTGGCGGTTTCAATATCGCACCCGGTGATTTCAACACGTCGCAGCAGTTCGGCAGCTCCATCATCGACGGTACGGTCTTCAGCAACCCCGTAAATACATTTCAATCGCAAGGCCGCAACACGAATACCTACAATTTCGCAAATAACTCAGCATTCATTCACGGCCGTCATAACGTCCTGTTCGGATACCAGATGCAGCTAATTCACATTCAGCCGGTGGATGCAGCTGGCACCGTACCCACCTATATCGTTGGAATCGGCACCGGAAACCAGGGCTTGAAGAGAGCGCAACTGCCCGGCATTCGTAGCGCCGACTTGAGCAACGCCAATGATTTGCTTGGAACTCTTGCCGGCTACGTCCAGGCATATACCGAGACCTTCAACGTGAAAGATCGCACGTCTGGATACGTTGCTGGCGCGCCAAATCTTCGCCATTTCAACCTCAACGATTACTCCTTCTATGTACAGGACAATTGGAAGATTGCCTCTCGGCTTACTCTCAATCTTGGCCTCCGGTACACCGTATACAATGTGGTCAACGAGCGCGATTCACTGGAGCTTCTTCCTGTAATTCAGGGGGAAAATGCAATCGGCACCCTGCTTTCAAACTCTACGCTGGATTTCGCCGGCTCCTCTGCGGGACGCCCCTGGTACAACAAAGACAAAAACAACTTCGCACCGAATGTTGGACTCGCTTGGGATGTTTTCGGTAACGGCCGGATGGCCTTCCGGGGCGGTTACAGCATCAATTACGTCAACGATCAGACGCTGCTCGCCGCTGAAGCCATCACTGAAATCAATGATGGCCTCAGTAACAGCATTGAAATGGATGGCCTCACCGGAAGAGTCAGCACAGGTCTGCCTGCCATCGAGAAACCCACGTTTCAAGTGCCACGGACATTCGCGGATAATCACGCCGTCGATCCCACGGCCGCATTCGGATTGATCGACCCCAATCTGCGAACGCCTTACGCACAGCAGTGGAGCTTCGGCATCCAGCAGCAGATCAAAGGATCTATCCTTGAAGTACGCTACGTCGGCAATCACGCCACCAAAGGCTTCCGGGCATTCGACTACAACCAGGTGGATATCAAAAGCAACGGATTCCTCAACGATTTTTTGCGAGCCCAAAATAACGGCAAGCTCGCACTCGCGGCCAACGGCTCTTTCGATCCGCAATACAACGCCAAAATTCCGGGGAGCCAGCAACTCACCGTGTTCCCGCAACTTGCCAAAGCCGGCGATCTCGGTAATACCACCAACCAACAACTGATCCAGACTGGACAGGCCGGCCAGTTAGCTGCCCAGTACACGGTCGATGGCAACAACAAAAATGTGAATTTCTTTCCCAACCCGAACGCTCTCGGCGCCGACTATTTCACGAACTACAGCAACTCCACCTACAACGCCCTACAAGTGGACTTGTCTCGCCGCATGGCAACGGGCCTGCAATTCCAGGCCAATTACACGTATTCGAAAGTGCTCAGCGATTCCGCCGGAACCAGCCAGTCGCGTCTGGAGCATTTCCTCGACATCAACAACCAGAAGATCGAACGCGCCCGCGCCGACTTCGACCTTACTCATTCCATCAAAGGGAATTTCGCTTACGATCTGCCCATCGGCAAAGGCCACCGGCTCAACTATCATCCTCTCCGGCATGTCCTAAGCGGCTGGACCACCAGCGGCATCATGACCTGGCAATCGGGCACGCCCTTCTCCGTGCTTTCCGGGCGCGGTACGCTCAACCGCAGCAGCGGAGGCCGTTCCGATACGAACACGGCCAACACTACGTTGAACAAATCTCAACTGGACGATCTCTTCCAGTTCCGCATGACGGGCGACGGTCCATTCTTCGTGAATACATCGGCAATCGGCAACGATGGCCGCGCGGTGGCGCAGGACGGAACCCAAGTCTTCAACGGCCAGGTGTTCTTTAATCCGGATGCCGGCTCCATCGGTTCCCTCCAGCGCCGAATGTTTTCCGGCCCCTGGACGTTCAACCTGGATGCCGGACTAATGAAGCACACCCAAATCACCGAGCGCCAGTCGATTGAATTCCGCGCCGAAGCCACTAACGTGTTCAATCACCCGGCCTTCTTCTTCGCGGATCAGTCCATCAACTCGGTAAGCTTCGGCCGCATCACGGATACCTACTCGGCCGCGCGGCGAATCCAGTTCGGCTTGCACTATCGATTCTAAAGCGGTCTAAGA
>JBBPYD010000250.1:0-21568 GCA_038200305.1 Bryobacterales bacterium
ACCCGATACCGGATCGGCCTATAGTGGCAAACACACCGGCGAGTGCGCCATCGAAGCAGCGCGATTGTCCAAAGCCGCGGGTAAACCAGTGAAGTTAGTCTGGACCCGCGAAGAGGAATTCACGTGGGCGTATTTCCGCCCTGCCGGCGTGATCGACGTGCGGAGCGGAACCACCAAGGACGGCGTCATCACCGCCTGGGAGTTTCACAACTACAACTCGGGTACATCGGGCATCGATAGCCCGTATGACATCCCCAACCAGAAGGTCGAATTCCACGCAACAAAGTCCCCCTTGCGCCAGGGGTCCTACCGCGGCCTGGCCGCCACTGCAAACCACTTTGTCCGCGAATCGCACATGGACGATATGGCGCGCGCCGCCGGCATTGATCCTCTTGATTTCCGCTACAAAAATTTAAAAGATGAGCGCATGAAGGCCGTTCTGGAAGCAGTAGCAAAACGTTCTGACTGGGGTAAGTCGAAGCGCGCCCCCAATCGAGGTTTCGGAATCGCGTGCGGCTTTGAGAAGGGCGGATACGTCGCATCCTACGCGGAGGTCTCGGTCGATCAAGCGGCCGGCCGTGTGAAAATCGAACGCGTGGTCACCGCCTTCGAGTGTGGAGCCATCGTCAACCCCGAGCACCTCAAGAATCAAGTGGAAGGCGCCGTGATGATGGGCATCGGCGGAGCGCTCTTTGAAGCGATTGAGTTCGAAAATGGCAAGATCCTGAACGGCAAACTTTCGGGCTACCGCGTCCCGCGATTCAGCGACCTGCCGGTCCTTGAAACCATCCTGATCGATCGCAAAGACCTCGACTCGGCCGGCGCGGGCGAAACCCCAATCGTCGCCCTTGCCCCCGCCGTGGGCAATGCAATCCGCGATGCGGTGGGCATACGTATCCGCGCGCTGCCCATGCTGCTCAATGGATCGAAGACGTAGGTTCTCGCCTTTTTAATCGACACGAAATAGCAAGGATGCTGACCGTAGCCCTGGGGTGCGAAGCCGTTTTAATACTTCGGACGAATTCTGCCTTCCAGTTCGAGCAGCCGCTCTTCGATGAGGGCTATACGCGTGGTGAAATCGAAGTTGGCTGAATCAATCGCGTGAAGGCGGGGATGTCTGCCCTTTTGCGTAGCGATGGAACTCGGTCAGTAAGTTGGTTTCGATACCGCGCATGAATTCGGTCATCGCATCGAACCTCTCATCGATCTTATCGAACCTCTCACCGATCTTATCGAACTTCTGGTCGATCTGTTTGGCAAGATCTTGTAGGTCCTGCTTGGAAGCTGGTTCCGCCATGCTCATCGATTACTCGTTCCCTTTGTTTTCAATTTCCGGGCGCGCATTTGCTTCTTTTACTATACTGCGCTGTAGCGATCTGCGCACCCGGCTTCAAGAGGCGCTCCATACTTGGATCCGGAGCTGCCACGGAATAGCGGCCTGCCGAATCGTATCCGGCAGCGATCCAAACAAATCGTATCGGTCCCGCATCCTCTGCGACAACGCCCGGTACACCTTCTTATCGTTCGTATCCGCGTAGACCGAATTCAGCAGTCCATCTTTGGGTGCGCCTGCCCGATCCGCTTAATGCGTCCGATCTGCTGTTCCAACCGGGACGGATCTGTCGCCACCAGCAACCGCACTTTTCGATCCCGACCAACGCCTTGATACTTTCGCGATCCACGCTTCGCCATTCCCATCGAAGAACACACCGGCTTATCAGCGCCGGGCATACAGGGCCACGCGCTCGCCTGGCATCCGTGCGGTCAGACTTTCCGCGATCCAGTACGACGTGTCGTAATACTGGCTGAATACGATGCATCCCAGGTCCAGCCACCCGTGTTCCTGCAGAAAGTAAAGCACCGCATCCAGCTTCGGATCGGTTGGCTTCCGGCACAACGCCGCCACGATCTGCTCCAAATGGAAACGTTCCGAATCCAGAATTTCCGGCAGTCCGGTTAGCGCAACGTCCTGCGTTGTGCCGTCCTCCCCTTCTACTTCTACGGCGATCGCCTGGCGTTTTTGCAAAAACCGCTTCGCCGTCGCCATTCCGCCCGGAAAAACCGGACTCGCATCTCTTTGCTAATCGCCGGAACCCGAGGCGTCGAGAAATCGTTATCATTTATTGGATAGGGAGGAGACTCCGCATATGACTCGAGTGCTCAAGATGTTTTCGATGCTGTTGCTGTTGTCCTGTTCGCTGGCTGCGCAGACGGCTGCCAAGCAAGGATTGCCACCGCTGATTGACCGGGAATTGCTCTTCGGGAATCCGGAAATCGCCGCTGCGCAGCTTTCGCCGGATGGCAAGTATGTCGCGTTCATGAAGCCGTGGAAGGAGACGCGGAATGTCTGGGTCAAAAAGACCGGCGAACCGTTCAGTGCAGCGAAACTGCTGACTACAGAGACGAAGAGGCCGATCCCAGGGTATCTCTGGAGCCGCGATGGGAAGTTCATTATCTATGTGAAGGATCACGATGGCGATGAGAATTTCAATCTTTACGCGGTAGATCCTGGCGGGGCAGTGGCCGCGCCGGCGGAGGCCCCTGCTTCTCGGGATTTGACGGGTCTCAAAGGCGTGGTGGTTCAACCTTACAGCGTTCCGAAGACCGATCCCGATGTGGTGTACATCGGCCTGAACGATCGCGATAAGGCTTGGCACGATCTCTACAAACTCAAAATTTCCACTGGCGAACGGACGCTGATTCGCAAGAATACCGAACGGATTTCCAGTTGGTTTTTCGATCTTAAAGGCAACCTGCGTTTGGCGCTGCGCACTACCGGTAGCGGCGAACAGGAAGTGCTGCGGGTGGACCCGGGCGGGTTCACTAAGGTCTACTCCTGCGATGTCTTCGACACCTGCGTGCCTGTGCGCTTTCATAAAGACGGCAAACGGGTCTACATGCAAACCAACAAGGGCGGCGATGTGAATCTGAGCGCCCTGGTGCTGTTCGATCCGGAGAGTGGGAAGACCGAAACGGTGGAATCGGATCCGCTGAAGCGAGTAGACTTCGGCGGGGCGGTCTTCTCGGAAGTGACTGACGATCTGGCGGCCACTATCTATGTGGACGAACGCGCGCGCAGGTATTTCAAAGATAAAACGCTGGAGACCGACTACAAATGGCTGCAAAACAAGTTGGCGGGCAAAGAGGTCAATCTGGGATCGCGGACTAATGATGAGCAATTGTGGCTGGTGAACGCGAATAGCGATACTGAGCCGGGCGAGACTTATCTTTTCGACCGGAAAAAACACTCGCTCACCCAACAATACAAG
This sequence comes from Bryobacterales bacterium, assembly GCA_038200305.1. Lineage (GTDB taxonomy): Bacteria > Acidobacteriota > Terriglobia > Bryobacterales > Bryobacteraceae > JANXXV01. Next base: position 3,270 of record JBBPYD010000250.1, read on the forward strand.
GTGAGGGAAAAGCTGCCGCGTGGGGATCTGTCGCCGATGACGGCGGTGCGGTTCAAATCGTCGGACGGCTTGGAGATTCCCGCTTATCTTACGCTGCCGAAGGGAACCATAGGCAAAAATCTGCCCACGATGGTGATTCCGCACGGTGGGCCGTGGGGCCGCGATATGTGGGGCTTCAACCCGCTGGCGCAATTTCTGGCAAATCGCGGCTATGCGGTTTTGAGCCCTAATTTCCGGGGCTCGACGGGATACGGGAAGAAGTTTCTGAACGCAGGCAACGGGGAGTGGGGGCGCAAGATGCAGGACGACCTCACGTGGGGAGTGAAGTACCTGGTGGCGGAGGGGATTGCCGATCCGAAGCGCGTGGGCATTATGGGCGGTTCATACGGGGGCTATGCAACGCTGGCTGGAGTGGCGTTTACGCCGGACGTGTACCGGGCGGCGGTGGATATTGTGGGTCCGTCGAATCTGAATACGTTGCTGGAAGCCATTCCGCCGTACTGGGAAGCCGAGCGCAAGATTCTGTATGCGCGCATGGCGGATGCGGGGACGCCCGAAGGCAAGGCGTGGCTGAAAGAGCGTTCGCCGTTGGGCGCGGCGGACAAGATCAAGACGCCGCTGATGGTGGTGCAGGGCGCCAACGATCCGCGCGTGAATAAGCGTGAAGCCGAACAGATTGTGATTGCACTCCGGGACCGTGGTTTTCCAGTGGAGTATTTATTGGCTTCGGACGAGGGGCACGGCTTTGCACGTCCATTGAACAATATGGCCCTGTATATGGGCGCGGAGAAGTTTCTGGCCAAGTACCTGGATGGACGCTATCAGTCGGATGGGACCCCGCAGGTGATTGCGCGGCTGAAAGAGATTACGGTGGATCCGAAAACGGTTACCGTATCAAAGCTAGTGGATGCGGGGGCAGTGGGCACCCCGAAGCCGATGCAGGAATTGCAGCCCGGAACTTTCCGGTATGAGACAAAGATTGCGATGGGCGCGCAGCAAATGGTTTTAAAAATATCGACCACGATCAAGGAAGAGAATGGGGCGTGGACGGTTACGGACGTGACCGAAGGGCCGATGGGTCCCGCAACGGACACGGCAACTCTGGAGAAGGGCACGCTCATTCTACAGAAACGCAATGTGAAGCAGGGGCCTGCGGCGATCAACGTTGATTTTAGCGGCAACAAAGCTGCGGGAACGATGACCATGAACGGGCAGGACCGGCCAATTGCCGTGGACCTTGGGGGGCCGCTGTTTCCCGATGGGGCAGGGAAGCCGCAAGCAATCGGATGCCTGCCACTGGCAGACGGCTACACGGCCACGTTCCGGAATTTCGATCTGCAGAAGCAGAAGGTGAAGCTGATGCAGTTGAAGGTAACCGGAACGGAGAGCGTGAGCGTTCCGGCGGGCACGTTTGACGCTTACAAGGTTGAGCTTTCGTCCGCGGACGGCGGTCCCGATAAAGAGACGGTGTGGATCGCGAAAGATTCGCGGAAGGCCGTGAAAGGTTCGGCGGTGCTGGCGCAGATGGGCGGAGCTACCATGACAGCGGAGTTGCTTCCATAGCACTCACGACAGCACTCACCAGGATACGGTCTCGCCGGGTTTGAGCGGCCGAACCGTGGTGGGGCTGTCTTTCAGCAGCTCGGTGAGTTGCTCAGGTGTGCCGGTGAGGGCCGGAAAGGTGCCGAAGTGCATCGGGATGACCGTTTCGATTTTGAGTAGACGGCAAGCTACCGCAGCCTCACGCGGGCTCATAGTGAAGAGATCGCCGATGGGCAGCATGGCGAGTTGTGGCCGATAAATTTCTTGGATTAGCGCCATGTCAGAGAAGACGTTAGTGTCACCGGAGAAGTAGATGCGGCGGCCATCGGGGAGATGAAGCACGTAGCCGGCAGCCTCCCCGCCGTAGATCATTTTGCCGTCGTCCAGGATGCCGCAACTATGGACGGCGTGGGTCATGGTGATGGTGAGAGACCCGATTTTCTGAGTCCCGCCTTTATTCATGCCGTTACAGTTCTTGACGCCCTTTGATTCGAGCCAGTGGCAGGTTTCGTAGATCGCGGCCACCTGCGGCAAGAATCTTTTGGCCAGGGGCACGGCATCGTGGATGTGGTCGAAGTGCCCGTGTGAGATCAGGATTGTGTCGATGCGGGTGAAGGAATGAGTGGTGGGGTACGACGGATTGCCATCGGTCCAGGGATCGAGAACGACGATTTCGCCGGACTCCAGTTGCAGTTGGAATGTGCCGTGACCTAGCCAGGTGATGTTCAGCATGAAAACCCTCCGTAACGTTATTACTGTTCAGTTAATGAGTTCGGCGGTCTGCATTACCGGTCGCCCATAAACGCGGATCATTGGTCAGCTATCTTCTGGAACTGCACGAGGATATTGGTGGTTGGCGATAACGGTTTGCAGGTATGCATCGAGGGGGAGGCCCCGCGCTTGCGCGAGCAGCCTTATCTCTGCTTCTGGCGGGAGTCCCAACGTGATTGTCATCGTCGCCTCTTCTTTATAGCGTACCAGCGAAGGTTAATCTGGATGATAAAGGTATGAGTGCGTAAGGAGGTTCCATTAAATTCAGCCTGAACCCCATCTTGCGGAAGAGCGGTGAATCGTGCTAATTTAGGCGCTTCGGGGTGTGTGATCTGCGGTAAAGTGCCTGTCTTGCGGGCGTTCCCTGTCGAAATCTAATGGAAGCAACACTTCACGCGCTGGGCCAAGTACTGTTACAGGGCGTCCCTACATTTTTTCTGGTTCTTTTTCTTCATTTTTACCTGAAGTCCGTGTTCTTCAAGCCATTGGAAAAAGTGCTGCAAGCGCGGAAGGAAGCGACAGAAGGCGCGCGCCTACTGGCTTCGGAAAGTCTGGACCGGGCTGAGGCCAAAGCGGCGGCTTACGAGGAGTCGATCCGTTCGGCGCGGAGCGAGATTTATCAGCAACACGAGGGTTTGCGGCGAAAGTGGCGCGAGGAACAGTCCGCGCAATTGCTGGACGCCCGCAAACGGACTGAGGCGATGGTGGCGGATGCGAAATCGCAGATGGCGATTCAGGTTGAACAGGCGCGGGAATCGCTCGCAACTCATAGTCAAGCGCTGGCAAATGAGATCACGGAATCCATTTTAAAGGGGAGAGCGAGTTGAGACGCCTGCTGCTGGTTGCGGTTTTCCTAGTCCATGCGGTGAGCTTCGCGCAAGAGAACGCCGTCGAAAAGGCTATTGACGTGGCCGGTGAAAAGACGGGCGAGCACGTTGCAGAGGCTGAGAAGAACGAACTGCCGAACGAAATCTGGTGGAAGTGGGCCAATTTCGGAATTTTGGTGGCTGCTCTGGGATATCTGGTGGCGAAGAATGCAGGTCCGTATTTTGTATCCCGGAGTTCTGAAATTCAGAAGGGCATCGCCGAAGCAAACGCTGTGAAGGCGGAAGCGGAAGCGCGCGCGGCGGCCATTGAGGCCCGGATCGCGAATTTGTCCGGCGAGATTGAAACGATCCGGAAGAGTTCGCACGAGGAGATTGAGGCTGAAGGCGCCAGAATCAGCGCGGAAACAGCCCGAAGCATCGCCAAAGTGCAAGCGCACGCCGAGCAAGAGATCGCCTCCGCCGTCAAAAACGCCAGCCTCGGCCTGAAGGCACACGCCGCGGAACTCGCGATCGCGCTTGCCGGGCAGCAGATCCGAGACCGGATGTCGCCACAAGTGCAGGATCAACTAGTACACGCATTCGTGCAGGAGTTAGCGCAAGAATCGAAAGCAAAGGCGGCGCTGAACTAAAATGCCGCAAGCAGTTGCCTCCCGATACGCCAATGCCTTGGTGGAAGCCGTGCTAGACCCAGCGTCTAAGGCGGCTCCAAAGCAGGCCGCCGAAGAACTCCACGCTTTCGTGGAGATGCTGGATGGCACGTCCGAACTGCACAACATTCTTCTCTCGCCGGCGGTTTCGGCGTCGAAGAAACATGGAGTGGTGGCGCGGTTTGCCCAGATAATGCCGTTATCGCCTTTGGTGCGCAATTTTCTTTACGTACTGATCGACAAGCGGCGGATCAATATTCTGGACGAAATTTACGAGGCGTTCAAAGTAATTCTGGATGAGCGGCTCGGCCTGGTGCGGGCGGATGTGAAATCGGCACAGCCTTTGAACGGCGAGCAGCAAACGTTACTACAGCAGGAGCTTTCGCGCATCACTGGAAAGCAGGTTCGTTGTGACTACACGGTGGACGGGGAACTGTTGGGGGGCGTGGTGGCGAAGATTGGATCCACCATCTACGACGGCTCGGTCCGGGCACAACTGGAGTCCTTAAAGCAGCGGCTTGTAGCCAGATAAGCGGACATTTGAGGGAATAGGGAAATATGGCTCAGATTCGGGCGGATGAGATAACGCGGGTCCTGCGGGACGAGATCGAGAACTACGAACGAGCGGTGAACGTGACAGAGACGGGATTTGTGATCTCAGTCGGGGACGGTATCGCGCGTATTCACGGCCTGGAAAAAGTGATGGCCGGCGAATTGATTGAGTTTCCGCACCACGTTTCGGGTATCGCGCTGAATCTGGAAGAGGATCAAGTGGGCGCCGTGCTGTTGGGCGACTACACGGAACTCAAGGAAGGCGATGAGGTACGGCGGACTGGCCGCATCATGTCGGTTCCGGTGGGCGAGGCGATGATCGGCCGCGTGGTGGATGCACTCGGGCGGCCGATTGACGACAAGGGACCGATTGATACTACGCAGTTCAATCCTTTGGAGACACTGGCGCCCGGCGTTGTCGACCGCCAGCCGGTGAAAGAGCCTTTGCAGACGGGCCTGAAAGCCATCGACGCTATGATTCCGATTGGCCGCGGTCAGCGCGAGTTGATTATCGGCGACCGCCAGACGGGTAAAACGACAATCGCTCTCGACACGATTTATAACCAGAAGGGCGGCGACGTGATTTGCATTTACGTCGCAATCGGGCAGAAGCGTTCGACGGTGGCGCAGGTGGTGAAGACGCTGACCGATCTGGGCGCGATGGATTACACCATCGTGGTGGCGGCGACTGCGTCTGACCCGGCTCCAATGCAATATATCGCGCCGTACGCCGGCTGTGCGCTGGGAGAATACTTTCGTGACAAGGGCCAGCACGCGCTGGTGATTTACGACGATCTTTCCAAGCATGCCGCCGCGTATCGTGAAATCTCGCTGTTGCTCCGGCGCCCGCCAGGGCGTGAAGCATACCCCGGAGATGTGTTCTATCTTCACAGCCGGTTGCTGGAACGCGCCGCCAAGCTGTCAAAAGAGAAGGGCGGCGGCTCTTTAACCGCGCTGCCGTTCATTGAGACCCAGGCGGGGGATGTTTCGGCCTACATCCCCACGAACGTTATTTCGATCACGGATGGCCAAATCTTTTTGGACACCGATCTCTTCAACTCAAACCAGCGCCCGGCTATCAACGTCGGCATTTCGGTGAGCCGCGTTGGCGGGGCGGCGCAGATCAAAGCGATGCGGCAAATTGCGGGAACGCTGCGGCTCGATCTGGCGCAGTATCGCGAGCTGGCGGCATTCGCGCAGTTTGGTTCCGATCTGGATAAAGCCTCGCAGGCGCAGTTGAATCGCGGGCGGCGGCTGGTGGAAATTCTAAAGCAGGGGCAACATGAGCCGCTGCCGATTGAGAAGCAGGTCCTGATTATTTACGCCGGAACGAACGGGTTTCTGGACGACCTGCCGGTGGAACGCGTCCGGGATTTTGAGTTGAAGTTGTACCAGTTTGTGGATAACGCGCACCCTGGCGTGCTGCAGCAGATCCGTGAAAAGAAAGTGCTGGACGATGCGCTGAAAGGCCAGCTAAACACCATTTTAAAGGAATTCAAAGACCGCTTCGTTTCCGAGCAGAAGAAATAGACCATGCCCAGTTTGATCGACATCCGGCGGCGCATCCGGTCGGTTAAGAATACGCAGCAGATCACGAAGGCCATGAAGATGGTCTCGGCCGCGAAACTGCGCCGCGCGCAGGACCGCGTGATTGCCGCGCGTCCATATTCGGCGATGCTGGCGCAGGTGCTGTCGAATGTGATCGCGGCCGCGGCAGACACTGACGAGGCGGGCAGTTCACCTTTGCTGGCAAACCGGCCGGAGAAACGGATTCAGCTGCTTGTGTTGACCGCGGATCGAGGCCTGGCAGGCGCCTTCAACTCCAATCTGATCAAGGGCGCGCAGAAATTCATCACGGACCATCCCGATGCCACGATCGAAATGGAATTGCTAGGGCGGAAAGGACGCGATTTCTTCCGCAAGCGAAACGCGGCGATCACGGGCGAGTATCTGGGGCTGTATCAGAAGCCATCTTACGGCGATGCCGCGGCGATCGCGAAAAAGGTAGTGGACCGGCTCAAGAACGATGAAATTGACGCGGTCTACATGGTCTATAACGAATTCAAGAGCGTGATGACGCAGAAGCTGACCACATCGCGGATTCTTCCGGTGCAGCCTCCGGAAGGCGGCGAGCGAATCGATTACATCTTCGAGCAGCCGCCTTCGCAACTGCTGGCTTCGCTTCTGCCCCGGTACGTGGAAATTCAGCTCTTCAGCGCGATTCTGGAATCGACCGCGGCCGAACATGCGTCGCGCATGACCGCGATGGATTCGGCGTCGTCGAATGCGGCGGACGTGATCGACCGGCTGACGCTGTTTATGAATCGCGTGCGACAGGCAAGTATTACAAGAGAGATTATCGAAGTGGTTAGCGGCGCTTCGGCATTGGAGTAATTATGGCAACGGCAACGACGACAACAGGCGCAGGTGTTATTGGCAGGGTGATCCAGATCGCGGGACCGGCGGTGGACATTCAGTTCCCCGAAGGACAGATCCCGCTGATCTACACGGCAATCCGCATCACGAGTGAAGGGTTCAACGTTCCTACTCCGCTGGATGTGATTGTTGAAGTAGCACAGCACATCGGCGAGGGGCGCGTGCGCACCATCGCGCTGCAGCCCACCGATGGCATGGTCCGCGGCATGAAAGCCGAAAGTCTGGGTGCGCCGGTTTCTGTTCCAGTGGGCAAGCAAACGCTTGGGCGGGTGCTGAATGTGATCGGTGAGCCGGTGGATAACATGGGCCCGGTGAACACGGCGCAGCGGTATCCGATTCATCGCCAGGCTCCCGCGTTCGATGAGCAGTCCACGGAATTGCAGATGTTCGAGACCGGCATCAAGGTCATCGATCTGCTGGAGCCGTACTTGCGCGGCGGAAAGATTGGATTGTTCGGTGGCGCGGGTGTAGGCAAGACCGTCGTGATCATGGAACTGATCAACAACATCGCGCAGAATCACGGCGGTGTTTCGGTGTTTGCGGGCGTGGGTGAGCGGACTCGGGAAGGGAACGACCTGTGGCTGGAAATGCAGGAGTCGGGAATCGTCAACCCGCAGGACTATACGAAATCGAAGGTCGCGCTGATCTATGGCCAGATGACCGAGCCTCCAGGAGCCCGCTTGCGCGTGGGTCTCACCGGCTTGACCGTGGCTGAGTATTTCCGCGATGAAGAAGGGCAGGACGTGCTGCTCTTTATCGACAATATTTTCCGGTTTACGCAGGCTGGATCGGAGGTCTCCGCGCTGCTGGGCCGTATGCCATCGGCGGTGGGATATCAACCGAATCTTGCCACGGAGATGGGCGAATTGCAAGAGCGCATCACTTCCACCAAGAAAGGGTCGATCACTTCGGTGCAAGCGATCTACGTTCCCGCCGACGACTACACGGACCCGGCGCCGGCGACCGCGTTCGCGCATTTGGACGCCACCACGAACCTTTCGAGGGCTATTTCGGAATTGGGCATCTATCCGGCTGTGGACCCGCTGGCGTCCACTTCGCGCATTCTGGACCCGTTGATCCTGGGGGCCGATCACTATAATACCGCACAGCGTGTCAAGCAGATTCTACAGCGGTACAAAGATTTGCAGGACATCATCGCGATTCTGGGCATCGACGAGTTGTCGGACGAAGATCGCCTGACGGTGGCGCGCGCGAGGAAGGTGCAGAGGTTCCTTTCGCAGCCCTTCCATGTGGCGGAGCAGTTCACGGGATTGAAGGGCAAGTATGTGAAGCTGGCCGACACCATCAAGGGATTCCAGCAGATCGTCGAAGGCAAGCTGGACGATGTTCCGGAGCAGGCATTCTATTTGCAGGGTCCGATTGAAGACGTGATGGAACGCGCCGAACAGATGAAGAAGGCGTAAGCGATGGCGGATACGTTCGAGCTGGAAGTAGCGACTCCGGAGCGGTTGGTGATCCGTGAGCAGGTCACTGAGGCGCAAATCCCTGCCGCGAATGGGATGATCGGTGTGCTGCCGGAACACGCTCCGCTGATTTCCGAATTGGGTGTTGGCGAGGTGACGTACAGCGCAGGTGGAACCAAGCACAGGCTGGTTGTCCACGATGGGTGGATTGAAGTGCTCAAAAATCACGTCCGTGTGCTGGCGGACGGGGCGGAAAAGGTGGAAGAGATCGATGTGCCGCGCGCGAGGGCGGCTTTGAAGCGGGCGGAGGACCAGCTTGCCTCGGCTGTCACCGCCGGAGTGGATATTCCGCGCGCATTAAATGCGTTGAAACGCGCACAAGCCCGCATTGCCGCGGCCGGTGTGCGGTAGAATAGTTGAGTTACACAATTCGGGCTGTGGCGCAGCCTGGCTAGCGCGCTTGCTTGGGGTGCAAGAGGTCCCGGGTTCAAATCCCGGCAGCCCGACCAAACAACCTCATCTTAGCCGTTAAGAAATAACATTTCCATCTAACAATATTTTGGCTATCCTGAAGGGGATGGCCAAGTTTGCAAAGCGCGAATGCTCGTATCAGGGTTGAATCCTGGATCGATGGCGCGCGCCGCCAAACCAGCCAGAATGTCGATCCCGTGCGGCGCCGTCCAACTTCCTCGCATCTGGATGACGCGCATCTTCATTCCGCCAAGTCCACCATCGCGGCAACCTGAACACGCGAGTTGGCCGGCTGCCGCGGATTTCACGCGCCGGAAATTGTCCCGCCCTCTGAAAAAGGCAACTTTTACCGCCACACCCACCCCTCCAGGTTGTCGCGCTTGTAATGGATCCGGACGTTCTTGTCCGCTGCTGGGTCGAGATTCGCGGAAGAATGGTAAGCACCCCTGCAACCGGTTTGCGTCGAAGCCCGGTGAGGGCGATGTCTTCCGCATATCGGCTTGCGCGTCTGGGAAAAGGGACTCCTTCAAAGTGGCCGTTGTTCCGTCCTCCGGTTTCATTCTCTTTTCCCTTGCAGTCCCGCTCAAACGCATACAATGAATTGTGAAGCACGATATCATCGTGATTGGCGCTTCCGCCGGCGGCATTGAAGCATTGCAGCAAGTCGTCCGCGGGTTGACCCCCGATCTACCGGCATCCGTATTCGTGGTGCTTCATATTCCGCCCTGGCATCGATCCGCATTGCCGGAGATTCTTAGCCGCAGCGGCCCGATACCGGCCGTCCCCGCAAGTCCCGATCAGCCGATTGAACCCGGCAGGATTTACGTCGCGCCGCCGGACCACCATCTGCTGCTGGAAGATGGAAAAGTCCATGTTTGGCGCGGCCCGAAGGAGAACACTCATCGGCCTGCCGTCAATCCTCTGTTCCGTTCGGCCGCCGTGGATTTCAAACAGCGGGTAACCGGCGTGGTCCTGAGCGGCACTTTGGACGATGGCGCCACCGGTCTTTGGTGGGTGAAACGCTACGGCGGCGCCGCCGTAGTGCAGGACCCGCGGACGGCGGCATTTCCCGATATGCCAAGAAATGCATTAACGCAGGTGGATGTGGATTATGTGCGCGCCGCATCCGATATAGGTCCCTTATTGGTGGAGCTGGCAACCAATGGGACCGCGATACAGGCTGGGCCGCCTTTTGCCCTTCGGCCGGAGGAGGAACCGTTCGAATGGAAACGAAACAGGCTATAGAGGCCACGTGCCCGGATTGCCGTGGACCGTTATCGGAGCTTCGCACCGGCGAAATTCGCGAGTACCGTTGCCTGGTTGGACACACGTACTCGGCGGGGGTTCTTCTGCAGGCGCACTCCGAGGCACAGGAAAGGGCTCTTTGGTCCGCCGTGGTAGCGCTGGAAGAGTCGGCGAACCTCGTCCGGCTGGTTGCCCCTCAATTGCCTCCCGGCGTGGCAGAGCGGCTGGAGAGTCAGGCTGCCGAGAAGGTGCGCCAGGGAGAGACGATCCGCAAAATCGCCGAGCACCTGGAGCCGTTTCAGACCGAATAGCCGCTTGCCTACTCCGGCTTGCTCGGAAACGATACAGTGAATCGCGAGCCCGCCTCCCGGTCGATTGCCATCGCTCCATGCAACTGCTCCACCAGCAGATGGATTAGCTGCAGGCCCATGGAGGTTTCCTGCGGGGGATCGAGTTCCTTCGGAAATCCAACCCCATCGTCCGACACGGTAAGAACGCGGGCGTCCCCGGAGCCGCCAAACGAGACGTGGATTGCGCCCTCCCGGCCGCCGGGAAAAGCGTGCTTCAGGCAGTTGGTCAAGAGCTCGTTGAAAATGAGCCCGCACGGAACGGCCTTACCAATTTCCAAAGAAGCTGGCTGGGTGTCGGTTTGCAACCGGATCCGGTTCGGGTCAACGCCGTAAAACGCGAAGAGATCCTGCGCCATCTTCACCAGATAGGCGCCAAAATCGATCCGCGAAAAGTCCGGCGAGCCATAAAGCATCTCATGGATAATAGCGATGGAGCGCACGCGATTGTGCATGTCTTCCATCGCTTTCGCCGCCTCCGAGTCCTTCACGTAATCCGACTGAAAGCCAAGCAGGCTGGTGATCACCTGCAGGTTGTTCTTCACTCTGTGATGAATCTCCTTGAGCAGAACCTCTTTCTCGCGGAGCGAGGCCTGTATCTGCTCTTCCGTTTGCTTCCGTTCGGTGATGTCGCGCATGATCTTCGCGAAACCCCGCAACTGTCCGTTTTCATCCCGCACCGCGCTCATAACGCCGCTCGCGAAGAAACGGCTGCCGTCTTTTCGCGCGTGCCAGCGCTCGTCTTCGGCGTACTCTTCCTTTTGCGCTTGCTTCCTCTCCAGTTCCGGCGCCCCGGCCGCCTGGTCCTCCGGTGTGAAAATCAGCGCAACCGGCTGCCCCAGAATCTCCGCTTCCCGGTAGCCCAGCAAGCGTTCCGCCCCTGGGTTCCATGTAGAAATCAGTCCGGTCAAATCCATTTGGAATAGAGCATAATCGCGGACGCTTTCCACAATCATGCGGAACCGCTGCTCGCTTTCGCGCAAAGCCCGGTTGGTCTGCTCGCGCGCGGTGACGTCCCGGATGTTTACCTGCACCACCTGCTGGTTTCCTATCGTGTAACGATTGGCTATCAGCTCCACGTCCATTCGCTGCGCATTCTTCACAATAATGGGTAACGCATCATGGCGGACCAGTTCGTTGTCATGCGTCTCCGCCATGAGCGATCTGCCCACCCGCGTACCCCTGAACGCAGGATTTTCGTCCAAGCGCTTCCCCAGAAATTCTTCGCGGGCATAGCCGGTGAGGTCGAGGAAGTACGGATTGACGTCTGTCAAAAGCCCGGTTTCAGCGTCCAAAACCAGCATTCCATCCTTTGCGGTCTCAAACAGCCGCTGATAGCGGACCTCGGCCTCCTGGCGGCGCTCGGTTGCATCCTCAATGCTCAACAGCAAGGTACGGCGCCCATCCATCGGCCCCGGAATACGGCGCCCGCTCAGCCTCATGGTCCGGTGGCCGATATGAGGAAACTCCTGCTTGATCTCATAGCCTTGAAACAGCTGTTTGCGAAACAGCGCATCGCCCAACAGTTCCCGCAGGCGCGGGCGATTCCATTGCCCACTCCCCAAATCGTAGAGGAATCTGCCAAGAGTCTCCTCGCGCGAGACTTGGAACATTTCATAAAAGGAAGAGGTCGCGCGTTGCACCCGCAGGTCGGCGTCCAAAACCACCAGAGGCTCGTGAACGGTTTCGATCATTCCTTCGGCGTAATCGCGAGCCTCTTCCGCGATTTTAAGGCTGCGCTTCAGCGGGTCGATATCGACGAACATCACCACCGCGCCGTCGATTCGATTGTCGGCCGTGCGGTAGGGGCGGACGGCCGTGGAATACCAACGCCCCGCTTTATCCTGAACTTCGCGCTGTTCCGTCCCCAGGGTTTCCAGCACCGTGCGAACCTGCTGCTCCAATTCCGGAAGCTCGATATTTCCCCGTAGGTGGGCAACGGACCGGCCGACGTCAATGGAGCCAAGATCCAGAAGCTTTTCCGCCGCGGTATTGAACCGCCGCACCCGTAGCCCGTTATCCACCATCAGAATGGGAATGTTCACGGCGCCCAGCAGGTTGCTGAGGTCGTTGTTGACGGCATCCAACTCCTGGTTACGGTTCTGCAACTCCTCATTCACCGTTGTTAGCTCTTCGTTGCCGCTCTGCAATTCTTCTTTGGTGGTGTTCAACTCTTCGTTCGTGCTTTGCAGCTCTTCATTGGCGCTGCGCACCTCTTCGTTCGCCGCCCGCAGTTCTTCGCAGCTTGCTTCATGATCCTCATTCAGATTGCGAAGGTACTCGCGGGTTTCCGCCAGTTGCTGTTGCAATTGATGCGCCTGATTCTCTGAATCGCTAGACTTCTCCACGGGTTCCGGGCCCGTAACAATGGGGCTGGCCGGCCCGGCAACTTCGCCAAACACGATCAGAAAATAACGCTCGCCGGGGGAGGGGCCGGCGATGGGCGTCACTTCCAAGCTGACTTCCCGGTGTTCGCCCCGGTGTTCAATGTAAATGCCGTCTTCCCTGGTGGAAACGTTCCGCGCGTCCGCCGCCTGAATGGTGCGGCGCAAAGGCATTACCAGGCCTTCTCGCGTCATCCGGAGCAGATTCAGACTGGCCTCGCCTGGCGTCGGATCGAAGTAGAAGCCGTTCTGTCCCCTGAAGTGCAGAATCTGCATTTCACGATCCACCACCACCGCGGCTGGAGAGTATTTGCTCTGGATAATCCGGTCCACTTTTTTCTGCAGTTCCAGGCCGCTTAAGGCGGCGGCAACCGTATTTGACTCGGCTGGTTCGGACATGCTCCGTCCTAACGCCAAATCCAAAGTGAGACGGACATCCACTGCCTTGCGGCAGTAGATGCGATGCTGTTTATTCACCACATTGAACAGATCCTCGGCGGCTCCAATGGTTTCCGCGCTGCCCAGCACCAGCAGGCCGGTTGGATTTAGGCTGTAATGGAACACGGGAAGAACTCGCCGCTGCAGAGCGGCATCCATATAGATCAGAACGTTCCGGCAGCTAATGACGTCGGTGTGGGCGAAGGGCGGGTCTCTGGTTAAATCCTGGCGGGCGAATACACAGCATTCGCGAATGTTCTTGCTGACCTGATAACCGCTGTCCACGCGGACAAAAAAGCGGCGGAGGCGCTCCGGAGAGACATTTTCGGCGATCGCCTCGGGATACGTGCCGGAACGGGCCCTGTCCAGCGCCGATTCGCTGATATCCGTGCCAAAAAATTGAAGCGGAGTGTCCAGTTCCAACCGCTCCAGCAATTCGCATAGACAGATGGCCAACGAGTAAACCTCTTCGCCAGTGGCGCAACCGGGCGCCCAGAACCGGAACGGCTCATTGGTTTTCCGCTCGCGCAGCACGCCCGCAAGCGATTGGGTAAGCGCTTCAAAAACTTCCGGATCGCGGAAGAAGTTGGTGACGCTGATCAGCAGATCGCGATAGAGTTCGCGGATTTCCGCGGGATGTTTTTCAACATAGCGTGTGTATTCCGCCAGTTTCGCCATCCGGTTCACAATCATTCGGCGTCCAATCCGGCGCCGGATCGTGTTCTGTTTATAGTGGCTAAAATCCACCTTGGTGGCGCTTTGCAATATCGTAAAGAGTTTGTTCAGATCCCCATCCCCTTCCGGCAGAATCTCCTCTTGAGGCTCGCCGGGTTGGGGTGGAACTACGTAGGGGTGCCGGCTGAGGCGGATCAGCTCGCGGGCGATTTCGGCCGGCGGTAAAACAAAATCCACTGCTCCCGTCGCCGCCGCATTGCGCGGCATTCCGCTGTGCCGGGCGCTGGCCTCGTCCTGCGCGAATGTGATGCCGCATTCGCCTTTGATCGCTCTCAGACCAAGGCTTCCGTCGGAAGCGTTGCCGGATAAAACAATGCCTATGGCGCGGCCTCCCTGCGCGTGCGCCAGCGATTCGAAAAAGGTATCCACCGGTAGATGCAGCCCCGGTCTACGTGGCAATAGCCTCAGCTTGCCGTCCTCTATGGCCAGGTCGGCATTTGGGGGAATCACATAGACATGGTTGGGTTCTATCGGTATCCGGTCCGCCACGGTGTGAACGGGCATTTGGGTAGCGCTGGCCAGCAGATCCGTCAACTGACTTTCGTGATGCGGATCCAGGTGCTGCACGAAGACAAACGCCATGCCGGTATCTTTTGGCAGAGCGCGGAGAAGCTGGGTGACCGCTTCCAGTCCGCCGGCCGAGGCCCCCACTCCCACAATGAGGAATGGCTGACCGCGCGGCGGGCTGATGTCGAGCGGACTCTCGCTTTCCGGTTCCGTAAGCGTTGCGTCCGGCTCCGGTTGGGTGTCCGGTTCCTCAAGAACGTCTTCGTTCCGATTTTCGGGATGCTCCACTGGTTGTATGCCTCATGTTAATTGAACTTCTTTCGCCCCCCCATTTGAGGGGAGTAGAAGTGGCAGATGGACATGGATCTGAGTCCCCTGGCCGGGCCGCAAGTCTAATTCGAAGGCGCCGCCAAGCAACTCGGCCCGTTGCGCCATGCTAATCAGCCCCAGGCCGCCCCGTTTCCGCGCGGCGTTCAGATCGAAACCGGCCCCGGCGTCGTGAATCGAAAGGTGCAGCCGGTTGGTTCCGCCCACCAGCGCGATGTTCACCAACACGGGACCGGCATGCTTGGCGATATTGCGCAACGCTTCCTGTGCAATCCTGTAGAGGCACAACGCCGTCTCTTTTGGGACGGTGGCGGGAACGCCCCGGACCGAGAACCGGACCGGCGCTGGGTGGCGTACACGGAATTCGTCCGCCAACTGCCGTAGCGCCACTGGCAGGCCCAGGTCATCCACCACGGACGGATGCAACTGGTGAGAAATGGTACGGAGGTCGTCTGAGATGCCCCCCAATCGTTCTACTATAAGCGCGAGCGTTTTCTTCAAGTCGCTCAAATCTTTTTCCGGAAGCTTCTGCGCTGTCGATTCGATGTCGATTTGCACGGCGGCAAGCCGCTGGTTGAGGTCGTCGTGCAGATCCCGCGCAATGCGCTGCCGTTCGTCCTCCTGAGCGGAAAACAGACGCCCGGCCACGGCAAGCAGGTCTTCCCTGGTGCGGTCCAGAATTACCGTATTCGCGGCGGCCTGCTCTTTCCGCTGCTCCGTCAAACGGCTCTGTTGCAGAGCGATCTCGATGGTCGCCTGGAGCTCCTGCGTAGCGAACGGCTTAATTAAATATCCGTACGGTTCTGTAACCCGTGCCCGCTCCATGGTTTCGCCATCTCCGTAGGCGGTGAGGAAAACGGTAGGAATGCCCCACTGTTTCCGAATGCGCGCGGCGAGCTCAATCCCATCCACGGGGCCTTCCAGACCGATATCGGCAATCACCAGATCCGGGGGGGTCCGTTCTACCTGCTGTATGGCGGAGGCTGCGCTAGGGGCGATGCCCACCACTTCATAACCCAGGCGCTGGAGGGTATGGCGTAGGGAATGAGCCGTGATTCTCTCATCTTCCACAATCAGGATTTTCGGGCTGCGGCTCGGCGGCGCGCTCATTGGCAGGTAACTTCTAGTATAACCGATTCGGACGCTCCGGCGATAACTGTACTGTATTCGAAGGGCTGGCCCATGCGCCGGTAAATCCCGGCCGCCTCTACCAGTGGCGCGGAGCGATCCAAAAGAGCACATGCCGTTCAGGCCGGATCGTGCCGCGGCCCTTGCGGCAGGAAGTTCATCGGAAGTCTCGATTAGAGTTTAGTTATCCGCTATCCACGTCAACAGGCGTTTGGGACGCCGCTGGTTTGCAAAACGGCACGAATAAAATTGGGGCATTGCTCGCTAGCGGAAGGTAGGCTATACTTTTCAACATGACGATGAAGGCTGCCCGTGAGATGGGTGAAAAAAGATGGAAGGGCGTCTCTAAGAAAGACAAAGCCGAACACGCGAAGATGATGAGCGATGCTCGCCAGGAGGCGACGACGCCGGAACAGCGGAGCGCAGCCGCAAAGAAGGCGGCGGCGGCGCGATGGGCAGGAAAAAAGAAGGAAAAGAAAGCTGATTATGCGACCTAGCGCATGGTAGAATATATAGATATGGATGACGAATTGAAGCAGTTTCTGACGGCGATGGAATCGCGGATCGCGCCAAGTTCGAGTCTGCGGCCCGGCTTGTCACTGATGTGAAAGAAAGTCTCGAACGCGAAATGCGATCCGGCTTTGAGGCAGTGAACAGCCGCTTCGATGCACAGGCGTTGCGCATGGATCGTCAGGCCGCGCTCATCAGACTGGCAGCCGGTGGACGATGCGAATGACCGATCCCGACAGCCCCTTGATGGAACGGCGGGCGCGTGAAGGCTAAAAACGAAGCAAGTAAGAAGAAGGCAAGCAAAAAGGAAAAATGAAACCAGAACTCTGAATACCCCTGATGAGCTTTGCGGGTACGCTAACGGTGCTTGTGGTCGCCTCGGTCTAATGAATGCACGGCGGCTGCAATATAAGCTGGCGCATTACTATGAGACTGAGGGCCGGGCCGAGGCCCTTGTCATCGCATTGCGGCCGGAAGATTACCGTCCGCGGTTCGTGAAGGCCCCCAGATCCCGATTGTCTACGTCACCGCCTACAGCGACGCTGGCACTCTGAAGCAAGTCAGGCAAAGCGAATCCTACGGCTATGTGGTAAAACCTTATTCGCCTTCGGGATTGAACGCCGCCGTTCAGCTTGCTCTTTCCAGGCGGGAGAAGGAGCAGAGCGCCACTGCGGACTCCGAGATCGAACGGCGTTTGTTTGAACGCTTGCTGACGGCGATGAAGACCGCGCAGATCCGCACCTGGGAGTGGCGCATTGAGGATGCCTCGAAAGACTGGCCGGAGGCGATCGGCTCCTCTTCGGAAAAGGAAGAAACCCCCGGTGTCTTCCTTTCGCGCGTGCATCCGGAGGATCGAAAGATGATGCAACGGGCGTTCACTGAGGCGCTTCGCGAGGGACCGGGTCTAAAAATCCATCATCGCGTGCTGGGAGCAAACGGAAACGTGTGTTGGGTGTTCACCAGGGGAACGGTGTCCAAGGATGCCAGCGGCGTTCCCATCAAAATGGCGGGCGTTTCCATCGACGTGACGGAAGAGTGGGAATTGGAGGATGCGCTCCGGCGTTCCAATGAGGAACTTCAGCAATTCGCATATTCCGCCGCCCACGATCTGCAGGAACCCTTGCGCACCATGCGGACCTACGCGGATTTGCTGGTCCGGCGATCGCAGGGCCGCTTCGACGAGGGATTGCAGGAATGCGTGCTGGCCATTCAAGGCGGGGCCGGCCGCATGAGCGCGCTAATGAAGGATCTGCTCACTTATGCGCTTTCCGGACACCCAAAAGATGTACCGAAGAATCCGGTTGCCGCGGAAGACGTTCTGCGGGATTCCGTAAACAACTTGAGTTCCGCCCTGAGGGAGAGCGGCGCCGAAGTGACGTGGGGCGCTCTTCCGCACCTGTCCGTCAGTTGGGCGGAACTGGGACAGTTGGTCCAGAATCTGCTTTCGAATGCAGTGAAGTACCGGCGGGCGGAATGGAGGGGAGTACACGTTTGCGGTCTCCGACAATGGCATAGGCATCCCGCCGGAATACCACGATCGTATTTTTGGGATTTTCAAGCGCCTGCATGGGCACGATGTGGAAGGCACCGGCGTGGGACTTGCCATCTGCAAGAGAGTGGTGGAATCCTGGGGCGGGCGAATCTGGGTTGAGTCTGACGCAGGGAAGGGTTCGACGTTCCGGTTTACGATCCCGGCGGCTTCCAGCGAACGGGTAAACTGCCTCAACCTTTATTAGTCACAGCTCTTTTCACCTCAATCTCCTTCCGAATCAACACCGCCTCCGCCAGCCCCAAAACCCCATGCTATAAATTGAATCGAAAGTGGCTCCCCAACCCGGAGCCAAACAGATCGGCATCAAGCTCCCCAACGGGAGCTATTTTTGTTGAAGGAAGGAAGGGTATACGAAGATGTCACAAGCTCAAGAGATCGCAAACGCCGCGAACAGCCGCCTGTCCACAGGCCCCAAGTCGCCGGAAGGCAAGCGCGCGTCCGCCGCCAACTCCACCC
>JBBPYD010000251.1:0-9837 GCA_038200305.1 Bryobacterales bacterium
CGCCATCATTGTTAAGCAGCGCCTCGCCGGGACCGGCGGCGGACCCGATGGCGACTATTCACACGACGATGATCATGACGGTAATGAGCCATCGGAGTTTCGCGGATCGGCGGCGATTGCGCCTGGAGAGCCCCACGACGAGCGCCATGAGGTTGCCGAGCCGGCTAAGGCCCGCAGCGCGGAAGCTCACGCCTCTTATGAACAGGCGGTTGCCGTAGCGGAACCCCCTGCCGAGGCTGAACAGCCCGCAGCAACCCCAGGGCGCCCCGTTTCATCTCCGTTGCGTCCGCCGCTGGGCGGTGGCGTAGCTCATAGGGAACCGCAGGCGCACGCGCCAGCTCCGCCGCAACAACCTCAACCAAGGACTCCAGCGCGTCCGGCTCCCATGCGGCAAGCACCGGCCCGTCCGGCTGTTCCGGCGGCTCCTGCGGCATCTCCCGCGGCACCTTCCCCCGCCGCGCCTTCTGCAGGCCCAGCCGCCCCGCCGGCAATGCCAGGCGCACCTGCCCGGCCCGCCATTCCGGCCCGGAATGTACCCATTTATCGTCCAGGTCAAGTACTTTCAGGCCCCCGGCAACCGTTGCCGCCTGGCGTAGTGCCTGAATCGAGGCCGGTGGAAGCTCGAACTCCAGGACAGACTGCGCCCGGCACTCCGGCTCCGCAGGCTCCTCGTCCGGCCGGGCCCAGAATGCCGGCAGCTCCTCCGAGTATCGCGATTCCGTCCAGAACCACGCATCCTCCGGCACAGCCCGGCGCTCCTCAGCATCCCGCGCCCCAGCAGCAGAGGCCAACGTTCGCCGGACAACCTGCGGCGCGGCCGGTGGTCCCGCCAAGGGCGGACCTGGTTGCCCGGTTGCAGCAATCGAAAACAATGCCCGGACCGGCAGCTCCGGCCGCGCCACGGCCTGGAATGCCGACGCGTCCGGCAGCCAGCCCCGTTCCCGGACAGCCCATCTATCGTGGTCCCATCCGCCCAGGCCAGCCGCTGATGCGTGGTCCAGGTGGTCCTGGCGCACCTCCCGGCGCTCCTGGAAGTTATCAGAATCGTGGTGCCGCAGTCCGCCAGCGGCCTTTACATCCCACATCTCCGTCGCGAGCCGGTGGTCTTGAACCAGCCGCCCCGCCGCCAACAGATGCGCAACGCCGTACACAGTTCAAGCCCGGCACGCGCCCCACGGATCGCCGGCGCGATGTGGAAGGAAAGAGCTTCCGCCCGCCCATTCAGCGGCGTGAGCAACCTGCGGCCCCGCCTCCCATCGATCGTGAGATCACCATCGCGGAAGGGATTACGGTCAAGGAACTCTCTGAGAAGCTTGGCATCAAGGCCAATCTCGTTATCAAGAAGTTGGTGGAGCGGAAGATCTTCGCTACTATCAACCAGAACCTCGACGCCAAAATGGCCGAGGACATTTCCCGCGAATTTGGAGCTTCGACAAACAACGTCAGCTATGAAGAAGAGAAGACGCAGGAAGTAGAACTCGCCGAGGATCAGAAGGACTTGGTTCGCCGCCCGCCCGTTGTCACCATCATGGGCCACGTCGATCACGGTAAGACTTCGCTTCTCGACTCTATTCGTTCGGCAAATGTCGCCGGACGCGAAGCTGGTGGCATCACACAGCATATCGGCGCCTACCAAATCGAGAAGAATGACCGCAAGATCGTGTTCATCGACACACCGGGTCACGAAGCGTTCACTCGCATGCGTGCCCGCGGCGCGAAGGTGACGGATATCGTCATTCTCGTGGTTAGCGCGGATGACGGTGTGATGCCGCAAACGCTCGAAGCCATCGATCACGCCCGCGCGGCGAAGGTTCCCATCGTGGTCGCGATCAATAAGATCGACAAGCCCGATGCACAGCCGGAGCGCGTGAAACAGCAACTGGCCGACCGTAACCTGCTGGCGGAAGACTGGGGGGGCGACACGGTCATGGTGCCTGTTTCCGCCAAGGCGAAAACGAACCTCGATCTGTTGCTCGAAATGGTTCTGCTTGTATCCGATATCGGCGACTTCAAAGCGAATCCTTTGCGTCCCGGTGTTGGCACCGTACTCGAAGCCCAGCTTGATAAAGGCCGCGGGCCGGTGGCGACCGTTCTCGTTCAGAACGGAACGCTGCGCGTGGGCGACTTCTTCATCTGCGGCCAGGTCTTCGGCAAGATCCGCGCCATGTTTGGCGATCTCGGCCAGCCGGTGCGTGAGGCTGAGCCATCCACTCCGGTGGAAGTGCTCGGGCTCGATTCCATGCCGGAGGTGGGTGATAGCTTCCAGGTGATCACCGATACCGCCAAAGCCAAGCAAATCGTCATGTACCGCGAAGCCAAGAATCGCGAGAAGACAATCCAGAAGGGAAGCCGCGTCACTCTTGAGCAGTTCCATGAACAGGTGAAAGAGGGAGATATCAAGGAACTTAATATCATCCTCAAAACCGACGTGGGAGGCACCGCCGAAGTTCTTGCCGAAATGCTGCAAAAGCTGTCGAACGATAAGGTCAGGATTCGCGTGCTTAGCAAAGGCGTCGGCGCTATCACCGAAAGCGACGTACTACTGGCGTCTGCCTCGAACGCTGTCATCATCGGTTTCAATATTCGGCCCGAACGTGCCGCCTCCGTCATCGCGGAGAAGGAAAAGGTCGACATCCGCTTGCACACGATCATCTACGAGCTTGCGGAGGAAATCAAGAAGGCCATGTCGGGAATGCTCGATCCCGTCTTCAAGGAAGTTTTCAAGGGCCGCGCCCTGGTTCGAGATGTATTCAAAATCACAAAGGTCGGTATTGTGGCTGGATGCCAGGTCACAGAAGGCGTCCTCACCCGCAACAATCAAGTCCGTATCCTCCGTGACAACGTGGTGATCCATAAGGGCAAAATCGAATCGCTCAAACGATTTAAGGACGATGTCAGTGAAGTGAAGGCTGGCTTTGAATGCGGTATCACAATTGCCAATTTTGCGGACGTGAAGCCCGGCGATCAGTTTGAAGCCTTTGTCAGTGAGCGGCAGGCGACGGAGATCTTCTAAACCCGGATGCCGGCGATCGGCGTACTTACTTTTGAACTTCGGCTCGATGAATCGCATTCTCTTAAAGAGAAGCGGCATGTCGTAAAAGGCTTGAAAGACCGCCTGCGGCACAAGTTTAACGTGTCCGTGGCGGAAATCGACTACCAGGACCTTTGGCAGCGTGGATTGATAGCGGCCGTGACAGTTTCAAGCGACCGCGGCTTCGCTGAAATACTTCTCCGGTCCGTGGAGAACGAGGCAGTCTCCATCCTCGGCCCCATTCTGGTAGCTACCACCCTGGAGTGGTTGGAGTAAATATGGACCCTCGCCGTTCCGAGCGCCTTTCCCAGGCCATGCGGGAGGAGCTTGAGGAAATGATCGGTTACGAAATGGCCGACCCTCGAATCGACGTCCAAGGTGTGAGCGAAGTGCTGGTGTCACCAGATGCCAGACAGGCCCGTGTCCTGCTAATAATGACCGGGGACCCAAAGAAACAGCAACTTACAATCGAGGCACTCACTAACGCGCGCGGGTATCTGCGCTCGGAATTGGGTCAGCGCCTTGATATTTTCCGGATTCCCGAGCTGCATTTCGAGGCGGCAATTGGGGCGGAACTCGGCTCGCGCGTGGGGCATCTACTTAAGCGAGTGAGGAAAGGGCGCCCTCGTCCGGACGGTCCTGACGAAAAAAAACCCGTCGAGTGAAACGCTTTGTGATATTTTTGTTCTTGGCGGCATTGGCCTTACGGGCGCCAGTTGCCGCTGCCGATCCAGAAATCCTGCGTTTTGAGGAAAGTATGGATGCGATGGGATCGACGTACTCGATTATCGTGTACGGTTCGGATCGCGCCAGAATGCTGGGAGCTATCGAGTTAGCCTTCGATGAGGCTAAACGCCTCGACCAGTTGCTTTCGAACTACCGTCCAGCGAGTGAATGGAGTGAAGTAAATCGCTACGCCGCCGAAAGACCCGTTAAGGTCTCAAGCGAATTATTCAATCTGCTTGCGGCTTGCGTTGAATATAGCCGAAGCAGCGATGGGGCTTTTGATATTTCCGTAGGACCGCTCATGAAGGTGTGGGGATTCTATAAAGGGTCCGGTCACCTGCCGCACCGGGTGGAAATACGAGGGGCGCTGGCGAAGGTCGGATATCAAAATCTGATCCTCGATCCGAAGGCGCAAACCGTTAAATTCCGTCAGCCTGGAGTGGAAATCGATCCGGGCGGCATCGGCAAAGGATACGCGGTGGATCGCATGGTGTCTGTGCTCAAAGCGAACGGCGTGATATCCGGTCTGGTCAGCGGCGGCGGCAGCAGTATCTTCGGCATTGGCAATCCGCCGGATGAAAAGCGGGGCTGGCGAATCAGTATTCGTAACCCGCGGGATGAGACGAAAACGGTAGAGGAAGTATTTCTGAAAAACGAGTCGATGTCTACATCCGGAAGTTATGAAAAGTTTTTCCGGGCCGAGGGGCGGATTTACAGTCATATCATGGACCCGCGCACCGGATATCCCGCGATGGGCATGCTTTCGGCCTCTGTAATTGCGCCGAAAACAATCGACAGTGAAGCATGGGGTAAGCCGTTCTTTATCGACGGCCTGAAGAAGGGCCGCCAATGGGCGGCAGAACTAAAATCCAAAGGATTTCGCGTGTTTCTCTGCGAAGACAGATCGGAATTGTCATGCGCGTGGCTTCAATGAACAGCCGTTTCCTCGATGCTTGCCGCCGCCGGCCTACGGACGTCCGGCCGGTTTGGTTTATGCGGCAGGCTGGCCGGTACCTGAAACAGTATCGCGAGATTCGTGCCCACCATAGCATTCTCGAAATATGCAAGCGTCCCGATCTTGCGGCCGCTGTCACCCTTCAACCAGTGGAAATCCTCGACGTGGACGCCGCGATTATTTTCGCGGATATCTTACTTCCAGTCGAGCCGATGGGTCTGAAACTCCAGTTCCTGCAAGGCGAGGGACCGCGTATCGATAATCCGGTCCGCACATCGTCCGATGTGGATTCCCTTTCGATCTCCAACACCGATGAACTCGGTTATGTGGGCGAATCCATTCAACAAGTGGTGAAGGCGCTGGCAGGAAGAGTTCCGGTCATCGGTTTCGTCGGCGCCCCGTTTACGCTGGCGAGCTACATGATTGAAGGCGGGCCATCGAAGACTTTCCTGCGTACTAAGCAGATGATGTATCGCGATGAGACTCTGTGGCGCCGGTTGATGGGCAAACTGGTGGACGTTTTGGGCTCGTTCGCGCTGATGCAGGTCTCCGCGGGAGCCCGCGTGATCCAGGTCTTCGATAGCTGGGTTGGGGCGCTCGGTCCCGACGATTACGTTCGCTATGTCGCGCCGTACTCGCGCGCATTGATCGAGAGAATCCGGTCTACTGGCGCTCCCGTGATTCACTTTGGAACCGGAGCGGCTGGTTTTTTCCGCGAACTCCACGCAGCGGGCGGCGACGTGATGGGCGTCGATTGGCGTATCAACATCGATCAGGCATGGTTGGACATCAGTTATCGGTCGGCGGTACAGGGCAACCTGGATCCGGCGGCGCTATTTGCTCCGCTACCGGAACTGAAGATGCGAGTCCACGAACTGCTGAAGCGGACCGGCACCCGGCCCGGCCATATCTTCAACCTCGGCCACGGAATTCTGCCGGAGACACCGGTGGACCACGTGAAGGCCGTAGTGCAGATGGTTCGCGACTTCAAACCTTGAATCCGGTTGTCATCGTCGGTGGCGGAATCTCTGGACTCTCCACCGCGTATTATCTTTCCAAAGCTGGTATTCCCGCCAAACTGATTGAGCGTCAGCCGCGCCTCGGCGGAGTTCTGCAAACGGAAATCGTAGACGGCTGCGTCGTCGAACTTGGACCCGACAGTTTCATCAACGCCAAGCCGTGGGCACGTGAGCTCATTGAAGAACTCGGCATCGGCGATCAGCTAATCGGATCGAACGACCATCTCCGGGCCACTTACATCTGGCGCGGCGGACGCCTGATCAAGATGCCCGAAGGTCTCACGCTCATGGTTCCGGCGAAATTCGGTCCCGTGATGAGGACGCCGCTGCTCGGTTGGGGTAGCAAACTTCGCATGATTGCTGAGATTCTCCGCAGACCCGTCAATCAGCAGGACGACCGCTCCGTGGCGGCTTTTGTGAAAGATCATTATGGGCAGGAAGTGCTCGACTATCTGGCCGAACCGCTGCTGGCGGGCGTATATGGCGGCGATGCGAACGAGCTCAGCGCGGCCAGCGTACTTCCCAAATTTGTAGATTGGGAAGCGAAATACGGAAGCGTCTCCCGTGGAGCGATGAAAGACTTTGGAAAATCGCCCTCTCCGCTTTTCGGCACTCTGAAAGGCGGTTTCGGGCAATTAATCTCAGAGCTCGCCCGCCGCACCCCGGTCGAGATAATCCACGGCAATGTCGAGAAAATTGAGCGGGGTTATCGTATCCGGGTGGATGGCGATTGGATTGAGGCGAGCCAGATTGTCGTAGCGTGCAAACCATCATTGGTGCTGCCGGATCTGTTTCCGCCGATGACGTACAGCTCGTCAACCGTGGTTGCGCTCTTGTTCAACAGATCTGAGGTGGCCCATCGGCTGAACGGCTTTGGATTCCTGGTGCCTAAGAAAGAACGGAAGAGCATCGCGGCCTGCACGTGGGTGGGAACCAAGTTTGAGCATCGTGTGACTAGTGACAAAGTGCTGCTGCGCTGTTTCGTCAACGGAAATGTGAAAGATGTGCTGCCGGAATTACGGGAGAAGATGGGCATTACAGCGGCGCCCATTTTCGAGCGTGTTGTCCCGTGGCCCGATTCAATGCCGCAATACACCGTCGGTCACGCGCAACGCGTGGAACTGATGGAAGCGATGCTGAAGGATTTGCCGGGACTCCACTTGGTTGGGAATGCCTACTATGGCATCGGAATTCCGGATTGCATCCGGATGGCGAAACAAGTAGCGGAGCGGATTATCACTTCCGCATGACAACGTAGGCAACTCCGGGGCTCACCTCAAAGTGGTCCATCCGGTATTTCAAATCGAACGGCTTATTGACCTTGGCGTTTGGGTAATTTGGCAGTAGATAGTTCTGGATGATGAAATCGAGCGCCGATCCTTCAATCGGGACGCCGGAGATTTCCACTCTTTGGATGTAGACGGTTGCCTGACCCCCGCCGGAACTGATCCTGGCTGTTACGGCAACTTCATGCTCACCGTCCAGTAGCGCCCGCATCATCCAGTTCGGCGTTTTGCCGCGCGAGCTTTGAAACGTTACAAAATTGATGAGAGCCCGGCCGGTGGCGACGTTGTTGCCTTGCAACTCTACCGTGGGATTCCGAATCCCATCGGGTGCGACACTCGGCAGTTCGGTTTGCACGTAAGCATTCAATTCACTGGATGGAAGAGGAACCCGGGACCCAGGTTTAGTTTGATATTTCTCAATGGCGTCGAACTTCCGTTTCACATTCAGATAATCGGTTCGCGATGCGAGAGAAACGGCAGTGACCGCGATCGCCAAGGCGAACAAACGCTTCATACCCCTATTATAAATCCCGGCTCGCAATGCGAGATATACTTCCTACCATGCTCTCTCGAAGATCCTTTTCAAAGGTTCTGACGGCGGCTCCATTGGCAGCCGTTGCTGCCGCGCAGCAGAATCCCCTTCGCGCCAAGGTGAAAGTTGATACCGAACGAGTGATCGGGGACATCGATCCGAAGATCTACGGAAATTTCATTGAACACCTTGGCCGTTGCATCGACGGCGGCATCTTTGAGGAAAAATCGGCACTCTCCGACTCCAGTGGATTCCGGCGCGACGTTCTGGAAGCGGCCCGAAAGCTGAACGTCACGCTGCTCCGGTGGCCTGGCGGCAACTTTTCTTCCAACTACCACTGGAGAGATGGCGTAGGCCCGCGCGATGGGCGTCCGCCTCGTTTGGAGATGGCGTGGGGTACGGTGGAGAGCAATCGCTTCGGCACTCACGAATTTCTGGACTACGCTGAGAAACTGCAAACAGAGCCGTACATCTGCGCAAACCTGGGCACGGGCAGTTGGGAAGAGGCGCAGCAGTGGGTGGAATACTGCAACTGCGCCGAAGACACCGGTATGACCCGGCTGCGCAAACAAAACGGGCGGCGCGATCCGTGGAAGGTGACCTATTGGGGACTCGGCAACGAGATGGACGGACCCTGGCAAATGGGCCACCGCAGCGCGGAAGACTACGGCAAGTTTGCCCTGGAAGCGGCGAAGCTGATGAAGTGGACAGATCCAAACATCAAGCTGATCGCGGCTGGATCGTCCAACTTCGGTCCCGGTTCCGATTGGACCGGTTGGAACCGCACCGTTCTGGAGTACTTAAAACGGCATGCCGATTATCTCTCCATCCACATGTATGTCGGCAACCGCGAGGACGACTACTACGAATTTCTTACCAGTTCCGTTGATCTCGATCAACGCATCAAGACCGCCGAGGGCACCATCGCTGCGGCATTATCCGGAGAGCCGGCCAGCCGCCGGATCTACATCGCATGGGACGAGTGGAATGTTTGGTACCGTGCCAGAGGAGCCAAGGAACGTGGGCGCCGCATTCTGGAAGAACACTATAATCTGGAAGACGCTCTGGTGGTGGCGACATTCTTGAACTCGTTCGTGAACCACGCTCACATCTTGAAAATCGCCAACATGGCGCAATTAGTCAACGTGATCGCGCCCATCTTCACCAACGACAAGGGGCTTTTCCTGCAAACCATCTATTATCCGCTGCAACTGTTCGCGAACAACACCAAGGGGAAAGCATTGGATCTGACTGTCGAAAGCCCGGTGTATAAGGGCAAACGTTTCGACGGCGTGCCGTACCTGAACACCTCGGCGGGATACAGCAACGGCACCCTCGTGCTGAACGTCGTGAACCGGCACCGCGATCAAGCCATCGAGACGGAATTGGAAATTCAGGATAAACAGTTCGCCGGTCCGGTGGAGATTGTTCACGTGAACGGACCCGATATAAAGTCGGAAAACAACTTCGACTCCACTCCCGTGCGTGCCGCGCAACAAACTCTCAGCGCAAACGGGCGCAAGCTCCGGCACAGTTTCGCGCCGCATTCGTACACAATGTTGAAGGCGAAACTCGTCTAAGCTTGCTTCAAACGGTTACAAAGCAGCTAGAATTAGCAATGACCCAATTTCAATTACGAAGTCTATCGGTTATCTGTTTGTCGGCCATGATGCAGGCCGGCTTGCTAGACGGCAAAGACGAGGAAAGCGCCGCCGCTAAGCGGCTTCAGGAGTCCGCCAATGTAATACAGGACGTGATGGACGCGAAAGATAAGTCCATCCCTCAGGACTTGCTCGACAAGTCGCAATGCATTGTGATTATCCCAGGGCTGAAGAAAGGCGCGTTCATCGTAGGAGCCAAGTTTGGGAAAGGATTCGTCTCGTGCCGCGGGAAGGACAATGTGGGCTGGTCGGCGCCTGGGGCTGTCCGCGTGGAAGGCGGCAGCGTTGGCTTTCAGATCGGTGGTTCTGAAGTCGATGTGATCATGCTGGTGCTGAACCAGAGGGGAGCGGATAAGCTGTTACAGAGCAAATTCACATTAGGCGCCGATGCCACGGTTGCGGCAGGCCCGGTCGGCAGAACGTCTTCGGCCGAGACCGATGCGGCGATGCGCGCCGAGATTCTGACTTACTCGCGTTCGCGCGGTTTATTTGCGGGGATTGCGCTGAATGGGGCGACACTGCGCCCCGACACCGATACGAATGAGGAACTCTACGGAAAGAAAGTGGAGAATGCAGACGTGGTGGCGGGAAAGGTGCCGACGCCAAAAGCGGCGGACCCGTTGCGAG
>JBBPYD010000252.1:0-36240 GCA_038200305.1 Bryobacterales bacterium
AAAAACGGCCCCAATCGCTCGGGGCCGTGAGGGAACTTGTATTTTGCGATCCCTTGCGGGATCCGCTGTCAGCTACTTTTTCTTCTTAGCAGGGGCCTTCTTAGCAGGGGCCTTCTTTGCAGCTTTCTTGGTTGCGTTCTTCATTGAGTGATTCTCCCTAACATCAAAATTTGCGATCTGAAAAGATCGCAGTGTGATCCATATATAAGGTGAGATGAAAATAAAGTCAAGAGAAAAATGCATTCGGGGATTACTTCGCTGCAAGTTCTCTCCCGCAAGAGGGCAGAAAAACGTTTCTGCTCCCATATGTTTTATCTAAAAACTGCGTCTTCGTGTACTCTCCGGAAAGAAATTTCTTGCCGGGCCGGCCCGGATCAAGGTAGCATCACGATTGATGAAGCGTATTCGCATCGTCTCCGCGATTCTGCTGACGGCAACGCTCGTATTCGCTATCGCCGCGTGCGGAGGAAGAAAGAAAGTGAAGGTGGCCAAGCCCGCGCGCATCGGATCCACTGAGACCGGCGTCGCAAGTTGGTACGGAGTTCCCTATCACGGGCGCCGCGCCGCGAATGGCGAAATCTACGACATGGAAAAGTTAACTGCCGCGCATCGAACGCTTCCGTTCGGCACGTGGGTGCGTGTAAGAAATCTCACGAACAATGAGACGGTCGATGTCCGGATACAGGATCGCGGTCCGTTTGTTGGGAACCGGATCATCGATCTCTCTCACGCCGCTGCGCGTGAGATCGAAATGCTAGGACCGGGAACAGTGAAGGTACGGTTAACCATCATTGCACCATCAAAGGTTCGTGAGCCGAAAATCGTGGAGGCGAAGGTTTCCAAACCACCGCGGCCGGGGGTTGTTCCAGGTGTTCAGGAAATTCCACCGGCGAAAATTCCCGCGGCCAAGCCGCCCGTTGCCGGAGTCTTCGAGCCACAGGCGGTCGAGCCGGAACTATTCGCTGTGCAGATTGGCGCTTTTCAAGACCGGGTCAAGGCGGAAGCTCTGCGCGTGAGCCTTACAGAAAGATACGGGGTGGCGCGGATTGTCGTTCGCGAAGGGAGGTCCGCGCTTTACCGCGTGCTGGTGGGTGAGGAAGATTCCATAGATAAGGCAGCGGCGCTGGTGGAGCGCATGCGCGTGGATGGTACGTCCGGCTTTATAGTCCGGCTCGATACGGTGCCACCCCAGATTTAACGGGAGATGTTTCCGGGTTGACCAACACTAACTCTCTAGCATGATTGGAGAGTCAACAGAATTTCCGCGCGCGCTGATTGGGAACTGTCCCAGAATGCGGCAGGTACACCGGCTGGTGGAAAAGCTGGGCAAGACCCGCTGGCCGGTCCTGATTCTGGGAGAAACCGGTACGGGCAAAGAAGTGGTGGCCAAGTCCATCCACGCGGTGAGCCCATCCGGGCCATTCGTCACCATCGATTGCTCCGCGCTGGTGGGTCCTTTGATGGAGAGTGAGCTATTCGGACATGCCAAGGGCGCCTTCACCGGGGCGGCGGCAACCAAGCTCGGCATGATTGAGATGGCGAATGGCGGGACGGTGTTTCTCGATGAAATCGGAGAGCTGCCGCTGGACATGCAGGTGAAGCTGCTGCGAGTCCTGCAGGAGAAAGAGTTTCGGCCGGTTGGAGCACTCTATACAAAGAAGTCTGATTTCCGCGTGATTGCGGCGACCAATCGCGATCTGGCCGCCGAAGTGGAGCGCGGCGCGTTTCGGCGGGATCTGTTCTACAGGCTGAACGTTGTCACAATCCGCCTGGTGCCGTTACGCGAGAGGCAGGAAGACATCGCCGTACTCAGCCGGCACTTCTTGCAGAAATATGGAAAGAATCACTCCTTCACGCAGGAAATTGTAGATGCGATGGAAATGTATCACTGGCCAGGGAACGTACGGGAACTGGAGAACTCCATTCAACACATGGTCGCGATCAACTCCGGGCCACTGCTGCACGTTCCGGATCTGCCTTCCCCCATTCAAAACTACGTGAAGGCGCACCAAATGAAGTTTCAGGCTGTTTCCATGTCCGTGCATCAGACCCTATCCGTGGCGAACCTTGCGGCGGAGGTTCAGCTTTCAGGCGAGCACATCATTCCATTACCCGAGGTGGAGCGCCGCGCGATTCTGGAAGCTTTGCGTTACACCAAAGGCGACCGCGCAACGGCGGCAGTGATGTTAGGCATTGGCAGGACCACCCTTTACCGGAAGCTGAAAGAGTATCAACTCGACTAGCCGGGCTTCGCGTACCACTGAAATCGAATTGAAACATCAACTGACGTTTCCGCTATCTATAGAAGACGGAGACTTGATGCAGAGTAGCGGCATTCACGCTGTCCAAGAGATTTTCCTGCTTCTGCTGCTTTTTGTGATCGTCTTTGCGTCACTCGCGCGGCGGCTCCAGACGCCGTATCCTATTGTTCTGGTGATCGCAGGGCTGTTCCTCGGCTTTGTCCCAAAAATTCCAAGAATCACCCTCGACCCGGATATGGTCTTCCTGGCGGTCCTGCCACCGCTGCTCTACGCCGCCGCATGGCAGACATCCTGGCGCGATTTCTCCTACAACCTGGTTAGCATCGCCTCTCTCGCCTTTGGCCTGGTTGGCTTCACAGTGTTTGGCGTGGCCCAAGCGGCGCACTGGCTTTTCTCTGGCTTCGATTGGCGCCTCGGTTTTGTTCTCGGCGCCGTCATTGCTCCCACCGATCCCGTAGCCGCTGCTTCGATTGCTAAGCGAATCGGCTTACCGCGGAGAATCTTCGCCGTGCTGGAGGGAGAAAGCCTGCTCAACGATGCAACGGGCTTGCTGGCCCTGCAATTCGGTATATCGATGGTGGTGAGTGGACAAACGCCAACAGTTACGTCGGGCTTCCTGCGGCTTCTCTACATGACGGTTGTTGGTCTTGCGCTTGGGCTGTTGCTCGGGCTGGTTGTCGAATGGTTTGAAAACAGGATCGATGATGGTCCCATTGAAATCGCCATTAGTATTCTGGTCCCCTATGCGGCGTATCTTGCGTCGGAGGCGATTCAGGCGTCTGGCGTCCTTTCCGTTGTTGCATGTGGTCTTTACCTTGGCCGCCAAAGCTCACATTTCTTTTCGCCCAGCGTGCGCCTCCAGGTGATGGCAGTCTGGAATTCTCTAACT
Source organism: Bryobacterales bacterium (assembly GCA_038200305.1). GTDB lineage: Bacteria > Acidobacteriota > Terriglobia > Bryobacterales > Bryobacteraceae > JANXXV01. The sequence continues at coordinate 3,151 of JBBPYD010000252.1, forward strand.
TTTGTTCTGAACGGATTGGTGTTCGTGCTAATTGGCCTTCAACTCCCTTACGTTCGCGCAGGAATCGGCGGTTATAGCTTAGGCGAGTTACTTCTTTACGGCGGACTCTTCAGCGGTTTAGTGATTGCACTAAGACTGATGTGGACCTTTCCCGGAGCGTATGCCGGGTATTTCATCCGTAGGCATGTTCTACATCAGGACGAAGAGCGGCCGTCACACCGCCAGGTCTTCCTCGTCGGCTGGACGGGAATGCGCGGAGTTATCGCGCTGGCGGCGGCTCTCAGCTTGCCGGTGTCGGTGGCCGATGGCAGTCCATTTCCGCAACGTAATCTGATCGTCTTCCTCACCTTCAGCGTGATATTGGTGACACTGGTGCTTCAAGGGCTTACGTTGCCTGCGGTTATCAAAGGGTTAGGCCTCGGGGCGTCGGGCCAAAACGGTGAAGTGCAAGAGGCCCGCCGGCTGGTGCTCCAAGCAGCGCTGGCGCATCTCGAAGAAATCCGCGGAAAAGACCGGTCCAGTTTCACCGCCCTCTATGGCGACTTGGCGCAGCACTACAGAAGCCGCCTTGCAAGTATCAGTGTTAACGGCGAGGACGGCTCCGCCGCCCCCCAGCGCCACGCCCGTTATGTAGCTATCGCTCGCGAACTGCTCGGCATTGAACGTAAGACGGCGGTTGATCTGCGCAATGAAGGACGCATCAACGATGAGGTGCTGCGCCAGTTGGAACGCGAACTGGACCTGAATGAAACCCGAATGGATGCGTCCGTTGCAGGCTAGGTCCTCATGCGAAAATTGATTCTTGCCACTCGCAATTGACGCAACTTATAGCGTGGGAGACGATCTCTCTGGCGTCGGCATATATTCCCATGAAATTCTGAACGGTCTTGCGGCCGCGCACCCCGCGGCGTCCTTTCTCTTCTGCTACCGTCCGAAACAATTTTTCCGTTCTTATCGAGACCCGCTGTTCCGCAACTGCCGCCGGTTCCTGTTGCACGACGAATGGCGCATTCCAAGCCACGCCAATCTTTTCCATGGCTTGAACCAGCGAATGCCGGCGAGAAAAATGAAGTACCGGGTCTGCACCTTTCACGACCTGTTCGTCATGACGGGGAATTACTCTGCTGCGGAATTCCGGAAGCTCTTCGCGGCTCGAGCGAAGTGCGCGGCTGAGCGATGTGACGTGATTATTGCGGTGTCACAGTTTACCGCCGATCAGGTGGAAGAGCATTTGAAAATCGACAGGAGCCGAATCCGCGTGATTCATCACGGAGTTCGGGAAGCCGTGGACCGTACCCTGCTGCCGCGTGAAAATCTGATTCTCCACGTCGGGGCAATCCAGGAACGTAAGAATATTGCGCGGCTGGTGAAAGCGTTCGAAGGTGTACCAAAGGATTGGAAACTGGTGCTGGCCGGCTCCGCTACCGGGTTCGGTTCCGAAAAGATTTTGAAACAGATTCAGGCCAGCCCCTGCCGTGACCGGATACAGGTAGCCGGCTATCTGTCCGCCCCGGCACTGGATCGTTTGTTTGCGCGAGCCAGCGTCTTTGCGTTTCCGTCTCTAGATGAAGGATTCGGCATGCCGGTTCTGGAAGCGATGGCAAGGGGAGTTCCGGTGCTCACATCTAACCGTTCCGCGCTACCGGAGGTTTGTGACGGCGCGGCGATACAAATCGATCCCACGGACACTCCAACCCTTACCGGCGCATTGAACCGGTTGATTGGCGATTCTGACTTGAGGACAAAACTGATCGCAGCCGGAAAATTGCACGCTGCCAAATTCACCTGGAAATCCGCTGTAAACAAAACATGGGCAGTTTACAGGGAAATAATAGGACCGGATGTACTCGCGTTTTAGCGAACTTCTTCGTCAATAGCAATTTTTAGAGCTCTCAGAAATTTGTGATCCTGGGAGGTCCACTTCACTTTGCCAGTAGACTCAAATTTACGCAGCACGGGGCCTTCCGTCTCCACTTCCATCTCAGAGCCTTCCACACTTTCTGTGTCGTTTTCATCTCGCTTGTTGAAACCGATAGTAGCTTCTAACACCAGGAAAACGTCATAGCCAGCCCGCTTGATCTCACCGATAGCAGCTGCGATCCGGTCCGAATCGGACAGGGATTCGTTAATGGCGTTCCCAAGCTCCTGCATCAATTCCTTGAGTCGATCGTCCACTTTACCGCCTTTCCCGGGCACCCTAAGGATAGCACCCTACATTTTAGATGTCGCGCTATAGGCATAGTTGCAAGCTTTCGCCTGAAGTCTCACATTTAAGATCGGACGTTCTACTCTGCCCCAATATACCGGCTGGAGAAATGAGGTAGCTCTGATACGATGAAGGTGGATTTCGGTAATGAGTTCGATAGGCAAAAAGTTCATTCGTCACGTGGTTCCCGGAGTGATGAAGCCGGTCCGCATCTTGTGGAATGAGTTTATCGCGTTTGTTTTCTTCGCTCTTGCGATTCTAGCGGTCCCCTCCGCATACCGGCATATCAAGAACTTCGATGGCGAACCGGCCAGCTTTTTTAGAATCGCACTTACGTGTGCATTCGCCCTCATTATGTTTGTTTTCGGGATCGGTTCGTTCTTCCGGGCCCGGAAAATTTCGCGATCATGAGCGGCGATCCAGGCAAACCAGGCGAGTTCCCCTTTACGCGCGGAATCTATCCTGAAATGTATCGGTTCCGGCCCTGGACCATGCGCCAATATGCCGGGTTCGGAACAGCGGAAGAAAGCAATCTCCGGTATCGTTATCTGCTTTCTCAGGGCATTACCGGGCTTTCGGTCGCTTTCGACCTGCCCACTCAGATGGGCCTGGACTCCGATCATCCGCTGGCCGCGGGCGAGGTGGGCCGGACGGGCGTCGCCATCTGTTCGCTGGCAGACATGGAGCGGCTCTTCAGTGGAATCGATGTAGAGAAGATCACGACGTCCATGACGATCAACTCAACCGCGTCGATCCTGCTGGCCCTCTACACCCTGGTGGCGCAAAAACAGAACGCCGATCTACGCAAGATATCCGGCACCGTCCAGAATGACATTCTGAAGGAATACATCGCGCGCGGAACTTACATTTACCCGCCACGCCCGGCCATGCGGATCATCACCGACCTGTTTGCATGGGCGGGCCGGGAATTACCTTCCTGGAATACAATTTCGATCAGCGGATATCATATTCGCGAAGCTGGATCGACCGCGGTTCAAGAGGTTGCCTTCACCCTTGCGAACGCGATTTCCTACATTGACGCAGCCATCGCCGCCGGACTGGCTATGGACGATTTTGCGCCGCGTCTGTCGTTTTTCTTCAATTCGCACAACAACTTCCTGGAAGAGATCGCCAAGTTCCGCGCGGCAAGACGTTTGTATGCGCGGATCATGCGGGACCGGTTTGGTGCGCAGGATCCAAAATCGATGATGCTGCGATTTCACACCCAGACTGCCGGTTCGACACTCACGGCCCAACAGCCGGATAATAATGTAGTGCGCGTTGCATTGCAGGCGCTTGCCGCGGTGCTCGGCGGAACGCAATCGCTGCACACGAATAGCCGCGATGAGGCGCTTTCGCTTCCAACCGAGGAATCCGCCCGGCTGGCGCTCCGGACCCAGCAGATTATCGCGCATGAGAGCGGCGTAACCAATACTGTGGACCCCGTGGGCGGCAGTGTGTACATTGAGCAACTCACGGATTCGATAGAAACCGAAGCCCTGCGGTACCTGGAACGGATCGATGCGATGGGTGGGATGCTTGCGGCGATTGAGAAAGGATATATCCAGGCGGAAATACAGAACGCGGCATACGAGTTTCAGCGTTCGGTCGACAGCAAAGAAACTATCGTAGTGGGGGTGAACCGGTTCCAGCAGGAGGAAGCAGAGCCATTCGCTTCTTTTCGTTTGGATCCGGCGCTGGAAAGCCAACAGATTGAGCGCTTACGGGAAGTGCGCTCCTCGCGAAGCGCCACTGAGACCGCAAGGAAGCTGGCGGCTCTTGAACAAGCCGCAAGGACGGCAGACAATCTGATGCCCCACATTGTCGGGTGCGCGGCAGCTCTCGCAACCGTTGGTGAAATCTCAGATCGCCTGCGTGCCGTTTTCGGCGAATATCGTGAAACAATGGTGACTTAACTGCCTGTCCGGCCTATTAGCGGCCTCTTGAATCAGCCGTGGTCACATGAGCCCGGCGATTCTTTTGCCAGCAATCCTCGTTGTGATCCGCGCAAACCTGTTTCTCCTTGCCGAAGCTGACAACATTCATCTGAGCCGCAGGCAGACCGAGATCAACCAGGTACTCTTTCGTCTTCTGCGCGCGTGCATCACCAAGAGCCATATTATATTCGGACGAACCCCGCTCATCGGAGTAGCCCTCGACCTGCAATTTGAAGTCGGGATACTGGCGAATAATGGTGGATAACGTCGCAGCGTCGGCGGTCAACGTACTCTGCGCGTCGGAACGGATATTGTGCTTGTCGTAATCGAAATAGGCGTCCTGTATGCGGCTGAGCAGTTCATCAATCTTCTGTAACGTGGCGGCATCCGGGTATCGGGACGGCGCCGGCTTTGGCGTCTCCGCGATTTTCCGCGCCGGTTGCTGGCGGCTTGGCTGTGTCACGGCTGCAGACTGGACCGGTTGAACCGCCGGTGCCGCCGGGTGTGCGACAGCCACCCGCTTGGTACATCCCGCAACCCAACATGCGGAAACGATCATGGCCGCCACAATGGAACGATGTAGATACATTTTACTCTCCTTCACAACTCACTTACTTAAGAGATACTGTAATTTTCGATCTAGCGCCATCCAGTTTAAACCTTATATGGAAGTAAGATCAATTACATCTCAGGTAATCGAGTACTTATAGGAGAAAATGCTTAGTACTTTATGCCGCGTAGTTCTACTAAAGCGGCAGAATTTCTTCCCGGGCCGGGTCGAATCGCAGGCGGCGTTTCTGTTCGTACGCGATATTTCCCAGGTGAGAGGCTTGCGCTGAGCGGTGCCCGATCATCACATCGCCGTTTGGTAGCTTGCGGCTCTTCATGCAATCGAGGAAGTTCTCGACGTGATCGATGGTCTGGTCGCGTTCGGACTTGACGATCACTGGCGTCGCACCCCTTCCCTTGGGCAAAAATTCGTATTGGGAGCGTGTGATATTCAGTTTGCCTTCGGTGCCGAACATTTCTACCGCCGCACCGGTGATGCCGGGCGCAAGAGTTGCTTCAAAGGTAGCGGTCCACTCTTTGGGGTACTCCAGCAGCACGTTGATAGTGTCCGGAGCCGTGCGGCCGTCCTTATATGCGTAGACACCGCCGGCTGCCGACGCCGAGATTGGGTCGTCCTGCTCCATAAACATGTGAACCACGTCGATCCAGTGCGTGAATAGATCCGTCACCTGGCCGCCCCCGAAGTCGAGATACGCGCGGAAGTTGTAATACTGCTGCGGATCCCAATCGCGCCATTTCACCGGGCCCAGGAATCGCGCCCAATCGAGGTCCGATGGCCGTGTGTTCAAGGATGGCGGGGCCTTCTGCAAGTGGGCTCCGTTGCCATGCCACCACGTACGGGCAAGCGTCACCTTGCCCAACTTGCCCGTCTTCATGATCTCTTCTTTCGCTTGCAGATAGATCTTCCCGGAGCGCTGCTGCATGCCAACCTGGCAGATGCGATCGTTCACGCGCGCGGCTTTGACGATGGGCGGACCTTCTTCCATCTTGAGCGTCAGCGGCTTTTCCACATAGACGTCTTTGCCTGCATTCAGCGCGTCAATCGCGATTCTGGAGTGCCAGTGGTCCGGCGTGGCGATGAGCACCGCGTCCAGAGGTTTCAAGGTGTCTAACATCTTCCGATGGTCCGAGTAAGTGCCGGCGTTGATAGCTTTCTGTTTCGCTTTGGCCGCTCGCTCGGCCCATACATCGCAAACACCTTTCACCTCAACGCGGTCCGTCTTGATGAATGTGTCCATCACGTAGTTGCCGCGTCCGCCACATCCAATGAGCGCCATCTGAATGCGATCATTAGCCCCCAGAACGCGAGAATAGGAAACGGCTGTCATAGCGGCTGCGCTGGAGCTGGCCGCGCGGAACATGCCCCGGCGGGAGATGGTGGTGTCTAGCATAACGGGCATTATATATAAACCAGGCCGTCCATGTTTGACACGCATGTTCGCTATCCTGAAGTTTGGTGCAAACAATTCATATCATTGGGGCCGGCCTGGCCGGATCGGAAGCCGCGTGGCAGATAGCGCGAGCCGGCTTGCAAGCGGTGCTTTATGAGATGCGGCCCGTCACCCAGACGCCGGCGCACAAGACGGATCGTATGGCCGAGTTGGTTTGCAGCAACTCTCTGAAGAGTGAATCTGAGAATACCGCGCCGTGGTTGCTCAAGCACGAACTCCGCAAATTGAACTCGCTGGCGATGCAAGTGGCACAAGAAGCCCGTGTTCCCGGCGGGCATGCGCTCACCGTGGACCGCGATCTGTTTGCAGCCGGGATTACTAGATCTATCAAGGCGCTGCCTGAAATCGAGATCCGGCGAGAGGAAGTTACGTCCATCCCCGGCGATGAGGTAGTCATCATCGCTACTGGGCCTCTGACGAGCGATGCTCTGGCGCAGGACATCGCCCGGCTTACCGGTTCCGGCCGCTTGTTCTTTTACGACAGCATCAGTCCCATCGTGGAGGCGGACAGCATCGACATGTCGATCGCATTTCGCGCTTCCCGGTATGGGAAATCGCTGGACGGAACGGACGACTACGTGAACTGTCCTTTCGATAAGGACCAGTATGATTGTTTCATCGAAGCGCTCCAGGCGGCACAGACATATGAATCGAAGATTGACGAGAATATTCCTTACTTTGAAGCCTGCCTGCCGATTGAAGAGATTTGCCGGCGGGGTCCGGACACCTTGCGATTCGGGCCGATGAAGCCGGTTGGCTTGTCCGACCCACGAACGGGACACAGGCCATACGCGGTGGTGCAACTTCGCCAGGAAAATGCGCGTGCCAACAGCTACAATCTGGTCGGGTTCCAGAATCATTTGAAGTACGCGGAGCAGTCCCGTATTCTTCGCATGATTCCCGGTCTGAAGAAGGCGGAGTTCCTCCGGTACGGCCAGATCCATCGCAACACGTACATCAATGCCCCGGCGCTGCTGACCGCTTCCTTGCAACTGAAGTCCGCTCCGCGCGTGTTCTTTGCAGGTCAAATATCCGGTGTAGAAGGTTACACGGAATCCATTGCGACGGGATTGATGGCTGGCCTTCACGCGGCCGCTTTTGCCACCGGGCAACCGGTGCGTCCGTTCCCTCGTGAAACGGCGCTCGGTTCGCTGTGCGCCTACGTGGCGGGCGCGGACCCGTCTGACTATCAGCCTGCGAACATTACGTTTGACCTGCTGCCCACGCTAGACGACGCCACCCGGCGCCGGTTCCGGCATGACAAGAAGGCCCGCCATGCCGAGGTCTGCCGGCGGGCGCAGGTAGCCATGGACGAGCACCTGGGTGTTCATGTCTGAACCGCTCGCAGCTCAGATTGTTTCGTTTCTGGGTGCGCTACGGCGGGAGGATGTCTCGGAACATACGATTCGCAGTTACAAGACGGATCTCAATCAATTCCTCGCGTACTTCACTCCGCCGAAGGGCGAACCGCCGGCCATCGAGGGGATCGACACGTTGGCGCTCCGCGAATGGTTGGGGGATCTGCATCGGCAGAACCTGACCGCGGTGACAATGCGGCGCAAGCTCGCGGCGGTTCGATCCTTCTATAGCCATCTGCTCCGGGCGGGTGCAGTGCCGGCGAATATTGCCAAGCTGCTGCGGACCCCGAAGGCGCCGAAGAAACTTCCTCGCGTGATGACGGCGGAGCAGACCAACGGTCTAATCAATGGGATTGAAGCGGATGAGTTGGGACGAAAGCAAATCACGCGTGACCTCGCGATCTTTGAAATGCTCTACGGCTGCGGCATTCGTGTTAGTGAACTCGTCGGCTTAAATCTCGAAGATATCAATTTTGGAGACCGCTGGATCCTGGTGCGAGGCAAAGGCCGCAAAGAGCGGCAAGTGCCGTTTGGTACGAAGGCCGCCGCCGCGCTGGGCCGCTATCTGAAGGAACGGTCGCCGGGACCGGGGGAGAAAGCCGTGTTTCTGAACCGCTTTGGGGAGCGGCTGAGCGCACGCAGTATCGGAACCATCGTGAAGCTCTACTCAACGGCGCTGGCCGGAGACTCGTCGCTTCATCCGCACAGCCTACGTCATGCATTCGCAACTCACCTGCTGAGCGACGGAGCCGACCTGCGTTCTATCCAGGAACTGCTGGGGCATTCGAGCCTTTCCACGACGCAGAAGTACACCCAGGTTTCCCTTATCGAGTTGATGGCTGTTTACGACCGTTCTCACCCCAAGGCTTAGCAACAACGGGCAAGCATGGCCGGGCAACGATGGTAAAATCGCAGACATGATCGCAGATATGATCAAAGCCCTGCGAAAACGCTTTGAGCGTCTGCCAAACTGCCGGGGGAAGGCCAGTGTGGAAGAACTCCGGACAATTGCCGAACGTGCCGCTGCCCATGTCAAACGTCCGTACCTCGATCATGCGAACTTCCTATACGACGAAAATGGCCTTCCTAAATGATTCTAGACACGTCCGCGTTGGCCGCGGTGCCGGATCAGCGCGATTAGCTTTGTAGACCGTTCGCACCCGAAGGCGTGATATCGCGTTCGGACTCACAGCTCCACTCTCCGCAGCCGCAGCGCGTTCATAATCACCGATACCGAGCTAAACGTCATCGCCGCACTGGCGATCATGGGGCTCAGTAAAATTCCAAAGAACGGATACAGCAATCCTGCGGCAATCGGTACGCCCAGCGTGTTGTAGACGAAGGCGAAGAAGAGATTCTGCCGGATGTTCCGCATCGTCGCTTTGCTCAAGCGCAGAGCGCGGGCTACGCCTCGCAGGTCTCCCTTCACAAGCGTCACGCTGGCGCTCTCCATGGCGATGTCGGTTCCCGTTCCCATCGCGATACCAACATCCGCCTGGGCAAGCGCTGGAGCGTCATTCACGCCGTCGCCCGCCATCGCGACCTTATGGCCTTCTTGCTGCAGCCGTTTGACGGTCTCACTCTTGAACTCGGGCAGCACCTCGGCGTAAACTTCATCGATTCCAAGTTTTTTGGCGACCGCTTCGGCCGTGCTCCGGCTATCGCCCGTCAGCATCGCCAGACGGATGCCCGCCTCGTGAAGCATCTGGATTGCCTCGGCCGTAGATGCCTTGATCGGGTCGGCGACACCAATCAATCCCCCAAGCTGTCCATCAATCCCCACGAATATGACGGTCTGCCCTTCGCGCCGCAGGGTCTCCGCCCGCTCGGTGAGCGCACTCAGATTTATCGAAAGCTTCTCAAGCAACCCGGCATTTCCGATCAGAACGTTTCTGCCTTGTACCGTTCCGCTAATCCCCTTGCCAGTGATAGATTGAAAGCCCTCTGTGGCGGTGATTGCGATGCCGCGCTCGCCGGCGCCTTTGATAATGGCCGCAGCCAGTGGATGCTCACTCGCGCGCTCCAGGCTTGCGGCAAGCCCTAAGACTTCGGTCTCACTGAATGGCGCGGCCGGAATTACTGAAATCAATTTGGGCTTTCCTTCGGTTAGCGTGCCGGTTTTGTCCACCACAACCGTATCTATCTTTTCCATTGCTTCCAGAGCTTCGGCGTTGCGTATCAGCACACCTGCCGAAGCGCCGCGGCCCGTGCCCACCATGATTGACATGGGAGTGGCAAGGCCCAGCGCACACGGGCACGCAATGATCAGGACTGCCACGGCATTCACCAGGGCATGAGCCATCCGCGGCTCAGGGCCGAAGAATCCCCAAAGGATAAAAGTGAGCACCGCGATCAGCAGCACTGCCGGCACAAACCATCCTGCAACCACATCGGCAAGGCGCTGAATGGGCGCGCGCGTGCGCTGGGCTTCGCTCACCATGCGGACAATTTGTGAGAGCACGGTGTCCGCGCCAATCCGCTCCGCCCGCATCACAATGCCGCCAGTGCCGTTTACCGTGCCGCCTGTCACGCGATCGTCTTTGTTCTTTTCGACGGGAATAGGCTCACCACTGATCATCGACTCATCAATCGCGGTGTTCCCCTCCAGCACCACGCCGTCCACCGGCACCTTTTCACCAGGGCGGACACGCAGGCGATCGCCAATGTGTACCTGGTCGAGTGGAATATCCTCTTCACGGCTGCCCTCACGGAGTACGCGCGCGGTCTTCGGAGCGAGCCCGAGCAGGCTCTTGATCGCACTGGTGGTCTGGCTGCGGGCCCGCAGTTCCAGCACCTGGCCAAGCAGCACCAGGGTAATGATCACCGCCGCCGGCTCAAAGTAGACGCCGAGTTCTCCTCCATGAGTCCGGAACGAATTCGGAATGAATCCCGGCAGCAGTAGAGCGAAGAGACTGTAAAAGTAAGCCGCTCCAGTGCCGGTCGCGATGAGCGTGAACATGTTGAGGCTCCGGTTTTTCACGGAGGCCCAACCACGTTCAAAAAACGGCCATCCCGCCCACAGGACCACGGGAGTGGCGAGAGCGAATTGCACCCAGAGCACAATCGTTGGGCCCAGCAGATGCTGCAGCGGGCGGCCGGGTAACATCTCGCTCACCATGAGGGCAAGGATGGGAGCGGCGAGCAGAACGCTTGCCCAAAATCTCCGCGTCATGTCGCGAAGTTCGGGGTTTGCGTCGTCGCTCGTAATCTCTCGTGGCTCCAAGGCCATCCCGCAAATCGGGCAGGGACCGGGTTCGCTGCGTACGATCTGCGGGTGCATCGGGCAGGTGTATTCGGCGGATCTAGCTGAAGGCGCAACGGTTGGCTGTTGCGCAACGTACTGCTCCGGGTGCGCCTTGAACTTTTCAAGGCACGAAACGCTACAGAAAGAGTACTTCCTCCCGTTATATTCGGCAGCACCCGCCGCATGGGCCGGATCTACGGTCATGCCGCACACCGGGTCTTTCACTTCACTCAGTTCCATACCAGGCGCCCTCCGTGTTCAGGAATTATTTGGCCGCTTCTACCGTTTTGATCGCGATGCCCTGTAAGCCACCCTTTTCCATCGCAGTGCCCGTCACCTTCACCTTCTTTTCAATGAAGGGCATCAACTTTGCGTTCTGGCTTTTGTGGTCCGCTGCTATGGGCAGGTATAGCTTGCCCGCTCCATCTACAATGGCGAGCGGCACACCATTCTTCGCGCACATGGCCGCGCAGTCCATGTGCTTTTCGGCCTTGGCGGCGTGACTCACATAGCAGCCGGTGTCTATCACGGTTCCGGTAATCGTCACCGGCTTCCCCGCATGATCGTCATGCGCAAGAGCTGCCGTGGCGAGCATCGCACTGAGAACCGCAAACCGCGCCTTCACTTCGCGCCTCCTTCGGGTTCAATCGAATCGACCTTAATCGTTTTGGTCTTCTCGTTGAGAGTGCCCGTCACCTTGACGCGTTTCGCCGTGAACTGCGCAGGCTTTTTCTGATCGCTGAGCTTCAGGACCTCTTTGCCATCGTAGAGTGCATATTGGCTGCTGGACCCTTTGACACACATCGCGATGCACTTGTCATCGGTTTGTCCTGCCGTCATGCCGTGCGTTTTCCCGCACATCGTATCGGTAATAACGCCGGTGAACGTTTGGGGTTGGTGGCAGCGGCCAGCACGCTCGCAAACGCCGCTAGTAAAAAAACGGATTGTTTCATAGTATTGCTCCTTATTCAGTCGGCTTGAGCCGGAACCGCACGTAGAGATTTACTCCCCACGGGTGGTCGCCATAATACGGCTTGATTGCAGGCGGAAGCGAGTACGCAGTTACATTCGCACCCACCCCCGTTTCAATATCCTTGAATGTTCCGATGTCCCTCGTGTAACCCATCGTGTAGGCCCCGACGCGAAACGCGCTGCCGGCTTCACGCGCAAGCCGTTCTTCCAAGGTGTGGTTATTGGCAAAGAGCTCGTCCTTGTTCACCAGTTCCACCCGCCCAGTCAGAAAATTCCTGCGGCTCACGGGATACACGCTCTCCAGCAGATACGAGTTCAGATTGTGCTGCGTGAACGTATCGTGGTTACGCCCCCAGATCAGGCTCGTCGACCACGCGTTCCCGTCGGAGACGGGCCGCGTGTAGTGGAGTGAGGCCGTGGTACGCACCACGTCTCCTTCCGCTTGCCGTTCTGGACGCGCGAGCCGTCCCGCCGATACCTGGGCCATCCAATTCTTCGTAGGCAATATAGACAGCCTTCCAGAGTAGGAATTCATCGGACCCCAGTCAATGTTCCATCGGTTCTCATTCGGCTCACTACCGTAAAAACCACTTGCTTCCAGCCGCAGCCAGTCGCGCTTGAGAGCAACCGTGACCACGTTGTTTGCGATGTGTGTCGAATCTTGCCAGTGGTGGCCCAATGCCGCCTGCGGAAGCTCAGCAGCAGACGCACGGTGCGGAAAGGCAACCGGGCCGAGCGCCGGGTCACCTACAGGCGCGTAGTAGATCTGAAGCATCGTGTTCCCGCCCACCGGATGCGCGTAGTGGACGCCCACGCTCATGATGAAATCGTGCGGATGCTGGCGGTCCACCAGAGGCCGCCCGTAGGCAGTCTCGCCGGTTTGGAAAAGCAGAGGGTAGCTTCTGTCCGTGACCGTCGCCGGGTCCAGACTCAGCATGTTTTGGAACATAATGCTCCCCCCGCCCAAGCGGTGCTCGGCCGAACCCATGAACCAGTTCGGTGAATAGAACTTGTCGGCTCCGCGTGGACCGGATTGCTGGGTATCCATTACATACGCCTGGCCCATGAACATGAGATTCCAGGAGCCCACGCGGGGCATGAGCATCGGCATCGGCCAGGACTGCGGGTTCATGCTCGTACCTGACGCCATGTTCATCAGATACATGCCCGCCTCATTCATCCGCATGCCGTGGTTCATCGCCGGCATCTTCATGTCTTCGTGATCGTCGTGCTTCTCTGGCGCCTGTTGCGCCGAAAGCGGAAACAAGCAAAGCGCAACCAGGGCGCGTCGCCATTGATTTTTCATATAACTGCTCCTGTCGTTTAGAAAAAGGCTCAAGGAGAGCCGGAACGGAAATCAGGAGCAGTCTCAGACTCTGAGGACTGTGGAAAAATCGGATTTGGAAGAAGGCTGAGGGGATATTTGCCGGTACGCGAGATTGCTTGTCTCGATGAAAAGGGCGCTCTTCTCGAAGTCATACGCCGGGAGAGCGGCACCGATGTCATTCCTGACAATCCCGGTTTCAGCCAACGATGGAGTGCGCCCGTCCGCAATGAAAAGAGGATGCGCACAACTTTGAGGTCCGTCGGTCTGCTTGGAAGACTTATGCTGGTGGCAAGCCGGGAGATCGTTGTTGCCAGGCTCTGCCGTGCAGGCGATCAAGCATTGCGCATTGGCGCCTACCAGCGCGATAACCAGAACAACGATATGTAGCCGGAGCCACTGCACTCTGCTAATAGTTTACCCCGTTATTCGCTACTAAACAAAAAAGGCGATCCAGCCCTTACAGCCGATCGCCTTTTTTCCCACTCGACTAAAGTGTTCGCGTTAACTACAGCCGCTGGTGCCGCCGCAATTGGCGCACTTATAACAGGAACCATTGCGGGTCATCATCGATCCGCACTCGGCGCAGAATGGCGCATCCGAAATTACAGCGCTGAACTGAAGCGATTGCTGCTGCTCTGGTTCGGTCGGCTTCAGAACCGGGGAATCCCCCGCCTCGCCAACAGCATATTCTGGACCCAGGAACTTCGCGCCAAGCCAGCGGAAGATGTAGTCCATGATCGATTTTGCGTACGGCACTTTCGGGTTACCCGTCCAGCCGCTAGGCTCAAAACGCACGTGGCTGAACTTGTCGACAAAGAACTTCAGCGGCACGCCGTATTGCAACGCATAGCTGACCGCAGTTGCGAAGCTATCCATCAGGCCGGAAATCGTCGATCCCTCCTTCGCCATCGCGATGAAGACTTCACCCGGAGTTCCATCCTCATACATGCCCACCGTGATGTAGCCTTCGTGGCCGCCGATGGAGAACTTATGCGTCACCGACTGCCGTTCATTCGGCAGTTTGCGCCGCACCGGCCGGTTCACGATCTTTTCGATGATCACCGGCTGCAGCGCGCCAGTAGCTTTCTTCTCACCCTTGCCGGTTCCGGAACTGAGCGGCTGCGACCGCTTCGAATTGTCGCGATAAATAGCGACCGCTTTGATGCCCAGACGCCAGCTCTCGATGTAGGCGTCCATGATGTCCTCCACCGAGCATTCCTCAGGCATGTTGATGGTTTTCGAGATTGCGCCGGAGATGAACGGCTGCACCGCCGCCATCATCTTCACGTGCCCCATGTGGTGAATGGACCGGACCCCATTCTGCGGACGGAAGCTGCAATCGAAGACAGACAGGTGCTCGTTCTTGAGCCCCGGAGCGCCTTCAATGGTCCCGGTGGAATCGATGTGCGTGACAATTGTTTCCGCCTGCTCCGGGGTGTACCCAAGCTTAATCAAAGACTGCGGCACCGTATTATTGACAATCTTGATGACGCCGCCACCCACCAGCTTCTTGTACTTCACCAGCGCCAGATCCGGCTCAATGCCGGTAGTGTCGCAATCCATCATGAAGCCAATAGTTCCCGTCGGCGCGATGACAGTAGTTTGCGCGTTGCGGAAGCCGCTGATCTTTCCCTTCTTGTGCGCGTCGCCCCATGTCTTGTGAGCAGCCTCCATCATGTTGGCCGGAATGTGGCGGGGATTGATATTGTTCACCGCCTCACCGTGCATCCGGACGACGTCCAGGAACGACTGATCATTCTTTGCGTAGCCCGGAAACGGCCCCGTCGCTTCCGCAATCCGCGCGCTGGTCAGGTACGATTGGCCGCACATCACGGCGGAGATGGCGCCCGAAAAGTCCCGCCCCTGATCGCTGTCGTAAGCAAGCCCCATCGACATCAGCAGCGCGCCAAGGTTCGCAAAGCCCAGCCCTAACGGCCTGTAATCGTGCGAATTCTTCGCGATCGTTTCAGTGGGATAGCTCGCGCTGTCTACAATTATTTCTTGCGCGACGATCATCGTGTCCACCGCGTGGCGGAGCGCTTCCACGTCGAACTGCCCGTCAGGACCGACGAACTTCATCAGATTCAGCGAAGACAAGTTACAGGCGGAATCGTCCAGGAACATGTATTCCGAGCACGGATTCGATGCGTTGATGCGATCCGTGGTCTTGCACGTATGCCAACGGTTGACCGTCGTGTCAAACTGCATGCCGGGATCGCCGCACTGGTGCGTTGCTTCAGAAATCTGCCGTAACAGGTCGCGCGCCTTGAGGCGCTTCACCGGTTGGCCCGTGATTTTCGATTTCGTCCAGAAGTCGGAATCCTCAACAACCGCATTCATAAAGTCATCCGTGGCCCGGACCGAATTATTCGCGTTCTGGAAGAAAATCGATGAATACGCTTCGCCATCAAGCCCGGAATCGTATCCGGCGTCGATCAATGTGTGTGCTTTCTTCTCTTCTTTCGCTTTGCACCAGACGAACCGTTCAATATCCGGGTGATCGGCGTTCAAGATCACCATCTTTGCCGCGCGGCGTGTCTTACCGCCCGACTTGATAACACCGGCAAAGGCGTCGAAGCCCTTCATGAAGCTGAGCGGACCGGAAGCGCGTCCGCCGCCGGACAGAATCCCCTCTTCTTCACGAAGCGCCGAAAGGTTCGTTCCCGTCCCGGAACCCCACTTGAACAACATGCCTTCGGTCTTGGCCAGATCCAGGATCGATTCCAGCGAGTCCTTCACTGAAACGATGAAGCATGCCGAACATTGCGGCCGGGTCTCGCCCTTAGCCAGCCTTTGAATACTATCTGTCGTTTCGTCGTAAAACCAGCCGTAGCCGCGCCCTTCTTTCACCCCCACGTTGAACCACACCGGCGAATTGAAGCACGCCTTCTGGGTCAGCATCAAGTGGGCCAGCTCGCTGCGGAAGTTTTCGCCGTCTTCTTTCGATTTGAAGTAGTGTCCGTTCAGACCCCAATCGGCAATGGTGTCGACAACGCGATGCACCAACTGTCCAACACTGGTTTCCCGATCCGGGGAACCCATCTTTCCGTGGAAATATTTGCTGACCACGATGTTGGTGGCTGTCTGGGACCAGTCGACGGGCACCTCTACGTCGCGCTGTTCAAAAATAACCGAGCCCTTATCATTGCCGATGGTCGCGTTGCGAAGCTCCCAGGCAACATCGTCATAAGGCGTCTTGCCAGGCTCCAGCTTGGCGGTAAAGTGACGGGAAAACGCGATTCCAGTCCTCTGTGCAACGGGAAGGGAGCGCTTCAATTCATGTCGGCTACTCAGATCTACGGTTAATTGACCCATTCGGAAGCTACCTCGTGTAGCAGATATAATGATGCCCCTATATATGGTACCGCGTCAAGGAATATATCTATATACAGCGCATGGTTTTACGGACTATGTGAATACCCTTTCGGGGCTATTAAACGATTTCTATGTCAACCGGAGCCAGTTTCCGCCCGTGTAGCTGCATCCGCAGAAGATGAGGACCCGGAGGGCACTGTTTCGGCAAATGAAAGTTTATTTCGTAGCGCGGAGGAAGGGGATCGGCGCAAAAAACATCAATGTTCGTAACGGGTTGGCCATCAATCCAGGCCTCGAAAGTCTCGGGGTGTCCCGTCTCTTCCAGTGTAACCTTAATGGTGCCGCTCACGATACGGGTGCCGGATAACATATTGATGCCGTCGGTGATCGACAGAACGTGCGGAACCTGCGGACCCGGCGGAATCACCCGCACGGTGGCTGCGGGACAGATCGGGGTTCCCTGGAACGTGACGGTGACCGGCAACAGACCGGTTTCCACCAGCGGCGGCAGCATGACATTAAATTGTTGCAATCCGTCCGATTCGCGCGGCCCGATGTAGCACGGGAATGCCTTCGCACCGCCGATCGTCACCTCGACATGGTTCAAATCACAGGCCGGAGGCAGTTGCTCTATCCACAAGGTGATGGAGGCGAAGCGCCCTCGCGTCGGCGCGGCAGGCTCAGAACTATGGGCATTGGTGATCCGGCGAATCCGCGCAATTGGCTTCGTTTCGTAAAATTGGCAGCCCTTGATCATGGTGGTCCACATGTATTGCGTAGACACCCCCTCCAGAGCCAGCAGTTGAAAATCGTTCTCACGGGCGAAATCGGCTACCTGAGCCGCGCCGATCCGCACTCCGCTCCAGGTATCGTACCGGGCGGCCGATTCCGGCAGTCCATTCATCTGGACTCGCAATAGGCCGCCGGGCTTCAGCACGCGCCTCGCTTCCCGCAGATAATTCATCACTACATCCAAGCTTGGGATGTGCTGGAAGACCGCATAGGAGTACACAAAATCAAATGACTCGTCCGCGAATGGGGCCAGATCGGCGCCGCTCGTGTGGTGCGGGTGCGCATGGGGAATATCTTGAAGATTCACCTCGGCCCGGCGGATCATCTCATCCGATACATCGATGCCATGAATCTCCCCAAAATGCCGGCTCATCGGGCGCATCAGGCGGCCCGGGCCGCATCCGATCTCCAGCGCGCGGCGCGCGCGGGGATTGGCACAGGGAATGCGTTTGAGTTCCCCTTCGAGGCTGCGCACCATTTCCGCCGCCGTATCGAAGAACTCCTGCGCATCCTGATTCCGCCGGCCGAATGCAACGTAGAAGTTCGCATCCTCTACGGCACGCGAGTTCCAATCCTGCTGCATCTGGGATGTAATCTTCGGATCGATCATGGCGCTGTACAAGTATTCCGGCTCATGTGATGGCTTTCGAGATTCACGCCGGGGGCTGCCGTTATGCAGTGCTTGTCCATGTTAAACCCTGAGATGGCATTGTCTTCAACGGTGCTGTCGTGCGAGGGTCCTGGGCGTTCCGCGCCGCGCCCCAGGTAAATGCCGGATTGCAGAATGTCGGGATCGTCTTTGAACGACAGGCAACTGAACTTCAGCGTATTTTCGTTGCAGTGTGCCATGTTCAGATTCATCAGCCGGTTGTTCGTGACCGTGTGACCGGAGCCTATTAGAAAGATGCCGCCAAACTTGGCTCCGTCGATCCGATTACCTTCGATCCGGATATTTCGGGATTGCATGTCCGGGTTTGTGTTGTTCATGACAATTGCAAAATGTCCCGAAGGGTATTCTTCCGGCCGGCCCCGGTTGATGCATGTATTTCCCAGTACCTCGCCGTCATGGAAGCCGTCCAGATCGATGCATTTTCCATTGATCTCATGGAAGCGGTTCCCGGTGTACGTGGTGTGGTCCACATCTCCGGCCGTATCGATGCCGACCGGGGTGCCGCCGCCTTCCACATCCACCTTATCCAGCGGGAAACCGATGCGCGAGCCGGTGTTGCGCTCCACTTGGATGCGTGTTGCATGGCCAACCTGGATTGCATCGCTGCCTATGTGGTGGAAGGTGTTTTCGACGATCCGGCCATTCCGGTTCCGCGCAGACGTGTAGAGCGAATGAGTCCAGATCCCATTGCCGAGTATGTGATCGAGCGTTGAGTTACGCACTTCGAAGCCGTCCGACCCTTCCTCCAATAAAATACCGCCGGACGTGTTATTGCGGCATTGTTTGTCTACTGAGCCGCTATTGTCCACTCGTGCGAGTTCGATCAAAACATTTGTGGACTTACTGACCAGAATCGCAAACCCCGCTATATTCTGTAACTGCACATCGGATATCTGCAAGCCGGCCGTCTTCTCAATCAGGATGCCGTTGTTCTGCGTGAATTCGGCGAATGTACGGTCGGCAGGCGGCAGACCTACTGGTGAGGCCAGGCGTTCCCGATTGCCGTCAATCGTGATGCCGGCGATCGTGATATTGCGGCATCCGCTACAGCTAAGAATGGCGCGGCCAACAAAATCGTCAGCCGCCCTAAGCACGGTACCGTTGCCCCGAATCTCTAAATCGTGTGCGCCGGGGGAAAGCTTCAATTCAGAAGAGATACTAAATGTGCCTGCCGGTAGTTGCAACACACCCGTGGCCTGGTTGACCCAGGTCAACAATAATAATATGTAAGGCACTCTCGCTATTCTATCTACGATGGTCATTGAGTTTCGAGAAGAATCGTCAGGACGGTTGCAAGGCGTAACCGCCACGGCCCCCGGCGGCGCGGTAATCGGGTTAGCCGGCGAGAGTGAGTCGGGTACCGCGGACCTACTGGCCCTCGCTGCAAAGAAAGGCGCTGCGCTGATAATCACAGCCGAAGAATTGGCGCGGCTGGACCCGCTTGGCCGCGCCGCGCTTGCGAGCCGCCTCGCGGATTTGCGGCGATCCGGCGAGGTGGCGTTCATCTCTTCACACGAAGAGGATACGCTCCGGCTGCTGAGCGATGAAATCTGGTGGTTGCACCAGGGGAAACTTGCGGCTAAGGGCGATCCATCCGAAGTGATTGTGAAGTACAGGCGCCACATCGCGCAACGATTGCGGGCCGCCGGTGAGGCCGGTCAGCAGGCGCTCTCGCCATCCATGCGGCGCGGCGACGGAAGGGCGCGGATCGTCAGCCTGCATACGCTAACCGCGGAGGGTCGCCCGGCCATGGCCTGGATGAGCGGCGAGATGGTCTCCGTACGGGTGGTGGTGCGGTTTGAGGCGCCGGTCGAGGACCCCGTGGTCGGCATTATGATCCGGACGCGAATCGGATTTGAGGTCTACGGCACGAACACGGAACTCGAAAATCTGAAACTGGGACCCTGTGCGGCTGGCGAGACATGTGACGTCACGTTCACCTTCCGCTGCGGCCTTTGTCCGCAAGAATACACCTTGACGGTCGCATCGCACGATCCAGATGGTGTATGGCACGACTGGTTGGAAGACGCGATCGCTTTCTCAGTTCAAGATTCCCGGTACACGGCCGGCGTCGCCAACCTTCGGGCTATCGTTACTTGCCGTCGAGGATGAATGTGGGGGCCAGGCCTGCGATGGTCGAGAACTTCGAAGTTCCCATTGAATGAAGCCAAGTGGAGCACCCGTTCACCCGGCCCAGGAATGAATGCGGATGCACATCGATCTGCATCTCGCGCATTTCCACCTGGCCATAGCGGTGCAGCGGGAATACTGCTGTCGCAGGCGCCACCTCTTCCTGCACCACATAGGAACTTCGTGAGGCAACCTTCAGCGCGCGTTCCCAGGCGGCATCGTCCAACTCCCGGCCGCGATAGGAATCGCGATCGCCGGAATCGTCGTTGGGCTTCAGCACCAACTTCTCCCGATTGCTTAGAATAAACTCGGGGAGGTCCACCATATGATCGCGGTACACAGTTTTTGCCGCGCTCACCACACGAGTCCAGGGGATGAAATCTCGAATCGCTTTACGTTCGTTCGCCGGGAAACTTGCCGTGATGCTCTCGTCGGTAAGGAGATCGAAGATCGCCCTTTTTTGGGCTAGTTCCGATCGGAAACTATTCACCACGCAAACCGCGCCTTCGCGGTAAGCACGCACCAGCGGATGATTCAGATCGAACCGGATCAGAAATTCCGACACCTTCACGCGGCGGTAAATCAGGTCGATTGTGAAGTCGCCCTTTCGCAGAATTCCATTGCGATATTCCAACTGATCCGGCGAGACCACTTGTGCCGGGTAGTTTTCACGGCGAAACATCTCTGTCAGCAGTTGATATTCTCCGGAATCCGCGGTCTGAAAAGGCTGTCTGAATTCCAGAATTGCGATGTGGGGCGTTTTCTTGCCGCCAAATTCCTTATAGGCCTTCAGAAGCGATTGCAGCAGGGGTTTGGCGCCTCCCACTTTCGTCAGCTTATATTTCTTTCGAAAATCCCTGACTGGCTCCGAGTCGTAAAACAGATTATTAAGGGCCTCTCCGTAAACCACGCCGGCCGGGGTGTCCGCCGTATAGCCTACAAAATGCAGCGATCCATTGTTCAGGTGCGTATCCAACAGGGAAGTTACCGCCATGTAGGGGTAACCGGGATTCACCGCCGCCAGCATCTTCTCGGCAGGCAGCATCTCCATCCGTGCCATGAACGCGGGCGTGGAAAGCGCAAGCTTTTCCACGCGATCAATCGCGGAATAAAGAGCTTCTGCTGCCTTCACCAGACCGGCATACTGCCGCTGAGTGACAAAATGCGGGCGCAGGACAGGAGAGATCGGCTTCCCGGCAATGGTCAGGTGCTGCGCCTTCATTTTCTCTTCTAGCGCATCTGCCCAACCAAGATCTTTGTAGGTTTCGCTCTCGAGCAACTTATGGTAACGGGCGATTGCCTCGTCTAA
The DNA here is from genome assembly GCA_038200305.1 of Bryobacterales bacterium. Lineage (GTDB taxonomy): Bacteria > Acidobacteriota > Terriglobia > Bryobacterales > Bryobacteraceae > JANXXV01. The sequence goes on from JBBPYD010000252.1 coordinate 24,432, forward strand.
CTGCGTCATGCGTTTGCGGTTCACTCTCTGTGTCTAGTATCTCATAAACTATTGAAAATGGGAATTGAACGTAGCGGTGAGAATCGGCGTAACTCTTCTGACATGAGTACGTTACACGCATTTCCCGCCCTCTTGACACCGCGGCAGGTGAATGGAAGTTAATTACAGTTGTGCATAGCAGGATGCAACAGGCAAGTGCTCACTCCGGTTCCGGAAAGCTGCTGCCCAGCGTTGCAGTACTTAAGTTCCGCGAGGGACTTTTTTTATTCACTCCTACGATATTGAAAATACAGCTAAATGGCGCCTCTATTCATTGTAACCGTTGAAACGGTTATGATACTCTCTGATGGGAAGGTTTCCTTTCCTCCGTAAAGGCTGAAGACCACTCGAAAGCTCCTAATGAATCTGCGCTCTTTATTTAGTCTCTTCTCGTCGGACCTCGCAATCGATCTCGGAACCGCAAATACTCTCGTCTTTGCCAAGGGAAAAGGCATCGTTGTCAACGAGCCTTCCATCGTCGCCATCAACAAGACGAACGGGGAAATCGAGGCTGTCGGCAAGGAGGCCAAAGAGATGGTCGGCCGTACGCCCGGCAACATCGTTGCGATCCGGCCCATGAAGGACGGCGTCATCGCCGACTTCAAGGTTACCGAGCGCATGCTCAATTACTTCATCCATAAGGCCCATGGCCGGAAGATGTTAGTGCATCCCCGCATTGTGATCGGCGTGCCCAGTGAAATTACACAGGTGGAAAAGCGCGCGGTGATCGATTCGGCATATCGTGCAAAGGCGAGTGAAGTACATCTTGTGGAGCAGGCGATGGTCGCGGCCATCGGCGCCGGCCTGCCGATCACGGAGCCGTCCGGAAATATGGTGGTCGATATCGGCGGCGGCACTACCGACGTCGCTGTTGTGTCGCTATCGGGTATCGTCTACTCGCGGTCCGTCCGTGTAGCCGGCAATGAGATGGACGACGCCATCATGCAGTACCTGAAACGGAAATACAACCTGCTGATTGGCGAGCGCACGGCGGAAGCCATCAAAATTCAACTCGGCTCGGCCTATCCTTTAGATCGCCCCCTGACGATGGAGATAAAGGGACGGAATCTGATTGAAGGCGTGCCGAAGACGATCACCATCGACGACGGTGAGATCCGCGAAGCGCTATCCGAGTGCATCGCGACCATCATGAACGCCATCCGCGTAGCTCTGGAGCGAACGCCGCCGGAACTGAGCGCCGACATCAGCGATAAAGGGATTGTGCTCACCGGCGGCGGCGCCTTGATTAAAAATCTGGACCGGCGTATTCGTGAAGAGACCGGATTGCCGGTATCGATTGCGGAAGATCCGCTGGCGTCAGTTGTACTCGGCACCGGGAAAATGTTAACGGACTTTAAGCTCCTCCGGCGCATCGCAATAGAGTAGGGCGGAATATTTGGATGTCTACGGGTTTTCGTAACGGGGAGCAGGCGAGGACAGTCTGCTTATTTAGCGATGGAACTGCTGCTCAATCGTTACCGTAATCTGACCGTCTTGCTGGTTGTGATCGGCGCGCAGTTGCTTCTGCTCGCCTATCAGGTGAAAAGCAACCAGGATGTCAGGCTCGTCCGCGTCTGGGCGGTAACCGCGGTTACTCCTCTCGCTCGAATTTTGGAAGTGGTCCGGCGAAACACTATTGGCGTCGCCGAAGACTATTTCGACCTCGTCAACGTTCGGGATGAAAACAACCAGGTCAAGAAAGAACTAGGCCGCTTGAAAATGGAGAATCAGTTCCTCAAAACGGAGCTGCAAACGGCCGATCGGGCACAGGCTCTTCAGGTGTTTCAGTCCCGGACGCCATCCCGGACCATTGCCGCGCGGATCATCGGGAACGGAACGGGCACAAACTCGAAGGACGTATTGATCGACCGTGGTTCCGGCAGCGGCGTGAGGCGTGGTATGGCCGTCGTGACTCCCGATGGGATTGTGGGAAAGGTCCTCGCCTCTTATCCAACCGCATCGCAGGTTCTGCTGATCACGGACCCATCCTTCGCGGCTGGCGTTATTTCTGAAAAGAATCACATCCACGGAACGCTGAAAGGAACGGGCCAAAGCAAGTGCAAGATCGACTACGTGCAGAACGAAGAGAGAGTCGACGTGGGAGAGGCGTTTTACACCTCCGGCGAGGATCGGGTGTTTCCGAAAGGCTTACCTGTCGGGACGGCGACCGTGGTGCGTCCAGGTCAGACTTTTAAAGAGATCTACGTAGTGCCCAGTGGTAGTCAGAACGGACTCGAAGAGGTACTGGTCGTCTTGGAAGGGGTACACCAGGACATCCCGGACGCACCGGCGGCGGCTTCGAACGACATTTATATTATGCCGCCACCGAAGGCGAAAGACGGAACCGCTGCCGCGCCGGATCTGCCAGGAAGCAATCTGAGCACCGATGCCGACCGCCTGCGCGAACGTTATAAAAGGATCGGCGAGGCGCAAGGGCACGCATTTGGAGAGGGCAGGCCAGGAAATTTCAATCTGAACCCGGATGAAGCGAAGCCTCCGGCAGCCGTTCCCGGCCAACCGAGCCGCAGCCAACCGAGCGGCGGCCAACCGAGCGGCGGCCATCAGGGAGCGGTCTCGCCACTATCGCCCAGCACTCCGGCCGCAGGCGCCCGCCCCTCGATCACGCCGAAACCGGGGACCGCGATTGTAGTGCCATCGGATAAGCCGGCGTCCCCGAAAATAACGCCCAAGCCCGTCAAGCCAGTCACTGCGCCGGAGTCCACCGCATCTCCGTCCAATCCATGAATGAATTCAGTGACCGGCTGCTTACGGAGGTGCAGCGAAAGACCCGGATCTTCAAATTCCGGCCGCTCACAATCGTGCTGGTTCCTCTTGCGGCCATCCTGTTCCAGGTCTATGTCCCGCATTTTTTTCCTTACCTGCGTTATCTAGAGCTGCCCCTGCTGGTCACGGTGTACTTCGGATTGATGCGCCGGCAACCGATTGCCGGGCTTTTGTTCGGCGCTGGAATCGGCCTTGCGCAAGATTCGCTTTCGGCTGCAAATCAGCCGCTCGGCATGTTTGGAATTGTAAAAACGTTGGTCGGCTACTTTGCCGCTTCCATCAGCATGCGCTTTGACGTGGACAATCCGTTGATCCAATTCGTGCTCGGGTTCTTCTTTTTCTTTTTCCACCAGTTCTTCTATTGGGTGCTGTCGCGCGCGCTTCTGGGGCAGCAGATCGATTTCGATCCGCAACAGACTTTCGTGCTCGGATTACTAAATGCGGCGGTCGCCGTGCCATTGTTCATGCTTTTAGATAAAATGAAGGAGTAGGTTCGTTTTTCGAACAGGTTCTTGTTTACCCTTTTTCCAATTGAACACGGCAAAGAGGAGTTATCCACCACTCCGTTGCTCCGCGAGGACACCAAGTTCGCGGCTGGAAAGATCGCTGCGTTCCAATACGTCACGGTTGGGGTTTTCCTGTTTCTCGTGGCGGGATTCTGGAACCTGCAAGTTCAAAATGCGGAAGGCTATACCGAGCAGGCGGACCGCAACCGCATCAAATCGCTGCCGCTGTTGGCGCCCCGCGGGAAAATATTAGACCGCGACGGCCGCGTGATCGTCGATAACCACTCGACGTTCAGCCTGATCCTTTCGCGCGAAAACCTGAAGACCGAGCACCTGAAAGCCATCGCAGACGGCCTGAACCTCAATTACGAAGACCTCCTCGCGCGTCTGCGCCGCTTCCGCGGCCGGCCGTCGTACGAACCCATCATCATCAAGGAAGAGCTAACACCCGGCGAGTTGGCGTTTGTCGATTCGCACCGCGATCCGGAAACGTTTCCAGAAATGGAACTGATTCGCGCGCAGAGGCGCCTTTATCCCAAGGATGGGCTGGCAGCACACGTAATCGGATACGTGGGCGAGGTCAGCGAGGGCGAACTCAACAGCGCCGAGTTCATCAAGTACGACCCAGGCGATATTGTCGGCAAGCAGGGCATCGAACGTGAATACAATGGCATTCTGATGGGCGTGGACGGTCAGCGGCAGGTCGTCGTGGACAACCGCGGAAAAGAACGAAGCCTGATCGGGATGAAAGAGGCGGTGCCGGGCAAAAGTCTGAAACTGACTCTCGACCTGGATGTGCAGGCTGTAGCCGAACTCGCGATGGAAAACCGGCGGGGCGCGGTGGTGGCGCTCGATCCCAGAACCGGGGAAGTGCTCGCGATGGTGAGCCGTCCTGCCTACGATCCGAACCGCTTTGCCGGGCGTATCCGGACCGCCGATTGGAAAGAAATCTTGAACAATCCGGACAAGCCGATGCTGAACCGTGCCATGCAGGCGCAGCTTGCCCCCGGATCGACGTTTAAACCGCTAATGGCTCTGGCCGCGCTGGAAACAGGAATTATCGACGAAAATTTCACGGTGCAATGCAACGGCGGCGCCTCGTTCTATGGGCGCTACTTCCATTGCCATAAGAAAGGCGGCCATGGCACAGTCAATCTGCATAAGGCGATTGCTCAATCTTGCGACGTCTTCTTTTACACCGTCGGGAATAAGATGGGCATTGACAACATCGCCAAATACGCCGAGATGGCCGGGCTGGGGGAGAAGACCGGTGTCGATCTTCCCAATGAGGCGGAAGGCGTTGTTCCCTCATCCAAGTGGAAAATCCGCAATTTCCGTCAGAAATGGTACGCCGGTGAGACCATCTCGGTATCCATAGGACAAGGCGCGCTTACCGTAACGCCGCTGCAACTCGCCAGGGCAATCGGAGGAATTGCTACCGGCGGAGTTTGGCAGCGCCCGCATCTGACCATGGACCCGTCGCAGGGTGACTCCGGCAAGCGTAGCGCGGTGAACCTGGACAACATCATGCAAGTCATTAATGGAATGTACGCGGTAGTGAATGAGGGCGGCACGGGCCGGATCGCGCAGATTCCGGGCCTGGAAGTCTGTGGCAAAACAGGCACCGCACAGCTTGCGTCGAATGACTTGCTCAAGGGCACTGCCGCCGGGCGGGCCATGAAAGACAATGGATGGTTCGTAGGTTTCGCGCCCCGTCAAAGTCCAGAGATCGTTGTGGTCGCTCTGTTTGAAGGCGGTTCCCACGGCGATCTGGCTGCCCCGATTGTGGCCGATGTGATCAAAGCATATTTCGACAAGAGGCTTCGGACCTCCCCGCAGCAGATGTTAGCTGAATTGCCGAATTTCGGACCCGTAAGGACGGCGCGCGCTTCACTCCCGCAGTCTCCGGAACCATTGATTGCGAGAATTCCTATTTCGCCAGCCGCCACTGAAACCAAATCACAAGCGGCCGAGGAGCAGCGGTGACCGGTTACCGTTCCATTCGCGATCTCGACTGGCCGCTTCTGCTGATCACTTTGGCCATCTGCTCCCTGGGGGTTCTCCAGATCTACAGTGCCACTCACGACACCATCTGGAAGGATGCCTGGTGGAAGCAGATCGTCTGGATTGGCGCCGGGCTGGTGCTCCTGTGGGTTGTTACGAACATCGATTATCACACCCTCTTGGGCCAAGTCTATGTATTTTATGCTCTTTCTATTGTTACCCTGATCGCCGTGTTTCTGGTGGGTACTAAAGTTTTTGGTTCCCGCCGATGGATTCCTGTCGGAGGAGGGTTCAAGCTCCAGGTATCGGAGTTCGTCAAGCTGGTCATCATTCTTCTGGTTGCCCGGTTCATGACCGAGTTGAAGAGGGACGATCTGGATTGGCGCGATCTGTTGAAAATAGGCGGCTTGGTCGGTGTGCCCATGCTGCTGGTGATGAAGCAGCCGGACTTGGGGACAGCCCTGACGTACTTGCCTATTCTGGTTGGGGGGATTCTGCTGGCCGGCCTCCGGTGGCAGTATATCGCGGTGCTGGTTGCGGCTTTGGCGCTTACGCTGCCGGTCGGCTGGTATTTCCTGCAGGATTATCAGAAGGCCCGGCTCACCACGTTTTTGGATCCGGCAAAGGATCCGCGGGGGCAAGGTTACCAAGTGATTCAGTCGAAGATCGCGGTGGGCGCGGGGGGCATGTGGGGCAAAGGTGTCACCCGCGGCACACAAACTCAGTTGCAGTTTCTACCCGTACCTCACACAGATTTCATCTTCTCGGCCTTCAGTGAGGAGCATGGATTCGTCGGAGTTGTTGTAGTATTAGGGTTGTATTTCCTTTTGTTGATGCAAATCGTGCAGAATGCGCAAACGGCTCCAGACCGGGCCGGTACGTACATCTGCATGGGCGTCTGTACGTTGCTGCTGTTTCACGTTCTTGTGAACGTGGGGATGGTCGTGGGCCGGATGCCGGTCACGGGCATTCCGCTGCCACTGATGAGTGCCGGTGGCTCCAATATTTTGTCTGTTTTTTTGATGCTGGGCTTGGTGAACAATGTCCGGCTGCGAAGATTTGTGAACTAGAGTTTTGAATTTTAGATCGACCGAGATGTCGACTACCCGGATTGAGGTTGGTGGGAGTTGGTTCCGCTACCGAATTGTATAAGTCGTTAACAGGGAGCCGAGGGTGTTTAGAGACTGCTCCACGATATTTCTCCACCCAGGCGGCCAAGGCAATTTGATTTTTTAGCATCACGTGTCCAACGCCACAATCGCGAAGGACGCGTGGAACCGAATCGAACTGATCTCTTTTCCATGGGAGTTTCTTTCGGCCGTGAAAACGGAGAAGGTCCATGAGCAAAGAGTTAGTTATCTCTTCGAGCCGCCACGAAACCAGAGTGGCGATCCTTGAAGACGATCAGTTAGTTGAGATTTACTTCCAGCGATCGAATGAGTATTCCCTTGCGGGAAGCATTCATAAGGGCCGTGTCACCCGTGTTCTGCCTGGGATGCAGTCGGCCTTTGTCGACCTCGGCCTTGACCGCGACACGTTCCTTTATGTGTCTGATTTCTTTGAGGAAAATGAGGAATACGACAAGATTACCACAGGCGTGGAGGAACGTCCTCCGGCCCGCAATGGATTTACCCGGCGCGACGGCCGTACCGAGCGCGCGCCGCAATCCCAACCTGCTGTAAAGACGGCGGAACCGGTCAAGCCGGCTCCCGTGCAGGAAGCCGCGGCAGCCGAAGAACTACCCGTGGCAGGTCCAGTATCGGAGCGCTCAGAAGGCCCGCCGAGGGACGGGGGCGATCACGGCCGCCGTTCCCGCCGCCGCCGTAATCGAGGCCGCGGGCTTCCCGATTCGAAATATGCTTCCGATGTGGATGCGCCAGCTATTGAAGCGTCTTCGGTAGAGACTGAAGCGGCCGAAGAGACCGAGGCTGCCGAGCCGGCCAGGACAAGTACAGTGATGCTATTGCCCGGTGAGTCGCTTGCGAAATACAGCCGTGCATCGAAGAGTTCGGCGGAGGAATCGCTGCCCGAAGAGCCTCAAGCTGAATCCGCCGCCGATTTTGCAAGCGAATCCGCCCCTGTCCAGACGCGAAGCTTCGTTGCAGGCTTCCCCGATCCCGCATTCTTTATCACCCCGCCTTTGGAATCGGACTACGGTTCGGCGCCTGCGATGGCAAAAGAAGCGGAACCCACCCCGCAGCCGGATGAACCGATAGCCGCTTTCGTTGAGCAATCTTTCCATGCACCAACGTCCGCGGAAGCCGCGGTGGCGGCACTGGACCCGCACCAGACATCGGACCCGAAAGCGGCGATTGAAGAGGCTCTGGAGATAGCGGCAGCTGAAGCTGATGATGAAATTGAGCCCTCGGGTGCGCTCGACGCCGAAGTGGATTTAGTCGAAAACGATGTGACGGAACCCGAATCCGGGGACGAGACCGCCGTTCCCGCAGAAGCATCGGACAAGCCGGTGACTGCGTCCGTTCGGGACCCAGGGACGCGCTTCCAGCATCGTGGACCTCGAGGCATGAGGCGTAAACGCCGTGGTGGCGGGGGCGAGTCTCGAGGTGAGCGCCCGGAAGTACGAAACGAACCCAAAGTGGACGGTTCTATTGAGGTTCCGGAACCGGCGGAAGCACCGCGTTCGGTGGCCCGGCCCGATCGCGAGCGGCCCCCGCTGCCCTCCATTACCGAACTGCTGAAGGAAGGTCAGGAGATCATCGTTCAGATCGCGAAAGAGCCTATCGGCCAAAAGGGCGCGCGCATTACATCTCATATCGCGCTGCCCGGCCGGTACGTGGTCTACATGCCGAGCCTAGAACACCTCGGCGTCTCCCGCAAGATTGAGAGCGATGATGAACGGCTGCGCCTGAAGCGCATTCTGCAAGCGAACCACGCCGGGATCACCGGCGGATACATCGTCAGGACCGCCGGAGAAGGCAAGAGTGAGGAGGAAATTGCGGCGGACATGCAGTTTCTCTACAACCTCTGGCTGGACATCCGCCAGAAGGCGGAAAAGAAACCGGCTCCGCTGCTGCTTCACCACGACCTGGACATCGTGCAGCGCATCCTTCGCGACCAGCTAACGGACACGTTCAAGTCCATCTGGGTGGATAACGAAGACCTCTATGAAAGCGTGCTCCGCTTCATGCAACGCTTCCAGCCTGCGCTGGTGCCGCGCGTAAAGATGTATACCCGTCCAACACCCATCTTCGACGCGTTCAACATTACGGGCGAACTGGAAAAGGCGCTACGGCCCAAGGTTTGGCTGAAATCGGGCGGCTATATTGTGATCAATCAGACGGAAGCGCTGGTTGCCATCGATATCAACACCGGCAAGTATGTTGGAAAGTCGAACCGGTTGGAAGACACTATCGTCAAGACCAACACGGAAGCGGTGAAAGAAATTGTCCGGCAAATTCGGCTGCGCGACCTCGGCGGCATCATCGTGGTCGACTTTATCGATATGGATGAACGCAAGAACCGGCAGAAAGTGATGCAGGTGCTGGAAGAGGCCATGCGCGAGGATCGGGCTCCTTATAAGATTCTACAGTTCAACGATTTCGGCCTGGTTGCCATCACTCGAAAGCGCGTGAAGCAGAGCCTGGAGCGGACGTTGTGCGCGCCGTGCCCCACCTGTGAAGGCGCCGGATATGTGAAGAGCGTCCAAACGGTAGTTACCGAGATTCTACAGGAAGCGTATAAGATCAGGAACGCGATAGATGGCAAGGATGTGATGCTGCGCGTAAACCCGGAAGTGGCGAAGTTCCTGAAATCCAATACCAATAAGTACCTTGAGGAGATTGAAGAAGTGCTGGGTAGACCAGTACTGGTGACCAGCGATCCGGCTCTCCATCAGGAAAAATTCGACCTCGCCTGACGCGGCTTGTTACACTAATCTTTGCGGGTTCGCACTGAATCCGCGCGGAACCGGAGAGATGGCCGAGTGGCTGAAGGCGCACGCTTGGAAAGCGTGTATAGGGGAAACTCTATCCAGGGTTCGAATCCCTGTCTCTCCGCCATCTTAATTTCGGCAACAAATCCCCCTATAAGACGAAGATCGCTGGATGGTCTAACGCTCTGATGTGGTGTCTCACGTTAAAATTTACCACTCCCTTGCGCTAAAGCGAGCCACGGTCGGCTCAGGATTCTGGCGAATGGCTACATGAAAACGACCATCTGCGCCCCGGAAGAGCCTGTGTGAACAGAGGCCGTGGGAAGACGAAGTGCTCCGGGAAGTTTACGCGGCGCGTGACGCTTATGCGGCAGAGCACGGGCTACGATCTGGACCGGGTCTATGCCGACCTAAAACGCCAGGAGGCCAGCAGCCGCCTCCGGCGAGTGATAGCGCCATCTATTTCGGCAACAAATCCCCCACCACAAGAGTAATGCCGCTGGATGGTCCACCCTCCCGCTCATTAACAATCAAGCGGCCCTCCGAGTAACTCACTCGCGACACCCCTTTGAAGGTCTTCGGAATGCGGAAAAGGAAGGCCGCGTAGGATCTGGTGTCGGTCTGTCCTGCATCTAAATACTTGTAAATGGGGCGGCCAAAGATAGAGCCTTTCGCGATCAGTATCGGGTAAGGCTGGTGCAGTCCCGTGGTGCCAAATTCCAATCCGCGCGCGGCCGGCTTGCCGCCTTTCACATCCCGCCATGCGTTGAACCACGGGTAGTCGGAAGTTTTCCAGATGTAGCCGATGAGCAAGCCTTTTTCGGGATTCGCTGCCGTCGCCCATCCATACTCTTCGTCAATTGTGTACGAGACCACGTTAGGCATCGGGTCAGTGGTCAGGTGACGCATGTCCACAGGTGTCCCGTCTTTCAGCGCCTGCGGCCAATAGACGGATGGTTCCTCCGGATTGGGCAGCGGGCTGCTCTGCATGAATCCCTTGCGCCCATTTGAGTCAACTATGGTGTTTTCATCCAGGAAAGGCGGTCCAATGGTCGCGTGTTGCACCATGTTGTAGATCCGGCCCAGCTTGTTGTTGTTCTTAACCTCTTCGGTGACCATGAAAAATGATGCTGTGCCGGACAGCCGGATCTGCCGCGTGATGCTGAGACCAGCGAGCGGCAACACCGCCGACATGCGGGCGTTCACCGTACCGCCCTGCTGCTCAGAGTCATTCAAGAGCTTCCAATCGACGCGTGACGCTTCCCCGTGGAATGGCATCCCGTTGCTCTTCTCCGCATCGGACGGAGCTCCCCATCGATCGAGACACAGAAACTGGCCCATCGGACGAGCGCTGGTTTTCCCGCCCTTCTCCTCCCACTGCAACGGATTCAGACCACCATCCCGCAGATGAAAATCGACGATGGACCCACCGGCAATGTCTACGGTCAACTGTGCCCCCTTGCCGTCCAGCACCACGGACCGCCGGCCATTGACGACTGTTTCGGCGCCAGATGCCTCGATCAGCACCAGCGCCATGAGAAAGCAAATGGATTTCATAGATTCTCCGATACTCTATCAAGCCTTGGCCGCCGATGTTGTCTTTTCCAATCTGTTCACGCATGTATAAACGGAGGCGGAAAGGGGTTCACCCTTCATCCTGCCCATCACAAAAAAAGGAATCGACTATGGAATTAACTCGCACCAAGAAATTTCTGTTTATCGCACTCGGCTGCGCCTGCGCCATCACCCTCTTTGCGTTCAATCCTCAGCCCGACCCGCCCGGCTTCGGCCTCGTCAGTCTGGCCGACAATGAAGTCATGCGGATCAACGTGGTTTGCCACAACCCTCCCGGGTACTTGCCAAGTGGTCAACCGAGTGCCTGCACCGCCAATATGGGCTTTATGGGCGCGGATGGCCGCATGCTGAAATATGCCCTGAAAACCATACAACCCGGCGCCGCCGACTTTATGGAGATCACGCGCGCCGAACTCCGGGCAATGGGCGTATCCGGCATCCGGATCGGCATCGCCCCTTGCGTAATACCGGATACCGGTAGCCGCGTCATTCCGACTGTCGAAATCTACGACCAGTACACCAATAAAACCAATCTGTTCATCAATGCCGCTGCGCCGCGGCTCAGCTTCTTTAGCAATGGGCTGTAAGTAGCTTCCGGTTCAGAAAGACGGCGCCCTCCCGGCGCCATCTTCAGTCAACCGTATGACAGAACGTTGGGCGTGGAAGACAGTATCCAAGTCAAGCTTACTGGACTTGGCCCGCGCTACTTCAGGCACCCGTTCCCAACTTCGTGCCGCTCGCCGGTAATAATCGAGAGCTTTCCGGAGATCGATCTCGCGTTGTCCTCCGGCGCCAGCGTTCCCGGCCAGCGCTTCATATACTTGCCCGGCTCCCGCAAAGGCAATACTTGGCCGAAGTACGGCGGACGGCTGCGTTGGCGCCGTGATCGAAAGTTTCTCGACGGCAGCGAGCGCCTCGCCGGTCCATTGCTCCGCCATCCGGTCGCCTCGTTGCGCTGCATCGAGCGATAGCCCGATCTTTGCATTCATGAACGCACCGGTCGGAGCTC
>JBBPYD010000253.1:0-25066 GCA_038200305.1 Bryobacterales bacterium
GCTGCCAACTGAAGCTGTAATTGGGAACATTCAGCAGGGTTTCTGTTTCACCGGTGGGGTAAACGACGCGGTACTCGAACGACTTGCCACGAAGGTGCATGTGGGGAAGCAGCGCGATCAGGGTCGAATCTTCCTGCAGGGTGATTTTGGAATCGACCTGATGATTCTCAGCGCCAGGTGGGATCACAAATTTCGAGTTTCCAGCAGCGAGGGTGGTGACCCGCTCCGTGGGCGGCTCTTTCGCGAAAGTGAAACCGACACGAGTGCGATCCTTCTCGGCATTTCCGTTGACAGTGTAGTGCATCTGGAGCATGATATCGGAACCAGCCTTGATGAGTTTGGCCTGGCCGGGCTTGAGCATTTCCGGCATAGAACCGGGGGCATACCCAACAAGAAACTCGTGTGCGCCCTCCTCATTGCCGCCCTTTTTTGGAATGAACGGCTCGCCGGGTTTAGCGTCCCGCATCCACTTGGAGCCAGGCTCGCGGACAAAGGCGATGACGTGGTGGACTACCTTGCGATTGCCGGGCCGGGCTTCGGCCATTTGTACCCACTTATCTTCCGTGAATCCAGTGGGGACGACGAAGTAGGTGTACTCAATGGTTCCACTGGCGGGCACCTGAAATTCGAGAGGCATTTCGACGATCACGTCCGGCTTCCCGATGTTCCATCCGTTGATGAATGCAAGCGGGGCGGGAGCGTCCTTCGGATTCCCTTCGATTGCGCCGGTGTCGGTCCATTTGACCAGCGTTTCCATGTCGGCGGGCGAGAGCGAGCGGTCGTTTGTGAACTTACCCACGTGCGGATCGGCGAACCATGGCGGCATTTTTTTGGACAGCACGGCCGTGCGGATCGCCTTTGCCCACGGGCGCGTCTCCTTATAAGTGAGGAACGACATGGGCGCGGCCTCGCCGGGGCGGTGGCAGCCCTGGCAATTCTTTTGGAGGATGGGCAGCACCTCTTTGTTGTAGGTGACGGCCTGAGTGGGCGTGGTTTTGGGAGCAGCCGTGAGGAGAGCCGCGGACAGGAAAGCGAAGGTTAGTAGACGCATGAAAACCCCAATCTCTTCAATATACGTGAACTTTGGATATTTTGTTCGGGCGAACGGTGGGCTTTTTGGCTGCGAGAGGGCGTTGTACGAAACGGAACGAATCCCATTTTTGGATAGTTGGATGCGGAGGAGCGGTTCGTTGGCTGCTGGAAATTGGGTTTGATTGTGCAATCCTGGTTTGCGTCCGTGGGGGGTTTGGGTTCGTTTTTGCATTTTGCGAAACGCAGCCAATCCCATTTTCGGACACGTGGACACCGGAGGAACGTTCGTGGACTGCTGGAAATTGGGTTTGATTGTGCAATCTGGTTTGCGGCGTGCGGGGACTTGGGTTCGTTTTCGAATTTTGCGAAACGCAGCCAATCCCATTTCCGGACACTTTTGGGGCTTTGATCGTGCAAAACGCCGCGTGAGCGGCGTGGGTGAAACGCATGGCCTCAGCCTCCCTTGCGAGGGATAGAGATTCCCCTTCCAGCTTCAGGATGGCGGTTGCGGGGTCAAGTAATGATTCTTGTTTTACGGATGTTGTTGAGGGGTGGGGAGATATTTTGTTGGTTGCGTGGTGATCGGCCGATGCCTCGCAGTTGCGCATACGGCGCCGATGAGATTAATAACGCCGAAAGGCGAGGCCGAGGAGTGCCGTAAGTTGAGAGATCTGGCTCAGCGCGGGCAGTGAGGTTACGAGGTATGCATTCCTGGGGCGTGTCGAGGATTTCGTTAAACAAAACCTTGACACCGCTTGCTATCACCGCGCAATCGATGCTTTCGTGTTCACAATGTGGCCGGTTACTTTGCCTTCATTTTAATGGCCTCACTCGTGAAGTTCTGTATCTGAGTCTTAGATGAAGGTTTTTCAACCGCTCGATCCGCCTCTAATTTCACGTTGTAGTGACCCAGCTCGTGGTGCTGGACTGAACCCCGAATTTGAGACACTTGCGAGTGGCACATTCTGCCGGGAAGGAGCTGCAAATGGGAAAAAGACGAGTGAAACGATACCCGCGAAACCGGATTAACGAACCATATTAATATATTAATATGGAGGCATTGTGAATACTATCTCTGGCCGCGTAATCCTGAAGGAATCCGGTGTAGGCATTCCGAGCCTTCTTGCCGTTCTTTTTAGCACGGGAAACACCGTGACTCCAAGTCCTGCTGGAACGCCGCCCAGCTCGGTTCCTCCGCCCCAAAATCGTCTGGGGTCCGTTATGACAGGCGCTGATGGTTCGTTCACGCTGACTTACGAGGATTCCAGTTTTCAAACGAACAACTCCATAGCCGGGCGGCCCGATCTTCACCTTACCCTTTTGGCTCCGGAAGAACCAGGTGTGCTTCCGGATGCGCTGGTGCTTTACTCCAGCTCTGTGCCGCGGCAACACGCCGGATCCACGGAACAATACATCATCCGGATAACCACTGCTCAACTGCAGAAGGCGCAGATCCCGGTTCCGTCCGAAGTGGCGGCAGATTTCGAGCCGTCCACCAATCTGTCCGGGCGATTGAAAGCCATGGCGGCGCGCCAGAACGATTTCGTCATCGGCGCAGTGGATGCCGCCAAGGACGTCGTGGCCGCGCATCGAACCCGTGTATCTACCTTTCATCAAAACTTCAAGGCCTCACTGCAGACTGCGCTTTCCAATGTTGCCGCCGCGCCGCTCGCGCCGGAACGGTTTGTAGCTCCCGGTGAGAGTGTCTTTACAAAGAGCTCGGCCGCGATAGCGTCTACGATCAAGGGTACGATTAACGATCCCGCCCGGCGCGCACCGGTCAGAGGCTTTATTTCACTTACCGCCGATCAGGTTACCCAACTTCGGACTCAGGCCGGGCCTGACGGAACTGTGCCGGCGGCGGCAATCGCTTCACTGGCGGGCGCTAATCAGGCGGCGCCAACAACCTACGTTCAGGCCCTTGGACGGCTACCGCTTTGCCGGCCTGCCACTCCCAATGTGGATTGCACCGATGCGATCCTGAATCCCGCACCGCCGCCGCCTAATCCTTCGCCAACACCGGGCTCAGGAGACACAGCGATAACAAGCGGCGATGTGCCGCGATTCCTGGGGCGGGTCATGGAGCCTCTGACCGCACCTGAGGAGCAGTTGGTAGTTGGACTGATGCCCGTTGCCACGCGCGACTCGGTTCAGAATAGCGTACAGTCTTTCGTGTTTAACCCCAGTCCGGCAGACGTACCCGCCTTTTACGATTTCAATAACCTGCAAATCGCATTCGACTACGTATGGCAGGAGGCGATCGATCAAGGCGTCCTGGGCCTCGCGCAGAATGCTTACGAAACTATAGTCGGTTTGGGCGGCGATCCCGATCATCCGGATTACAAGAGTCTTCATCCCTTACAGGCTCTTACGCAAGAAGGAAGACTTGTTCTGAACGCCCACGCGACGCCGACGGTCGTGGTGCGCGACCACCGCGGGGAGAGCCCCGGAACACGCATAGGGCCATCGGGGCAAGGCGAAGGCGGCGTAACGGTCAGAGGCATGTCTGGGTCCGAACACGATTGTCAGTACGCCAGCGCGTCCAACGTTCGCGACCATCGCGCGGGCGCCGTCGATGCCATGTCCATTGCCGACCCTGTGGAACGGCTGCCTGCGTTGCTGCAGGCCCTCAACAAAAAGCTCCTGGAGAGCTATAACTTCACGCTGTATGCCGCCAATGCGAAGGAACGCAGCGTGAACTTCGGTATCTTGAATACCTTCCGCCAGATGTGGACACCACTCAGCTACCAGGCTGGGCCGCTGATCAAAACAATCCCGCTCGCTCCTAAACAGACGCAAAAAGTGGTGATCACGCGCAAGACCGTGAAAAAGCGCTCGCGAAAAGAATTAGAAAACAATCTGCGGGTGCTGAAGCAGGAAACAAGCGATACGAACCGGGCGGAGCAGCAGATCGCCAACAAAGCGTCCAGCAGCACAAATGTTTCGGTGACTAATGAAGCCAAAATGAGTTATGAAGTCGACAGCGACACGCTGACCACAGGCTTCAAGCAGGACACGGCGAAGAGCTCGGAGGACGCAAAGAAATCGTTTCACGAGGCAACTTTCAAGGCGGCTCAGGAATTCAAAGAGGAGAAGACCACAGAGATCAACACCGAGGAAACGCACGAGTTTGAGTCGGTTGAGACCACTGAAATCTCCAATCCAAACGACGAGATTGCCGTTACTTTCCTCTTTTACGAATTGCAACGCAGGTATAGGATTTATGAACGTCTGTACCGCGTTCGCCCGGTGATCCTTGTGGCCCAGGAATTTCCACAGCCGAGCGATATCGATCAGGCTTGGCTGGTTCGCTATGACTGGATTTTGAGGCGAGCCGTCCTCGACGATTCTTTCCTGCCGACGCTGAACAATCTGGCGCAGACGGCCGGCGACGAAATTGCCATTGAAGAAATGAGGGCTAACGTCAATCAGCAGCGCTGTATTGTCCAGTCGCTGAAGCAGGAGCTCTCTATTGCCAGCCGGCAGGCGGAGGCGCAAAGAGCAATGATGGACCAGGCGGTATATAGGAAAGCCGGCGGCTCCGGCTTGTTTGGACTCGTCGAGGACATCGCCGGCAGTGCGCTCGATCCTCTTGGGCATTTGCTCTTTGGGGGCGACTCCGGGCAAAACGAGAGCAATCGTCAGGCGCTGCAGGATAGAGCCGAGGAAGCGGCGGACCGGGTTCGGGATTTGACCTTCAGAGTGGAACGCGAGGTGACCGCTCTCAACGCGATTACGGAGAGCTACACCAAGGCGCTTCGCGACCATAACAATCATTTGACTGAGATCGCGCGCCTTCAGGTTCACGTGAAGGACAATATCATGTACTACATGCAGGCCATTTGGACGCATGAGCCCGCCGATCAGCGTTTCTTCCGTTTGCACAACACACCCGTTCCGGACATGCTGCACCAATCGAGAGGATTCCGTATAAACTGGGATTCTCCGGCCGCCACGGCGATGGCGCTTCCACACGAGTCTCTGCCGCGATTTGGTGGGCGGGACACAAAGGCGTTTCCTGTTGAGTCCGTGACGACGATAAACCCCCAGTTCAATTACGTCCCGCTCTCCGAGATCGCCGACGTGAGTACCCTGCTTGGCTTCAAGGGGAACTATGCGATTTTTCCGCTCTACCAGTCGAATCCCCTTACCGACTTCATGATGGACCCCTACGTCGATCGCGCCACGGGGCAGCTTGTCGATCCTTCGGACCCGCTGAACTGGTCGCTCGACGAATTTTCGCAATATGTCTGCTGCCTGAAGAAGAAGGTCACCGACGATGAACTCCAGAAGCTCTTGCCGCAACTGCAGACCCTTTATCAAGCCATTCTGACGAATCCGCAACGGGGCGACGATGTGTTGATCGTTCCCACAAACTCCTTGTTTATTGAAGCGCTGCCCGGCGAGCACACGCTGCTCGAAAGGTTCAAACTGAGCCATCGAATGATCGACGTGAAAAAAGCGCAGGCGGAGACTCGCGAGAAGGAATTGGACAACATTCGAATGGCCGCTCGAATCCTTGCCGGAGAGCGCGGCGATCCGCACATCGATAAGAAAATCCTTGTCGAGGGTGGAGCGAACGTCGTCATTCCAGCCGGGGATCAATAACCGAAGGCCCTCGGAAATGCAGGCCATGCCGCCCTGACCCAGATCGGAAACAGATGGCAATCACACCGGTACAAGAGGAGTTTGTAAGCCGATTCAAGGCTTACATGGCGAACGCGAACGCGTACAGTTCCCTCTCCGGCTATATCAAGGGGCTCCAGCCGGCCGGTCTCCGCGAGTGCCTCTGGATCTATTTTGATGTATCGAAGGATTACCTCGGAAAAGAAGAGCGCCGGCGGTCGCTTACAGCCTATTACGATCTCTCGTTAGCGGCTCTTCAACGGAATGACGTATATTTCGCCTTACGCTTTGAAGCGCTTACACAGGCCTCCGGCACAGCCTGGCGGAAAGCTTATTCGGAACTGCGTTCAGCTCAACAGAAGAGACTGTCCGCCCAGATCGCCCGGCAGAAGGCTGGATTGTCCTGGGTACAGCGCGATTTTCTCGCCGAGTTCAACAGGCACATGGAGCAGCCGAATCAGCGCGCGATTTCGCAGTTCACTGCAAAGCTCAGGAAAAGCGATCAGCTCTTTGACTGCCTGCTCGTTTACGTTGAAGTCTCCCAAAAGTACGCCGACGACGACAAGAACTCGCTCATCATATTTTTTGGAGTGTCGTTTCAGGCGCTGGGACTTGGGGACAGCTATTTCGCCGCGAAATACGAATCGCTTGTTACGTCGAGCGGAACCATTTGGAGACGGCGCTACGAGGCACTTGACGCCTGGCAGCGGGACGAGAAGTTAAAGCCGGCTATCGACGAAAAGAAGAAGATCTCGATTGAAACCAGGGGGAAGGTCTACGGCAGGGACGCCGTGGCCCAGGAGAAGGTCAGCGTGCCCGCGCTCTCACAGGTGGCAGCCGGCCTTGAAGGCCCCAGAGCGGCCCCGCCTGTCACCGCGAATCAGCGGCAGTTTGTGGCGGATTTTAAAACATTCATGAATTCAAGGGATGCCAAGCCGGATGAGTTCACAAACAGCATATTTAAGCGGAGCGGGGCGCAGCTAGTCGAATGCGTGGAAGCGTACCTGCAGGTATCTCTTCAGTACGGCGATCGGGATGAGCGGTCGCTGTACGTATTCTTCGGAACGGCTTCGTTAGCGATTACCAGATCGGATGCTTACTACTCGTTTCGATTCGCGAGTGGCATAAAAATGCAAGGGACCCTCCTGGCCAAGCGCTTTGGAGCGCTGAACGCCTCGCAGCAGGAAATCCTCAACAACGACGTCAAGAAGAAGAAAAAGCAGGCTCGGGTTCTTGATGACCTGAAGCTCGCATATTTTCAAAAGGAAAAGAAGGAGCCCACTCTTCAGGCTCTCCGCGATTTCGAGGCCGTCAACAACCCAGAGCAGGTGGCCCTGCTTTCAAACGCACTGGATAGATGCAATCGGGCATTCAATCTCTACAAAGCCGACGATTTCTCTACCGCCTTCGACTCGCTATCCGCCCTCGTGCTTGCGGCGGAGGATCCACTTTTATTCCTCGTGCTGCTGAGGCGATGCCGTGTAGCGAAAGGTGTTGGGGCAACGCTGCGTAATCAGTTGTATTGGTATATGACCGGAGCGTTGTATCTTAGTGTCCTGAGAACACGGCCCGAGGCGTACAGAAACGGCTTCAGTGAAGAGGAAAAACAGTTTTTGTTCGGCGCCGCGGACCTGGCCGACCCCTACTTCGCGGACTTCGCTATCCGGCTCGATTATCTATGGCTGCACAATGCGGGACAAGCACAGTTCACCCAAATGGCAAAAGGGTATGCACAGCTCCTGCTTTTCGCGGGGAAAATCGGCGCCCGATTGGCGCCTATGGTGGAAATGGCGGTTGTCCGCGGGCTTGTGGAGAAGCTTCGCGAAGTCAAGCCTGGGGCCATTGAGAAAATCCGGATTCCGGTCAATAGCCGTTATGACCGGGGCAAGACTCTGAGGATCGATCAAACCATCGGACACGTGTTCATCGTTTGGTGGGATGCGAGTCTTGGCGCCTATATTGAGTATGAAGGTTTCGAGGGGATACTCTTTCGGGTTGATAGCTATAACTGGCTGGGGCGAGTTTGGGACGACGACGCCATCTGGGGTGAGGTGTTTCGAAGCACTTCCTATCTCCTGGTAATTCTTCCGTTCGTGTTCGAGCTTCTGGGATATCTGCCCGATTTGCTGTCGGGCGGTCTTACTGGGCTGGCAAAAGCGATCTTCATAAACATCGTTATAGAAAAGGCAACTGAAAATTTAGGGCTGAATTCCAACATGGTCCAACTTGCGCTGCTGGGGGCGGGGCTGCTTGTGCACCATACGCTGTCCGAAAAGAAGGGAGGCGGTCCCCGCGCCGAAACTCTGGAGCTAGAGAGAGGGACAGCCGGCAGCTTGACCGACGATACGGGAGCGGCAAACAGGAGGATCGATCCACCACCCCCCAGTTCGGGCGCAGGAGCAGAACCCGCTGGAAACCAGGGGCGAATGGCCAGCCACGATATGAGAGGGATCGCGTTGGAAGAAGGGAACGTGATCGGAGTTCACGATCGGCCTCCTTTCGAGACTCTGACGGAGGCGGCTGATCGTCATATCGATTCCCCCCTGCGCACTGGCAGCGGCCGAGCTACTGGCCATCCAGGGGCCGAAACTGCCCCGCCTCCGAATGCCGCTCCCGCAACGCGCCAGGATCTGGCGCTGGCCGAGGAGCACTTGCAGGACGCAAGAGATCGATTCAAGTCCGCCGCGGAATCACTGGAAAGTAGCAAGAAGCGAGCCGGCGACATTGAGGATCTCATCACGGAACCGGGCGGAAAGCGCAATTACGGCAAGTTGAAAGAGAACCTTGAGACGGCCGAAAAGAGCGTGGTGGACGCCCGGGAAGCATACAAGAAACGAAAGTATGAATTGAGGGCTGCGGAATCGAAGGTTCAACGCCTAGCGAAAGATCTGGCGGAAAGAGGTGAGTTGCAACCGGCGCTTCGGATCGAGTGGAACCTGCCAGACAAGCCGACCACCTTCCGCTATAAGAGTGTTCAGGCCAAATCCTGGCGGCCCGACGCCTACGTAGGTACTTCAGACGACCGCGCCGTTGTGGAAGGTTTGTTGAACGAAGACCCTAACGGAGAACTGGCAAAGCGAACGCTTCAGAACGGAAAGCTGTTCCCCACAAAGGTGGGGGACATGAACTATTGGAAGGCGCATCCGGAACTACTTGAGATGGCCCATGTCTTGTCAAAGAGAGAAGGCGGGCGTGAAGTCTATATTGTCATGACGAAGGCACGGAACCAGACGTTTTCAGCCAACCTCGAACGTACTGGCGGCGTCTTTAAGGAAGATGCGATTGTTCTGCAGGGCATAGCGATCGACAAGCTTTCGGCTATCGAACTGGGCGTGCCCCAGTCCGCGATAGATCGAGCTCCTGTGTTGACTTTCGCCAAGTAAGGATTCGATCTCCCGCGGAGGCCGTTTCCAGTGATCCGGCCTCCACTTCGTTTCTCAACAGCGCGTTATTCCTGCGGCGGCGGGTTCCTCTGCAACTCTAACTCCATCCGCACACTGTGGGCCTTGATGCCAGATATAACCTGGAGCTCCTTTCCCGATATATCATGACGATACGCTCAACCGTGCCGTCATCGGACTTCAGGTCCTCGGCAAGGGTAAAGGAACTCCGGGCTTTGACGATCCCGTTGAACACCCCCTTTTCGTCGCGGGTGAAGAACGTCGTCGAGAATACGAACCTGCGGTCTCCAACTCGCAACCAGACACCAATGTGCGCGGAGTGTGCCGGATTTTGATTCGCGCCGATGTACGAGCGTTCAGCATGAAAGATGTCGATGGCGAATGGAGCGAAATCGCCGCCCGGAAGCGCAATCTTTAGAAACCCAGACCCCTTGTAGGGACTGGCCGTTGGTGCTAACAGTCTCCTGCGCTGCTGCCGGGATGTGAGATAGCCAGAGCAGAACACCAAACAAAACGTAATACCTCATCTTTGAAGTCTCCTTTTCGGAATGGCCAATTGTTCCCGGACCATCCGAGGTGCAGATTAGAGCACCCGGCTTCATCGAGCAATGCGAAAGCCTCAAACGTGTCTCCGAATCACCTCGAAGAGTTTGCCGGGCTAGATCTCAAACTTATTTGTGCTCGCCCGTGTGGTGACCGGATATCCGGGTTTTGGATCTCACGGCGACTTGTCGATGCTTGCGCGAAGGATCGCCTATCGACGATGCTGGAAGATCATCGTGACAGCGAAAGAATTTATAAAGAAGTGGTGGCCTTCGATGTTGGGAGAGCGCCAGGGTTCCCAATCCCATTTTAATGACTTGTGCAGACTGCTGGGTGAACCCACGCCCACCGAGGCCGATCCCGATGGCATCTGGTATGCCTTTGAAAAGGGTGCGGAGAAGACAGGCGGTGGCAAGGGGTGGGCGGACGTTTGGAAAAGGAAGTGCTTCGCCTGGGAATACAAGGGCGCCGGTAAGGACCTCACCGCGGCATTCGCTCAGTTGCAGCGCTACTCGCTCGCGCTGGAGAACCCGCCAATCCTGATCGTCTCCGACATACAGACCATCGTGGTGCATCCTAACTTCACCAACGCCGTCAACAAGCCGTACACCATTACGCTCCGCGACCTGGAGCGCGAAGATAAACGGCGCATCCTGAAGCTGGCTTTCACCGATCCCGAACAGTTGCGTCCGGAAGTCACGCGGGAAGACGTCACCAAAGAGGTAGCGAAAGAGTTCGCGGAAATCGCGATCGCGTTGCAGTCGAGAGGCCAGGCTCCGGAAAAAGTGGCGCACTTCATCAACAAGGTTGTGTTCTGCCTGTTCGCGGAAGACATCGGCATCTTGCCTGCAAACCTGTTCACCAGAATTCTGGAGACCGCAATCAGGAAACCGGAGCGCTGCAGGCCGATGCTGGCGGAACTCTTCGGCGCGATGAAAGACGGCGGAAACTTTGGAGCCGACGACATCGAATGGTTCAACGGCGGATTATTCGAAGATTCCGAAGTGCTGCCGATGGAGGTCAAGGATCTTCGCCTTGTCTTGAAATCGGCGCGGCGCGACTGGAGCGTGATTGAGCCTTCCATTTTCGGCACGCTGTTCGAGCGCGGTCTTGACCCGGAGAAACGGAGCCAGTTGGGCGCCCACTACACCGACCAGGTTTCCATTCAGCGGATCATCGAACC
This sequence comes from Bryobacterales bacterium, assembly GCA_038200305.1. GTDB lineage: Bacteria > Acidobacteriota > Terriglobia > Bryobacterales > Bryobacteraceae > JANXXV01. The sequence goes on from JBBPYD010000253.1 coordinate 10,786, forward strand.
GGTGGTGATCGATCCTCTTCTGCGCGAATGGGAAGAGGTGAAGGGGAAGGTGCGTGTTCAAGTAGCGCAGGCGGAAGGCGCACAAAGCAAAGCCGTGGAGAAGCGCCTTCGCAACGAGGTGAACCAGAAGTTCCTCGATTTCCGTACGCGGTTGCGCGATTTTCGGGTTCTCGATCCAGCTTGCGGTTCGGGGAACTTCCTGTATCTGGCCTTACGCGGGCTGAAGGACCTGGAACAGCGCGTGCTGCTGGAATGGGAAGAGTTCGAAAAGACCGCCGCCTTCCCCAGCGTTGGGCCGGAAAACGTAATGGGAATCGAGATCAATCCGTACGCGGCGGAACTGGCGCGAATGACCATTTGGATAGGCGAGATTCAGTGGATGTTGCAGCACGGATTCTCACACTCGCGGCCGGTCTTGAACAAGCTGGACCAGATTGCGTGCCGCGACGCGCTGCTCAACGCGGACGGAAGCGAAGCCGAGTGGCCGGCGGCCGATTGCATTGTTGGTAATCCCCCTTTTCTGGGCGACAAGAAGATCCTGACGGAATTGGGTGACGAGTACGTAGGCGTTCTTCGTCGAGCCTACGATGGCCGGGTTCCAGGCGGCGCGGATCTGGTGACGTACTGGTTTGCCAAGGCGGCGGACTGCCTGGAAGCGGGCCGCGCACAACGGGCCGGGCTGGTGGCGACTAACTCGATTCGGGGCGGACAGAACCGGAAGGTGCTGGACCGGATCCGGGATGCCGGAACGATTTTCAATGCTTGGAGCGATGAGGACTGGGTGTTGGAGGGCGCTTCGGTGCGTGTATCGATCGTCTGTTTCGCGAAGATCTTCAGCGGAAAGCGGTGTCTCGATGGCCGCGAGGTATCGGATATTTATCCGGACTTGACTGCCCACGAGGCTGGGGCGGCGACCGGAACGGATCTGACTCTGGCGAGGCAGTTAGTGGAGAACCAGAACGTCATTTTCATGGGCTCGACCAAGGTAGGGGCTTTCGACATTCCGGGCGATCTGGCGCGCGAGTGGCTTCAATTGCCTGCAAATCCGAACGGACGGCCAAACAGCGATGTGGTGAAGCCCTGGTCTAATGCCGCGGATCTCACCCGCCGACCGTCGGATACCTGGATCATCGATTTTGGCGTAGACATGTCAGAGCGGGAGGCAGCACTGTATCAAGCTCCCTTTCAGTACCTGCTCGAACATGTTCGGGCAGAACGACAGAACAATCGCCGCGGGGCTTACGGTATTTCGTGGTGGCGATTTGGGGAGACTAGACCCGCTCTGCGCACGAAGCTGGCTCCTCTTCGAAGATCCATCGCTACCCCATCCGTATCTAAACATCGAGTGTTCGTCTTCCTGTGCAAATCGGTGCTTCCCGACCACGCTGTTTTTGTCATCACTCGTGAAGACGACACCACGTTCGGTATCCTCCACTCGCGATTTCATGAGCAATGGTCCCTTGGCCTTTGCACTTGGTTGGGCGTCGGGAACGACCCGCGCTACACACCCACATCCACCTTCGAGACGTTTCCTTTCCCCGCCGGTCTCACGCCAAATATCCGTGCGGACCAGTATGCAGCCGATCCCCGCGCGCAGCGGATCGCGGAAGCAGCCAAAGAATTGAACCGGCTCCGGGACAACTGGCTGAATCCGCCTGAACTTGTAAAGCGAATCCCGGAAGTAGTGGCGGGCTATCCGGACCGCATCGTTCCGGTAAGTCCGGAGGCGGCGGGGAAGCTGAAGAAGCGCACGCTAACGCAACTCTATAACGAACGGCCTGCGTGGCTCGATCACGCGCACAGAGCCTTGGACGCAGCCGTTACTGCCGCCTACGGATGGCCCGCCGGCATCACCGATGAAAAGGCCTTGGCGCAACTGCTCGCGCTGAACCAGGAACGGTCCGCAAAGTAAGAGCATTCGTTCCGGCGTTCCAGTTCGGAGCTTGTTAGTATATAGAGGGGTTGAAGTGCGTATCCACCGACCGCAGAATACACGCCGCAATTTCCTTTCCGATATCGCGATTGGCAGCGGCTTATTGCTGACGGGTTGCACGCGCGGCGGTGAATCGCGCGAATCGGACAAGACCAGTGAATCGGCTGCAACCAGCGGCCCCGCCGACGTTACATTGCGGATCGGCCCTGTGCTGGTAGACATCGCAAAAGATCACACGATCAGCACTGTTGGGTACAACGGCTCCGTTCCCGGCCCTCTCATTCGAATGCACGAGGGCGTCCCGGTGACGGTCGATTTTTTCAATGACACCGACACGCCGGAGCTGGTCCATTGGCACGGGCAGGTGATCCCTGCGAACATTGATGGCGCTTTGGAAGAAAAGAGTCTGGCGGTTCCCGCTCACGGCCATCTGCGTTACCAGCTAACCCCGCAACCGTCTGGCGCACGATTCGTACACACTCATGTGATGGCCATGTCCGAACTGAGCCGGGGCACTTATACCGGGCAGTTCGCATTCGTGTACATAGAGCCCAAGAGCAATCGGGGGCGGTACGATCAGGAGGTCTTTCTTGCAACCCATGAATGGGAATCTTTTTACACCACTGAAGAAATGGAAGAAGGCGACGAAGGCGATAAACCCAAGAAACCGGAGCCAAAGAACAAAGACGAGAAGCCAAACGGATGGGAAATCGGATGTCAACGATTCACGATCAATGGCAAGTGCTTAGGTTATGGCGAACCGGTGCGCGTTAAAGAAGGGCAACGCGTGCTGTTCCACTTTTTGAACGCCAGTGCAACGGAGAATATCAAGCTCGCGCTTCCCGGCCATCGGTTCCAGGTGACCGCTCTCGACGGGAATCCGGTTCCCCGGCCGCAATTTGTGGATGTTCTGGAACTCGGCACCGCCGAACGCGTGGACGCCGTTGTCGAGATGAAGAATCCTGGAGTTTGGGTTCTGGGAACTCCGAAAGACGATGACCGGAAGAACGGGATGGGCGTCGTGGTTGAATACGCGAACAAGAGCGGTCCGCCACGTTGGATCGCACCTCCGAAGAAAGCGTGGGATTACACAATCTTTGGCGAAAACCCGTCAAGCTGCCAATGCGGAAGAGGTGATGCACAAGGGCAGGGCGCTACCGGTTGATCTTCGACAATCGAACGGACGATGCGCACCCCATTCACCTGCATCGGAATAGCTTTGAGCTAACAAATGTCCATGGAAAGCCAACCGCAGGCTTGCTGAAAGATGTTGTTCTGGTGAAGGGATTTAAGATGATTGAGGCGGATGTGACCCCGGCTATGGAAGGACTGACTTTGTTTCACTGCCATCAGCAGCTCCATATGGATTACGGGTTTAAGCTCCTGTTCAATGTGGTGTGAAGAAGCGGACGGACGGCACAATTTCGGACTTGGGTTGTGCGAATATAAGCACGGAGTATCTAATGCGAAAGATTCACGCTATCTGTTTGACGTTCGCTCTGCTATGTACTGTGGCGTATGCGGCGAAGAAATTTCCGATGACCGCGGCATCTATCGTTCCCGCTGCCCGGGGCGAGGTTGAGGTGGGCCATGACAATAATTCCAACACGAAACTGAAGATGACCGTTGAGCATCTTGCCAGTCCTGAGAGTCTGACGCCACCCTCAGCCGCCTATGTGGTCTGGTTACAGGAACGGGGCGGAACTACTGAAAATCAGGGCCAACTGAAGGTGGATAAGAAGCTAAAGGCGAAGTTTGAAACAGTCACTCCGTTGAAGAGTTTCGATTTGTTTGTTACGGCCGAGCAGGACGTTACCGCAAAAACTCCAAGCGGGCCGGAAGTGTTGAGAGCCACTGTTCAACCGTGAGGGAGGCGCGCATGACATGCGTGTTCGTGAAGTGACTGAGTGAAATGATGTTCCGCTATTTAGGTATTTCCAGCCTGACGAAAAGGACGGGTTTATTGTAACGATTCCTGAGGCCCCTGGAGTGGTCACTCAAGGCGAGAGTCTCACCGATGCGAAGCATATGGCCGCGGACGGCCTGAAGTTAATTCTGTCGAGCTATATCGAGAAAGGCATGGAGTTGCCGAAATCGAAAACGAAGAAGGCGGCGCGTCTGGCCAGTGGTGGAACCGTCCGCGCTGGCGCAATGAAGTTGGCACTCTATCTGGAATTTCACGAGGTGCGTATGTCGAAGACTGAACTGGCGCGAAAAATGGGAATTGTGAAGCAACAGGTGGACCGCTTGTCCGATCTTCAGCATTTCTCTCGCGTTGAACAGATTGAGCTTGCGTTTTCGGCTTTTGGGAAGTCACTCACAATCTCGGTTCAGGATGCCGCTTAGCTTAAAGGAGGGGAGGACAACATGGTGAGCTATAAAACCTTGTCTATTTTATGCTGCGCCGCACTGGTTACGGCGCTGGGTGCTGCCGCACCTTCACCGGCGTTGCTGGTGTTGAACAAGGCCGACAACGCGCTGGCGATCGTCGATCCTGTTTCCGGAAAGGTTATGGGGCTCGTACCCACGGGTGAGAGTCCACATGAAGTTGCCGCGTCGTCAGACGGAAAGCTGGCTTTTGTGGCCAATTACGGATCGCAAAATCCGGGCAATACGATTTCGGTGATTGACCTTTCGGCGCGGAAGGAGCTCCGGCGCGTGGACCTGGGCCCTCTGGGGCGGCCGCATGGTCTCGATTTCGCCGATGGAAAACTTTACTTTACATCCGAGGCAGCCAAACTGATCGGGCGCTATGATCCGGTGAGCAATAAGGTCGATTGGATGGTTGGGACTGGCCAGGACGGAACGCATATGGTGATCCTTAGTAAAGACAGCCGTTTGATTTTTACCTCGAACGGGGGCTCCAACACGATTTCGGAGATGGAACAGGTGGGGGGCCGGACGGGTTGGACGGAAACGCAAATTCCGGTAGGTAAGCGCCCGGAGGCGCTTGACCTTTCTCCGGATGGGAAAGAATTCTGGACCGCACATGGCGGGGATGGCGGCGTCTCGATCATCGACGTGGCGGGCAAGAAGGTGATCCAGACGCTGGATGTGCATACGAAGGGATCCAATCGTTTGAAATTCACGCCGGACGGCAAGATGGTGCTGATTTCCGACGATGCGGGCGGCGAGTTGGTTGTGCTGGATGCGGGAACGCGGAAAGAGATCAAGCGCATCGCGATCGGGAAAGGTCCGGAAGGCATTCTGATTGTTCCCGATGGCTCGCGGGCGTACATTGCGTGCAGCCGGGATAATCAGGTTGCGATTTTGGACCTCAAGACGTTGGAGGTAATGGGGCATCTTTCAACGGGCAAGAATCCGGATGGGATGGCCTGGGTGGCGCACTGATTCTGCTTTGAGTGTTATTCTGAGATTGGGCACCGCGAGGGGTGCCCATGCCCGAAAAGAGGATCTCACCCTCGTTTCCTTGTTGAAATCCAGTTCTCTGGACATCCTAAATTTGTGCCACTGCACTCGGGCTAACAGCGGACACAAGGGGAGTGTGCCATGAGGACTACGATTGCCTCCAATAAAACCAGATCGAACCAAACTATCGATGAATACCGGGTGCGTGCCAGCCGGTTATTGAAGGAACTGCGCCTGGGCGATGCTGCCGCGGCTCTGAGCGCAGGCCGCCGGCTACAGTCTGTTCCGGCTTGGGCTGCCGCGACACCCGAGGAACTAGTGGCGGCCCGGGATGCGGTCGGCGCAAGCACGCGCTTGCGGCGGTCGCGGCTGAGGCGGGTTTTCGGGATTGGGCCGATTTGAAAGCGCGTTGTGAAGCGGCGCCGACCGGCCATTTCGACACTACGTTGTTGTTCCGGGGCGCTGCGTTTTTGAATCATTGGTGTAAAACTTATGGAGAAGCCCGGGAGGTTTTGCTTGCGCGCCCAGGCACGTTTCTTTTTCCCTATCGCGAGCATTACGTTGTATGCGAGGCGGCGCTTTTGGAAGGGAGAGGCGTGGATGCATCCGATCCCGATTGGGAACGGATTGAACGGGATTGGGTGCGGCCTCTGGATGGGAAGGCCTGGTCCCGGTTATGTGTCCGTCTGCGGCGGGCTACGGGTTAGAAGACCTGCGGGTTACTGAAATGAAGCGCTCTGGATTTGCCGATTTGCCGTTGCACGGGGGCCGGGTTCCCGCTTGGCTCGCCGGCCGCATGGTGAAGTTGGGAACGGCCATCGTGGAAAGTATCCTTTATCACCATGGCCCCGCGGAGTTGCTTTCCCGGCTTAGCGATCCGTTTTGGTTTCAGGCGCTTGGTTCCGTGATGGGGATGGATTGGCACTCCTCGGGAATTACTACTTCCGTGGTGGGCGCTTTGAAACGAGGGTTGAATCCACGGGCGCATGAGCTTGGGATTTACATTTGCGGAGGCCGGGGGAAGCACTCCCGGAATACGCCGGGCGAGTTACGAGCCGTGGCGGAGCGGCGGAATTTGGATGGAGAGGCTCTGGTCCAGACCAGCCGGCTGACGGCGAAGATCGACAACAATGCGATTGCGGACGGATTTCAGATCTATCTGCATTCCTTCATTGTGAGCGCGGCTGGAGAGTGGGCCGTGGTTCAACAGGGCATGAATCCGCGGAGCGGCCTGGCGCGGAGGTATCACTGGCATTCGGCGTCGGTTCGCGATTTCACGAATGAGCCTCACACGGGAATTGTGGGCGAGCACAGGGGAGCCATCATGAATCTGGTGGATGGCCGTGCAAAGCCGGCGCAGGACGCGTTGCTTTCGATTGCGCGCGAACATCCGGACGCTACGCTGGATGAAGTGCGGAAGCTGGTTGCGCCGAGGCATCACGACGTTCGGATAGAGAATGTGGATTTGAAGCGGTTGGGCGCCGTGCTGGCCGTCGCGTATGAACGGGAGCTGCGGGATTTTGCTTCGTTTCTGCTGCTGGAGAATTTGGGTCCACGGACCTTGCAATCCCTGGCGTTGATTGCCGAGGTAGTGCATGGGGCGCCAGTGCGGTTCTCCGATCCCGCGCGATTCTCCTTTGCGTTGGGCGGAAAAGACCGGCATCCGTTTCCGGTGCCTTTGAAGACCTACGATGAGTCGATTTCGGTGCTGCGCGGGTCACTCGATAGGGCGAAGTTGGGCGATGCGGAGAAGCTGGATGGGTTCGCGCGATTGGAACGGTTTACGCGGGCAGTGGAAACGCGTTACCAGCCGGAGGCGAATTTCGATGCGGTCGTGGCGCATGAGCATGCGATTTCGCCCGAGCTGGATGGTAGAAGCGTCTTCAATGCGCCGAGGCGAATCAAGTCCGCGCAGTTGAATCTGTTTGACTGAAGGGATCTACTTCGGTTCCGTGCGAGAATTGAACTAGCAAGGACATTCTTTGGCCGTTCGCATTAAAGTACCCAAGAGAGCTGCACTCGTCCGCTTCGTCCTGCATCCGTGGGGTAGAGCGCTTCTCATCGCCTTCCTGGTAGTCAACACGATTGGGTTGGCGGCATTCACTTATTATTACGTCCGGTATTCAAAGATGATCGAGCAGAAGCTGGCGGCTGGTCCGTTCGCCAACACTTCCATGCTGTTCGCGTCGCCAAAGATCGTTATGGTGGGGGATGAGATCACACCCGCCGAAATTATTGCGCAATTGCGCCGCAGCGGATATGGCGAGACGCGCGGGAATCGCATGGGGTGGTACAACCTGCGGAGCGATGCCGTCGAGGTCTATCCGGGCGTGGAGTCGTTCTTCCTGCAGGAGGACGGCGTGATCATGTTCAACGGCAACAAGGTGTCGAAAATCATCTCGCTGCAGGACAACACGGACAGGACGCAGTACCGGCTGGAACCGGAGCTGATCACAAATCTGTTTGACCGCAATCGCGAGAAGCGGCGGCTGGTGAAATTCCAGGAAATTCCGGCGGTGCTGGTGAAAGCGGTAATCTCGGCCGAAGACAAGCGATTTTTTCAACACTCCGGTTTCGATCCATTCCGGATTTTGCGGTCGGCTTATGTGGATTTGAGAGAGGGCCGGAATGCGCAGGGCGCCTCCACGCTGACCATGCAACTGGCGCGGCAATTCTGGCTGACGGCGGACCGGACCTGGAAGCGCAAGATGCCGGAAGTGATGATCACGCTGCATCTGGAGCGAAATCTTTCAAAGGAAAAGATTTTCGAGTACTACGCAAATCAGATTGACCTCGGCCGGCGAGGCAGTTTCGCCATTCGGGGATTTGGCGAGGCGGCGCAGGCGTACTTCGGAAAGGACATCCGGCAACTGAGCCTGGGGGAGGCGGCGACCCTGGCCGGACTGATTCAGAGCCCTAGCGGGAAGAATCCCGTGCGGTATCCGGAGAAGGCGAAGACGCGGCGCAATTTGGTGCTGAGGATGATGCGCGACAACGGCTATATCAACGATCGGGAATATGCGCAAGCTACGGCGGAGCCGCTGGTGGTGTCGCGCGGCGGGTCGGAATCGTCGGATGCTCCGTACTTTGTCGATCTGGTGAACGACACGCTGCAGGATGAATTTCAGGAGCACGATTTCCAAACGAGTTCCTACCGCGTTTATACGTCGCTGGATATGAATTTGCAGAAGGATGCATCGGATGCGGTGCGGATCGGGATGAAGGAAGTAGACGACCTGATCCGGAAGCGGACGAAAAAGGGCGCCAATCCGGGCGAGCCGCAAGTAGCCCTGGTGGCGCTGGACCCGCAGACGGGGGAGATTAAGGCGCTGATAGGCGGGCGCGATTACGGCGCGAGTCAGTTGAATCGCGCGTTGGCAAAGAGGCAGCCGGGGTCGGCATTTAAGCCATTTGTCTATGCCGCCGCCCTGAACACCGGGCTTGCGGGCGGTCCGAATGCGATGACCACGGCGACAACGGTGGTGGATGAGCCAACCACGTTTTTCTACAATGGGAAGCCCTATACACCGGGCAATTTCGAGCATGAGCTTCACGGGACGGTGACTTTGCGGCAAGCGCTTGCGAAATCAATGAATATTCCAACGGTGAAGTTTGCGGAGGAAGCCGGGTATAAAACGGTGGTGGACCTGGCACGGAAAGCGGGATTGAATTCGGAAATCCGGCCAACGCCGGCGGTGGCGCTGGGCGCGTATGAAGTGACGCCGATCGAGATTGCGGGCGCTTACACGCTGTTCGATGAAAAGGGTGTGGTGGTGAAACCGAACTGGGTGCAGATGATTCGCAGCCAGAAGGGTTCCACGGTGTTCGAATCGACGCCGGAGCGTCATGTGGTTCTGGACCCGCGAGTGAATTACCTGATGGTGGATCTGTTGCAGGAAGTACTGCGAAGCGGAACAGGCGCGAATGTACGCGCGCGAGGATTCAAGCTTCCCGCAGCGGGAAAAACGGGCACGTCGCAAAAGGAGCACGATGGGTGGTTTGCGGGATTCACATCGAAACTGGTCTGCGTTGTGTGGGTTGGCTATGACGATAATCGCGAGTTGAATATCGAAGGCGCGAAGTCCGCACTGCCGATCTGGACGGAGTTCATGAAGCGGGCGCATCAGCATCGCGAATACAGATCCGTAACGGGCTGGGATGCGCCGGATGGAATTGTGAGTGTCGATATTGATCCGGCTTCGGGCCAGCTTGCCACACCGGCTTGCCCAAGCACGAGATCGGAATATTTCATAGCCGGAACCCAGCCGGTCCAGTTGTGCCAACTGCACAGCACGGGCGCGACGCAGGTAGCGGGTTGGGAAACGGCGGCTCCGAAACCGGCTGTAGCCACGGATACAGGGGCGGCTCCCGCTGAATACCGAAGCACGCAGACGATCCCGATCAAACCGCTGGACAGCACGCAGACTCAGCAGGCCCCGGTGGAACGGCCCAAGGAGAAGAGAGGATTCTTCGGGCGCGTGAAAGATATTTTCAAATAATTATTTCATGTACTGCCGGAACCAATCGATGGTCCGGCGCATCCGGTCCAGCCGGTGCTCCGGCAAATCGAAGTGATGGCCTTCCCCGTCGTACACCACTAGCTGCGTTGGCGCACCCAAGGCTTTCAATGCGTGCCAGAATTCATAAGATTGCGGCGCGGGGCACTCGGCATCCCGTTCGCCCACTAGGACCAGCGTCGGCGTCTTCACCTGTTTAATAAACTCGATTGGTGAACTCTTTGCATACACGGCCGGATCGTCGTACACGCTGGCCCCGAAAAATGGCTTCATCCACTGGTCGATAGAGTTCTGGCCAGTGTAGCTTTTCCAATTGGAGATGCCGGCGCCGGCCACGGCCGCCCGGAAGCGGCCAGTCTGCGTAACGGCCCACATCGTCATATACCCGCCGTAGCTCCAGCCGGTGATTCCCACCCTCCGGGCATCTACGGGCAACGTCTTCAGTACCTCATCCACTCCCGCCAGCACATCCCGCAGGTCGCCGCCACCGAAGTCCCTCACGTTAGCTCTGGTGAACGTCTCGCCCTGTCCATAGCTGCCCCTAGGATTGGGCATGAGAACGAAGAATCCCTGCGCAGAGAGCAGACTATAATCCGATGCATCCGGCCAGTTTGGTTTTTTGGAAGACGAAGGCCCTCCATGCACCACAACCACCATCGGATACCGCTGTTTCGGGTCGTAATGCGCAGGAAAAAGCACCCAACCCTGCACGTTCATCCCCTCGCTTTTCCAGGTCAGATTCTTGGCCCCGCCCCACGTCCTCTTCCGGTCCTGGTTGCGATGCGTCACCTGTTTCCAGGAGCTAATTCCGCCCGCCCAGACCTCCGGAGCCCTGTCCCACGAACTACGAATCATTGCCGACGACTTCCCATCGGCGGACAGCGATAGCGGCGAATCTCCGCCAGCTTTGATGGACTCGTCCGCCTGCCACTGCGTCTCAATCTGCCCGCTTGCCAAGTCCAGAGACGCGATTCCGCTGCCTCCTCCGGTGGACGCGGAGAAAACGATCCGCCGCGATGAGGGCATCCATTCCAGTCCACTTGCCGACATCTTCATCCCTGGCGTAAGGTTTCGCGGTTCCCCGCCCTCGCCGGCAACGGTGAAGATTTCCCCGCCGACAACGCCCGCATCGCTCATCAACCCGCCGATGAATGCAATCGACTTACCGTCTGGAGACCACCGGGGGACCGCGATCTGCATCGCAGATTTTAGAATCGTTGTGACTTGTGCCGATTTGCGTTCGATTGTACTGGGCTTGATTGTATAAAGTTGCGCGATAAACCAGTTGTTATCTCCGGAGCCCTTGGCGGCAATCGCCGCGAAACGCTTGCCATCCGGCGACCAATCGTACTCATAAACGTACAGATCGGCTGGCGAGATCATCCGCAGTCCTCCCTGCGCGGCGTTGATCAGCGCAATCCGTTGCTCGTCGATTTTCGCCTCAATTACGCCGACCTCGCGCGCAGCCGGCGCCGTGGCGCCGCCCTCTTTCGCAGCATTTTCCGTGTATAGAATCGCGATTTGCTTGCCATCGGGCGACCAGCGCGGCGACGTCACAACGCCCTTTAAAGTGGAGATTCGCCGTGGCGCTTTCCCGTCGATGGAAACGATGAACACGTTGAGCTGCCCTGGCGTTGGGGCGTCGGAAAGGAATGCAAGCCGGCGGCTGTCCATGGACCAGGCGGCTTCCGGCTCATTGGCCGGACCGGGGCCGGCGGTGATCCGCACGGGCGCGCCGCCCATCTCGCTCACGTAAATAGCGTTCCTCTTTGGACCAATTTCCTCAACCCAAGCAACCTTTTTGCCGTCCGGAGAGATGACCGAGCGCTTGAACTCCCTAACGGATGCGGCCTCAGCCAGCAAATTTTCCAGCGATTGGGCCGCAACCACACCCGCGCACACCGCCAGTAAACTACCAAGTAAAACAGAATGATTCATAAAGAAGACCGATCTTCTATTCCAGCACAGGCGGCACGAACGTTTTTAATCCTGGGGGCCGCTTGCGCAGCGTCCGCAAAGCGTTGCCATTGACATCCCAGCGCCGCTATGTCAATCTCTGTCTTTCACCTTCACTGGAGGCAACACGATGAGCTTAAGCACAAAGACCCGTCAGAGCGCGGGCGTCTCGATTATTGACTTGGATGGACGGATCACGCTGGGCGAGCCGACGGGCCTGCTTCGCGAAACGGTTAAGAATCTGATCGCAAACGGCCACAAGGACATTCTGCTCAACCTGGGCCATGTATCGTATATAGACAGCGCCGGTCTTGGTGAGTTGGTCGGCTGCAGCACCACCGTTCGAAACGCAGGCGGCCGGTTGAAGCTGATGCAATTGCAGAAAAAGATTTCCGATCTGATGCAGATCACGAAGCTGCACACCGTCTTCGAGGTGATCGACGACGAAGCGAAAGCAGTGGCGTCGTTCGGCACGGGCACAGGCGCAACCGCTTAACCGCTTGCCAATCCGCCATTCGACTGCCGTTCATGATAGCCAGCGAACTTCTCATTCAGAACCCGGACGGGCAGACGGAAATCTTTCCACTCACGTCCGGCCGGGTCTCGCTCGGCAGATCGAGCGCGAACGATCTTTGTTATTCCGGCGATTCCGGTCTCTCCCGCCAGCACCTTGTCTTTGAGCTGGTGGGCACGGACTGGGTGGTTCGCGATCTGGACAGCAAAAACGGAACGCAAGTAAACGGCGTCCGCATCAAAGCTCCTCACATCCTGCACCCTGGCGATCGCGTCGCGGCAGGCCACCTGATTATCCAGCACAAGACGGACGAGCAGGCCACGGCTCCTCAGACCGTTCTCTTCGTCGCGGAAACACCGTCCGCGATATCCACCACGCTCGAAACGAATCTCGAAGGAGTGCTGGATAAAACAAACGGCGCACCCGGAGCGGCCGCGCTAACAGGCGCAAAATCGATCCAGGCTCTGATCCGCGCCGGACAGGAACTCTTGCAGTACCGCCCTCTTGCGGAATTGTTTCCTCTCATTTTGGACCTCTCCATCTCAGCGGTGGGGGCGACGCGCGGCGTAGTAATGATCCTTAAGAAGGGCGAGTTGGTGGTGAAGGCCGCGCACGGCAACGATTTTCAGATCAGCACTACCGTGCGCGATCGCGTGATCAAAGAGAAGAAGTCGCAGCTGGTGCAGGACGCGCAGTTCGACGCGGAACTCGCCGGGCACCAGAGCATCGTGATGCAGGGGATGCGGAGCATCATGGCTGTCCCGCTGCAAACGCGCGACAGCGTGCTTGGGCTCATTTACGTCGATACACAAGATCTGATCCGCCAATTCACGCAGGAGGATCTGAATCTGCTGACCGTGATGGCGAACGTGGCGGCGATCCGGATCGAGCAGGCGCGTTTTGCCGAAATCGAACAGACCGAACGGATTTTCGCACGCGAACTGGCGCAAGCTGCCGAGATTCAGCGCGGCCTTCTGCCCACGGCGGCTCCTTACGTGCCCGGCATTGATCTGGACGGCATGAATTTTCCATGCCACACCGTTGGCGGCGATTACTACGACTACTTTCCGTTCCAGGATGGCCGCATCGGTATTGTGGTGGCGGATGTGGCGGGCAAGGGGATGCCGGCGGCCCTGATGATGTCAAACATGCAGGCGCACATGCAGGTCTACACCGAAATCGAACACGAGCCCGCTGAAGTGGTTGCCCGCCTGAACAAGAGCGTAGCGGCCCGGTGCCCCGGAAACCGTTTCATTACCTTTTTTCTGGGCCTTTTGGATCCAGTGACGGGGCAGATGTCCTACTGCAATGCCGGGCACAATCCTCCCCTGCTGATTCGCAAGAACGGAACGGTGGAACAGTTGAAAGGCGGCGGCATGATCCTCGGCATCTTCAGCGGCGCGGAGTATGAAGACCATCACATCAAACTGGAAGAGGGCGACTTGCTGGCGCTCTTTAGCGATGGCGTGACGGAAGCATGCCAGCCGGATCTGGAAGAGGAATTTGGTGAGGAACGGCTGGCGGCCCTGCTTGCGGCGAATATGAATCTTTCCTCCTCACAGGTGATCGCAAAAGTAATGGACACGCTCAACGAATGGGGCGCGGGCCAGTCCTTTGCGGACGACGTAACCGTCGTAATTGTGCGCCGCACCTCCGCCGGACAAAGGCCGCCCGCCTCCTACTCCCCATCTAAGCAAACCTACCTGGTTTAGAGGATGTTTGAAAAGGGTCAGATAGGCACGATCCGATTTGAGCATGAGGCGAATAGCCGCAACGTCGATGAACGTCTCGGAAGTCTGTATCTCGTAGTCGTAATCTTTGCTTAGGCGGCGATTTCTGCCGAGCCACGCGAAGGTACGTTCCACAATCCAAGTCAGCCCGGTGATCTGAAAGGCTCGTTGCCGGCGTTTGATATGATCCGCAATTCCCAGCCCTCCTGCACTTTCAGCATTCGCGCTAACTTCTTGCTTTCATGGCCTGCATCGGCCATGA
>JBBPYD010000254.1:0-24875 GCA_038200305.1 Bryobacterales bacterium
GCCAATCGCATTCTCTTCCTAAGTGAAAGCGATGTTTTCGAAGAAGCGGTAGGCTTCGGCGGTGTTCATCACGACAACATCCGCGATCGTCTGGCCGGCGATGCGTACATACAACGCTTCCGGCCGCAGGCGGGAGCCTTTGCATTCGGGGCATTGGGCATAGCCGCGATACCGGCTCAGAAAAACGCGAACGTGTACCTTGTACTTCTTGGTCTCCACTTCCTGAAAGAACTCACGGACGGAGGCCATCACGATTTCGCGCTCGTCTGCACGAAGATCGCAGAACGGGACGTCGACGCGGACTTTCTTCCGGGCCTTTAGGAAGTCTTTGTAGCCCCAGGTGTATTGAGGTTTGTTCCATGGGTCTACCGCGCCACCGGCCAGTGAGAGCGAGGGATCGGGGATCACACGCTCTATCGCGTAATCAATGGTGTTTCCGAAGCCCTGGCAACGGGGACAAGCGCCGAATGGATTGTTGAAGCTGAACAGATTCGGCTGCGGTTCGGTAAAGGTTTTGCCGCAGGTTTTGCATGAGAACTTTTCGCTGAACCGGACGTCTGGACCCTCGCCGGAAGCTGGCCGGAAGATCGCCTCGCCGGACTCCCGATAGCAGGTTTCCACGGTATCGACAATGCGCTGGTGCAGGTCGGGGGCGATCACGATGCGATCCGCTAGAATGAACAGCGGCTTGCGGAAATCGATGTCGAGCAGGGATTCGGGCGTCGAGAACTCGAAGGTTCTGCCCTCCTGCAGCAGCCGCGTGAAACCCTTACGACGCAGCTCAAACAGATGATCGCGAAGCTGTTGGGAATCCGCGGCGCTGCCCACGGGGAAAAGAATGTACCATCGAGAGCCTTCGGGGAATTGCAGGACTCTTTGGGCCACCTGGTCCACCGTGTCGCGAATCACTTGCGTGCCGCAGTTCGGGCAGTAGGTCCGCCCGACACGCGCGAAAAGCAAGCGAAGAAAGTCGTACAGTTCCGTGGACGTGGCGACCGTAGAACGCGGATTGCGCGTCATGTTCTTCTGGCGGATCGCGATGGGTGGAGCGATCCCCTGAATCTCGTCCACATCCGGCTTCTCCATCCGTTCCAGAAATTGCCGGGCGTAGGAGGAGAGGGATTCCACATAGCGCCGTTGCCCTTCGGCGTAGATGGTATCGAACACCAGTGACGATTTGCCCGACCCCGACACGCCCGTAACTACGGTGAGTTGGTTGTGCGGGATATCGAGAGAGATGTTTTTAAGGTTGTGGACGCGGGCGCCACGAATCGACAGGAAATCTTCCACTATTGTTATTTTAAGAGATTGGCCAAATCCATTCGCGACAAGCTGCTTGCCTGGTACGAAACGGCCCATCGGAAACTGCCCTGGCGCGATACTCGGGATCCATATGCGATTTGGGTTTCCGAGATCATGCTACAGCAGACACGCGTTGCGGCGGTAATTCCATTTTACCACCGTTTTCTACAGCGATTTCCAGATATTGCGGCGTTGGCGGCGGCCTCCGAACCCCATCTGCTGGCGTGCTGGAGCGGGCTCGGGTATTATTCGCGTGCCCGGAATTTGCAGAAGTCCGCACAGCGGATGAACGGTGTATTTCCGCACGACTACGAATCCATCCGTGCGCTGGCCGGGGTGGGCGATTACACCGCGGCGGCCGTGGGGAGCATCGCCTTCGGCCTGCCGTATGCCGTGCTGGATGGGAACGTGATGCGGGTTCTGAGCCGCTTGAGCAACGATTCCGGGGATATTGGATCGCCCGCGACGAGGCGGCGTCTTCAGGAGCTTGCGGACAGACTGCTGGACCGGGGACAGCCGGGAAAATTCAATCAGGCTGTGATGGAACTGGGCGCGACGCTGTGCGTTCCCGTTCAGCCGCAATGCTTGCTCTGTCCGGTGGCGCAGTTCTGTAAGGCCCGGGAACAGGGCACACAGAACCAGTTGCCCGTGAAGCTGAAGAAAATAGCATCAGTAAAGCTGGAGCGTATATTGCTCTTGATTCGGAAAAACGGGGCTATTTTGCTGTGGCGCCGTCCAGCCGATTCGCGGAAGTTGGCCGGATTCTGGGAACTGCCCGAACCTCATCTGCTGGCGTCGGCTGTGGTTGGTGAGGAGATTGGCGATTTCCGGCATTCGATCACGAATCACAATTACGTTTTCCGGGTGAGGAGCGCGGAGGTGCAGGACCATCCGGAAGGCTTTGATTGGCTTCAGGCGGATGAACTGGAAAAGCGGCCACTGAGTACAACGGTGCGCAAAGCACTTGCGTTTTGTAACGGTGATGAATCCGTGCAAGGCCCTTGAATTTCGAACGAAAGCGCCTCATACTCCATTGCCAGGAATCAGCAACAAAGGAGAGCTTATGAGATCACGAATCCGTTCCTACGTCACAACCGGCGCGCTTTTAGGCGCTCTTACAGTTGGCAATGTTCAGACACTTGCCGCCCAATCGGAACCAGCGCCGAAATGGAGTGTGGTCACCATCACAACGATAAAACCTGAAATGCGGACCGAGTATGAGGCTTGGCAGAAGCAAGTCACCGCCGCATACAAGAAGGCGGAAATTCCGTCGCGCGCCGTTCTTCAGACGATGATGGGGAATCTTTTTGAATACATCTCGGTAAATCCGATCGCTCATTTCGCGGACATGGACGGCCCCTCCCCGATGGAACGTGCCTTGGGCAAAGATCAAGCCGCAAATCTGCTGCGCAAGGGCGCCGCTTACATTACGTCCGCGCAACGCATAGCCAGTCTGTCGATGGACGACATGAGCATTCAGAGCGAGACACCGGAACCGATGCCGTATTCGGTGATCACAAGCATGCACCTGGTCCCAGGCAAGGGTTCCGATTTTGCGGCATGGATGAAGAACGAATACACACCGGCGATGAAGAAAGCCGAAGTGAAGAACTTTTGGGTCTATCAGACCGTCTTTGGCGGCGATCCAAATGAACGCGTTACTGTGAGGCCCATGAAGACCATGAGCGAAATCGATGCCGGCCCGTTGACAAGGAAGGCGTTGGGGGCGGAAGGTGCCCGTGCGTTGATGAGCAAGAGCGTGGGGATTGTTGATTCTGTGCAATACCGGATTGTCCGCTATCGCCCGGATCTGAGTTATGAGGCAAAACCGGCGGCTCAAAAATCAGCCAAGTAGGGAAACCCGCTCCAGACGGCATTCAAGGGGTGCGGATCAGCTTTGCCAACTCGGGGACCAACTGCTGGAAGTGCCGGACGTTGAACGTATAGATCCGATCGCAGGCGGCCTTTTGTGCGGCCCGGAGGTGGAGGGCATCATAAAAACGAGCCCTCCGATCAACCCCTGTGCCGCGCAGCCGTGGAGCGCATCTTGATAGTCTTTCGCCGAAAGCACCGTAACCTCAAAATGAGGCAGGATATTACGAGTTAGCAATTGCCAGGCTTCACTGGCCGAGACACGCGGCGTAAAGGGCGTGCGGGTGATCCACCACCGAGCTGGCAATCATCACGGCGGTATCGAAATAGACCTTCACAGTCCGCTGATTTCCCGGATACGCTCCTCCCGTTGCTCATCCACCATGTGATCCCAATCGAAGCTTTGTGGGGCTTTGCCAAGGTGGACCAACAAACCGTTCTCCTGAATCAGTGTAGTGGCCTCCCCGGTATCGGCGTGCCAGACCTCATGCTGCTTTAGAAAGCCATCGAGTTCGTGGCGCGATTCAAACCCCAGAAGGCGGCGGAGCTGGTCGATGGTGAGCTTGCGTTCGCGGTAGGCTTCCAGCGCGATGGCTTCCAGGACGGTGCGGGGCAGATCCTGGCCAGAGGCAGCCAAGGCAGCGGACAGCTCGTCGGGAATTGAGGGTGAGCTCCACGGGTCGAGTATAACGAAAGCGGGCCGGAATGGACCACACCCCCGCAAAAGACCCGGCACATTTATCGAGTAGACTATGAGTAACCGGGGTTACTCATCATATGGATCGTTTCAAGAAAGTCTACGTGGCCAAGTGTGCCGTCATCCTGTCCGCCATTCCGGCGCTTATATGGGCCCACTCCAGTGGACCGGACCCGAATGTGAACGGAGCGCCACCTTCTAACCGTAGCTGTAATCAGACCGCATGCCACGTCGGCACTGCCGTGAATGACGGCGGCGGAAAGGTGGAGGTCACTTTTTCCGATGGTTGTACGTACACGCCAGGGCAGGGCCAGCACTTGACCGTGAAGGTCAGCGATCCGGCTGCGAGAGCATACGGGTTCCAGATGTCGTCGCAGTTGGCCAGCAACAACGCTCAGGCGGGCACATTCACTATAACCGGGCCCAACATGCTGGTGCTTTGCGTGGACGGTTCGGTTCGCCCGAACTCTGGTTGCCGAAGCAATCCTGCCACCGAGTACGTCGAGCATAGCCTGCCAAGCACAACCGGAGTTTTCAACGTGGACTGGACTCCGCCCGCGAATGCGGCTGGCGACGTAAAGTTTTACGTCGCGGGGAATGGAGCCAACGGCAATGGATCCGAAACGGGTGACCACATCTATGCGGCGGTTTATACCCTTACCGCAGCAACTCCTGGCGGTGGGAAGCCAACGATTTCGGTGGGCGGCATTGTAAACGCGGGTAGCGGGAAAGCCGAGATCGCCTCGGGAACTTGGGTATCGATTTTCGGTTCCAATCTGGCTCAGAGCCGTAGAGTGCTTGATGGACCAGACCTAATAAATAGAGCCCTCCCAGTATGTTTAGGCGGAGTGAGTATCAATGTCGGTACGAAACGCGCGTTCATTGGCTTTATCGGCCAGGATCAGATCAATGTTCAAGTACCTGACGATACTGCCGTGGGAGATACCGCGGTCCAGGTCACGAACGCCAATGGGCAAAGTGCGCCGATCACCACGACCAGGGCTGCGCTTTCGCCGGCATTCCTTCCATTTACGGATTCTGCTGGAAAGAAGTACATCGCCGCGCGGCACGCGGATTTCAGTGTGATGGCGAAGCCCGGCCTGTTCGCAGGTCTCACCACTGTGCCCGCAAAACCGGGGGAAGTGGTTCTGCTATTTGCGGTTGGCCTAGGTCCAACGAATCCTGCCGTTGCAGCGGGACAGGTTCCGGCTAACATCGCGCGGACTACGAATCCAGTTACAATCCGGTTTGGCGAGGTGGCTGTAACACCCGATTATGCAGGAGTAAGTCCGGGCAGCGCGGG
The DNA here is from genome assembly GCA_038200305.1 of Bryobacterales bacterium. GTDB lineage: Bacteria > Acidobacteriota > Terriglobia > Bryobacterales > Bryobacteraceae > JANXXV01. The sequence goes on from JBBPYD010000254.1 coordinate 5,175, forward strand.
TCTGTACCAGTTCAACGTGAAGGTGCCGGATACGATTCCGAATGGCGATGTCCCGGTAGTGGCCGAAATCAATGGCTTGCGTTCGCAGGACAATATCTTTATAACCGTACAGAGGTGACATTGCTTTGGTGACGAACATCAAGAAAGCCGTTTTGTGTCTCATTACCGGTTCACTGCCGATTGCACTGTTTGCGTTCAGCAGTGGGCCAGTCATCAAGCGCACGGGTGCGCCGGCTGACGGGGGCTTGAATTGCTCGGCTTGCCATCGGGATAACGGCGCGGCTAACTCCGATCCACGCGGAAGCGTAAAGATTGAAGCTGTGAATTATAAACCCGGAATTCCGCAAACGATCAAAGTAACTGTCCAGCATCCGGATTCAAGCCGGTGGGGATTTCAGTTGACGGCTCGTCCGGTCAATGATGAAATCAAGATGGCGGGAACTTTCACGGTGGACGATGCGATTCGTGTCCGTTGCGATCCAAATGGCCTGGATGCTCCTTGTAACGGCGCACTTGAGTTTGCGGAACACAGGGAGCCTACAACGCACATCGGCTCGAACGGGAGCGCTACGTTCCTGGTGGAATGGACTCCGCCGGCGAATGATGTGGGAGCGATCGTATTCTACGCTGCCGGGAATGCGGCTAACGGAGACGGCAATCTCACCGGCGATCACATTTACACCACCAGCGCCACTATTTTGAATGGGGGATCATGCACGCTCAGCAAGAAGCCGAACCTCGGCTCCGTTGTCGATGCGGCGGCTTTTAAGCCCGGCCTTGCGATGAACAGTCTGTTCACTCTTTACGGCAGCAATTTCCAGGTCTCCGGCAGTTCGCGGACCGCAGGCCCCGGTGATTATGTGAATGGAAAGTTCCCTCCGCGGCTCGGATGCGTTGCAGTGGAGGTTGCCGGAAAACGTGTGCCAATCACTTATGTGCAAACCGACCAGATTAATGCACAGATTCCTACGCTCGGAATAACGGGTCCGGTCAGTGTGCAAGTGATTCTTAATCCCGACGAACCGAGTGAAGTACGAAGCGATCCGGGCAATATCATTAATATCCAGAATTATGCCCCGGTATTCTTCGCGTTCAAAGGTTCCAGCAGCATTGCCGCGCTGATCGCTGGCACGGGAACTTATTTGGCCGATCCTAGCGTGGTGCCCACTGGCCGGCCGGCCAAGCCCGGTGAGTTTGTCTCGCTATTTGGCACGGGATTCGGGCCGACGAATCCTACATTCCAAGCAGGGGAACTTGTCAACGGACTTGCGCCGCTTCGCGATCCGGTCACCGTCACTATCGGCGGGACCACCGTACCAGCCGCCGACGTTCAGTTCGCAGGCGCTACGCCCGGCTCCATCAACGGACTTTATCAGATCAATGTTCGCGTTCCGGCTACCGCCGCCGACGGCGATGTTCCGGTCTCGGTTCGCATTGGCGGGGTTGATTCGCCTCCGGGATCCACCATTCCCGTCGAGCGTCCTATATAATCAGAAAAGGATCAACATAGCTAATTTGCCATGCGAGTGACCTTCGGGTTGCTGGCAATCGCTTTCGCCGGGTCTGCTCTTTGGGCCGAAGGAAGCAGAAGAGTACCCGCACCGAAGTACTCGGAAGCCAGCATTGTTAACTCCGCGAGCAATCAAGCCGGCCCTGTCGCGCCGAATACTATCGTTACGCTTTATGGCACTGACCTTGCATATATCACCAGGGCCATCTCCGCGGAAGATATGCGCGGGCAGACGTTACCGATCGTTCTGCCGAATACCGGAGTACACGTCAGCGTTGGCAACCTGAACGCGAATATCTATTTCGTCTCGCCGACGCAGATCAATTTTTTGATTCCATCTTCGCTCATCGCCGGGCCTGCGGATGTGCGGCTCGTGTTGAACGGTCTCGCTGGTCCGGCCGTCAAGATCACTCTCGCTCCGGCTGCACCAGCGCTTTTCCAGGCCGACTCGCAGTTCGTCGTAGGGACCCGGCCAGATGGCAGCGTGATCGGCAAAGACTCGCCAGCCCGCCCCGGTGAAGTGATTGTGCTCTACGCGACGGGGCTTGGAATCGCTGACCGTAATCTGCCGGATGGGCAATTGCCGACGGCAGCGGCGGTGATTCAGCGCATTGCCGAGTTTCGCGTCCGCATCGGCGGCGCCACGCTGGATAGCAGTTCCATCTACTATGCCGGGCTTACTCCTGGTTTCGCCGGCCTATATCAAATCAACCTCAAGCTTCCTGACAAGATGGACCAAAACCCCAGCATTCAAATCGGGTTTGATCAACAGATGAGCCCGGTGAATGTGCTGCTGCCTGTGAAGATCGACTAGATTCACTGGAGTGGCAACTAAAGTAAGTCCGGAGCCGTCTAAAATGAACGTTAGGAGTTGATGCGATGCGGTTACGAATCTCACTGGTTTGCATGGTGTTGTCCACGGCGGCTTTTGCGCAGCCGATCTTTGCGCAGCCGATCCTTGGGCAGAATGATGCGCCGGCTCCGAAAGAGTACGTGGTGGACCCCGGCACGCGCATCCCGCTGAGCCTGATCAATAGCATCACTACCAAGCACGCAGCCGAAGGAGACCGCATCTACCTGGAGACTGTTTTTCCGATTCTGGTCGGCGGCAAGATTGTGATTCCTCCGGGCAGCTATGTGGCTGGGACGGTAACGCAAGTGAAGCGGCCGGGCCGGCTGAAGGGCCGTGGAGAAATTTATCTCCGGTTTGATTCGTTGACGCTGCCGAACGGGGTCACCCGCGATTTCCGGGGCCGTGTGGGACAACTGGACGGCCGCGCGACCGAAGAGCTGGACAAAGCGGAAGGCAAGATCAAAAGCGAAGGAAATAAATCTGGAGACGCGCGCACGGTGGGCGAGTCCGCGGCAGGCGGCGCATCCGTCGGAGCGATTGCCGGGAGCGTGGCCGGTCATGCAGGAATGGGTGCGGGGATCGGCGCCGCTGCCGGAGCTGCCGCCGGATTGGCAGGCGTTCTGCTATCGCGCGGACCGGAAGCGGTGCTGGCAAAAGGGACCACGATGGAGATGGTGCTGGACCGGCCCATTCGTTTTGATGAGAATGAACTGGACAGCTCAGTTGCGAACCGGCGTCCGATTGGGGACGGTCCAGGGCCGCTGCCCAGCAGGCACGGTCAGAACGGAAATCCGGCATCGCGGCGTTATCCGTTTTAGTCAGACGAGGAATGGCACTACGCGTTTTGTGCGAGTGGCGTAGTGCTTGTACTCTGGGAACCGTTCGCGCAGCAGTTTCTCTTCCCACAACATTCGGGCGAACAGCATCGCGATTACGATAAACTCCAGCAATGCGTTTGCGGCAGATGGGTTGGCGGCAACGCCGGCTACGGTGAAGAACAGCGCCGCGGCATAGATGGGATGCCGCCAGTACCGGTAGGGTCCGCTAGTGATAACCCCGCTAGCAACTGGATTTGCGGTGAAATGAAAGCTGCGAAGTCCCATGGTGAGGCGAGCCCAGATCATCAAAGCCACCGCTGCGGCCTGAATGGCGATCACGGCTGGGTTGAATGAGAACAAGCCGTTATTCCGGTACAGCAGCAGTACGGCGATCACCAGAATCGCGGTGGCAACTCCGGAAAGTTTCTTCGGACCCACTTAGATCCATCCCATGCGCGACTTGAGCGCGGTGATCTGCGCAACATGATGACGGCCGTGCCAGGCATACAGGGCGATGGTTTTTTCAAGTGTAATCAACCCATTCTCAGGGTGCTGAAAACTCCGCCGCATTTCGGCGCTGCTCAAGCTGCCGAGCAACAGCGTCCAGCGGTGATGTAGCGATTCCAGCAGATCGAGCGATATCTCAATGGGAGCCGACCGCGCGTCGCTCAACTCGGCCCAGCGGTCCTCGCGGTACGGCTTGATCATGGGATTCTCTTCGGTCAGCGCGAGGCGAAACCGCACATAGCTGTTGAGGTGGCTGTCCGGCAGGTGATGCACAACCTGGCGAACCGTCCAGCCCTCGGGGCGATAGGGAGTCTCTAACTGTTCCGCGGAAAAGCCATGAACCGCCGCACGCAGTTTGCCGGGCGCTTCCGAAATCTGTCCAATCCAGGTGTGAAGATCGGGTTCCGTGGCGATTCCGGCGTAGTTGAATTTACTGATGGGATATCGAAGATCGTCCATTCCATAAAGTTTAGCGGATCACCGGTCGTAGGCCATTGTCAGGTCGCGCAATCTGGGACCTACGTCCGGCGTCAGCATCTCCGAAGTGAACCGCCAACGCCAGTTTCCTGTCGGACTGGCAGGGAGATTCATGCGCGCTTCATGACCCATTCCCAGCACGTCCTGGAAGGGTACAAGAACAACATCGGCCACCGATGCGAGCAGTGCGCGGATGAATACCCAGTTGATCTCGCGGCCGTCCGTGCCCAGGTAGCGGCGCGCGAAAGCGATTTCTTTACGCACTTCCAGGTCACTGCGTGTGGAGTCCGTTCGGCCTTCGCCGTTCCACCATCCAACCGTTGTGTCGTTGTCGTGAGTGCCTGTGTACGCAACCAGGTTTCTGCAATAATTGTGCGGCCGGAAACTCGCGGACTGGGCGTCGCTGCCGAACGCGAATTGGAGTACGCTCATTCCAGGGAACCCGAAGCGTTCGCGGAGCGCCTCTACTTCCGGAGTGATCACGCCAAGATTCTCAGCGATCGCAGGAACGTCCCCTAATGATTTTAATGTCGCTTCGAACAGGGTGCCGCCTGGACCCTTTACCCATCGTCCATTCTCGGCGGTGGGCTGTCCCGCCTGCACTTCCCAATACGCCTCATAACCGCGGAAGTGATCTAGCCGGACGACGTCGAATATGGTGAGGGCTGCGCGAAGGCGCTGAATCCACCACTGGTAACCGGTCTTGCCGAGTTCGTCCCACGAATAGATTGGATTTCCCCACAGTTGCCCCGTTGCGCTGAAATAGTCGGGCGGGACGCCGGAGACCACCAGCGGGTTACCGGATGCATCCAGTTGGAACAGTTCAGGATGGGACCAGACGTCCGCGCTGTCATGCGCGATGTAGATGGGCAAATCGCCCACTATGCGGATTCCGTACCGGTGACAGTAGCGCTTGAGCTCATTCAGTTGCGAAAAGAACACGAACTGCCAGTACTTCCGCAGGCCGATTTCGTCTTTCAGCACCTGGCCGTAGTTGCGTAGAGCATCGGGATTCCGGCGCGCCGCTCCCTCGTCCCAACTGGTCCAAACTTCCTCTTCGCCGAACTCTTCCTTTAACGTCATGAAAAGCGCATAGTCGTCCAGCCACCAGGAATTGGCGCTGCAGAACGAATCAAAGGCGAGCCGGTCTTCGGTGTTTCCGAATGTCTGAAACGCCTGAAACGCTTTTTTGAGTTTGGCCCGCTTGTATGGATGGACCCACGCGTAAGCGACTTCGTGTTCCGGGAAGGATGGCAATTCGTCCAGTTCTTCTTTAGCGAGGTACCCCTGCTCGGCGATCTTCTCAAGACTGATCAGTAAAGGGTTTCCGGCAAACGCCGAGAAACACTGATAGGGCGAATCGCCAAAACCGGTGGGGCCGAGCGGCAGCATCTGCCACAGTTTCTGACCGGCATCCGCTAGGAAATCCGCGAATCGATATGCCTCCGAGCCGAGGTCGCCGATGCCGAATTTTCCGGGCAGGGATGTGGGATGCAGCAGAATGCCGCTGGATCTGGGAAGCCGCATAACAGTCCGGGGTAGGAAACTTAAGACGCACGTCCTCCCATTCGCATCCTACCGCGCGCGGGAGGTGACAAGCATTTGAGCGGCCCGCAGTCCACCTGCGCGCTGAATCCCCGGGACGAAAAAGCGGTTGATGAACTCTTCGTCCGATCCGGAAAACTCATTCACCGCACTCAGCAGCGTAACGGGCTTCGACGTTAAGGCAGCCGCGAACAGGCACCACAGCGATCCATCTCCTACGCCCATTAACTGCACTTTTGAAGCTCCATGCTGCTTCAGCCAGGCGGTGGCAGTCAAGATATCCTGCACGCGCTCGGCAGCCTCCGTTTTGTTGAAAGTGAGAAAGTGCCGGGCGGCCGTGTTTCGCGGCGCAATGGCCGATCCGGTCTGAAACGCATCAATAAGTAGATACTGCCCGGTGCCGGCCAACGCCGCTTTCACGCGAGCATCGGTAAGCGCCGCTTCGATGCCTCCGGGATGAACCACCACGGTCGCTACTGGTCCAGAACCGGTAAGAAGACCGGGGACACGGTCGCCTTTTCCGGGCCGGCTCAGCACAATTCTGTTGCCTTTGGGTTCACTCGACACCTTCGCCGGTTCCTCGGCGGCAAGAGCCAGCGCGAGCCGCTCCCACATCTGCTCGCGGTCATTGGTGGATTCATTTTGCCGAGTAGCCATCGAGATCCATTGGTCCCGGACCTGTTCGTAGGTCAGAGCGTTGGGTGGCAAACTGCGTCCATGCCAAACCAGCATGTCTTGCAGTTTCTCAATGCGGATGCTTCCTTCCTTAAAACTCTTATCGGCGGGAGCGCCTTGGATTCGCCGCCCGAAGAAGCTGTACATTGCCTCCCGGCTGGCCTGGTTGTAGTTGTGGGGCGCATCTATCTGGATCGTCTCCACATCGTTCGGGCGATCGTATAAATCGTAAATGGCGCGAATCGCTGGATACTCCTCGTGGGGTGTGTTGCGCGTCCAATCACCTGTGGCGGAAACCATCAGCATTGGACGCGGCGCCATCATCGCGCCAAATTCCACGTTGAACGCCCCCACGCGCAGGCCGGGAGCATTTTCACATGGCGATCCACCTTGCATGATGGCCGAAATCATATTGACGGGAGCGGAGTACTGGATGCGGCCGTCCACCGCGGACAACAAGAATACCTGCGTGGCACCGCCTGATTCGCCGGTTGCCCCAATCTTTCCGGCGTCTACTTCCGGCAGCGATTCCAGGAAATCCACCACGCGAATGGAGTTCCATAGCTGCAGTCCAAGCGGGCCAAAGCCCCAGAGTTGCTCGCGCGGATTCCCGAAATCATGGGGCGTTTGGGCCGTATCGTTGTAACCAACCATGTCATACGAGAACACTACGAACCCTTGGCGGGCGAGTTGAATCGCTCTTGCCGGCTGCGACGCCAACGGTTGATTTTCCAGGCGTCCGTAAATCCAGTGGCCGTGGGGCGACACCACTGCCGGAAACTTACCAGGCTTCCCCAGCGGCCGGTAGAGATTGCCACCGAGATAATAGCCTGGCATGGTTTCGAGATAGACCTTCTCAATGGAATAGTCTTTGTTTTCGATGCGGCCGAAGATGTGCGGATGGAGCGGCGGCTTCACCGGCATGGGCAAAAGGCCCGCGGAAAACAGAATCTGTTTGCGAAGATGCGCCTTCCGGGTCTCCCACTCGGCGCGTGTCCGATAGACCGGCATGGTGTAGTGAGTGTCGGTTCCGGGGAGATTCCCATTGCGCGCGTCTTGTAATGGGACCTGCGCGAAGGCGCCCATTGAAATCATGAATAGCAAAAAAGTCCGCATAGCCGACGATTACATCACACTCAAAAGACAGAAAACGACTCCTATTCAGAAGTAATTTCCGGCTTCACCAAAAACCTGACCTGATGTACGAGTACTAATTACTCTTACATTTCGTTGAGCAAGAGGGCAAAGTGGAACAAATCCGATGAAACCGCAAGACTTGTCCCATTGGCAGTATTCGTGCGGAGGAGACTCAGGAGTGAATAAGCAACTTATGAAAAAGCGAATTGCTAGCTGTGTGTTATCAGTTGGATTGCTCTTCGGAGCGGCATTGCCAATCGCCGCTGCAACACACCACCGCACGCGCCGTCAAGCTGTGAAGCACAAGCGTCATGTAGACACAGCGAGACGCGTCGGCATTGGCGCAGGAGGCGGAGCTGCAATCGGAGCACTGGCTGGCCGAGGAAAAGGCGCTGCAATCGGCGGCATTGCCGGGGCCGGAGCGGGCGCTGTGTACGACAGTCACAAGAAGGGCCATGGGAACTGATTTTCTCAAATGGCTTTGGTTTTGATGTTGTCAGAAACTTTGGCCTGATGACAGGGCCATGAGGAGAATACGGGGCTTATGGCCGTATCTGTCAGAGATAGAGCAATCACCGCTTTCAAGTACGGGATGGGTATCCAAGTCATCGCGCGATGTTGTCATTCACAAGAGAGCCAAATTCTGGAGTGGCTCCGTGAAGAAGTGCTTAACGCCGATATCTTCATTGCAGGCGTGCGGCATGAAGAAGCAGCCCTGCAGAAGCTCTCTTCCTTCAAGGAGAAAAGAGGCGTGCCGAAGACGGCCAAGGCTTGAATAGACGAAATCGAAGTGCAGCCGCAATGGTGAACCCTACTAAGCAGTCTTTTGGAGATATACTGCTATACATGGAAAGCAAGACATCTCGCCGCGGCTTCATCGCCGCAATGGGTACTCCGATGATTCTGGGCGCGACGAACAAATCCGGAAGTAAGCTTCCGGTGGTTGGAGAAGGCGCCTACAAGTATGAGGTGATTCACGACTGGGGCGTTTTGCCGGCGAACATCAAGTACGGAAACACACATGGCGTCTGTGAAGATTCCCAGGGACGCATCTATATCCACCACACTGTGAATAAGGCGAGCGAGAGTCACGACACTATGGTGGTGTTCGATGCGAAGGGCAAGTTCGTCAAATCCTGGGGGAAGGATTTCCAGGGTGGCGCCCACGGATTGCATATCCGGAAAGAAGGCAACCAGGAATTTCTATACCTCTGCGACACCAAACGCGGCCTGGTTGTGAAGACGACCCCGAACGGCGAGGAAGTTTTCACTATCGGGTATCCGAAAGAATCCGAGCAGTACAAACCGGACGCGGAAGGGAAACAGAAGAAGTACAGTCCCACCAATCTGGCCGTTGCTCCGAATGGCGACATCTATGTTGGCGATGGGTATGGCTCCAGCTACGTGAACCAATACAACTCGAAAGGCGAATACATCCGGACTTTCGGCGGGCAGGGCGCGGAACCCGGTCAACTCAACTGCCCGCACGGCATCACGGTGGATATGCGCGGCAAAGAGCCGATTCTCACTGTGGCCGACCGCACCAACAAGCGGCTTCAGAATTTTACGCTGGAAGGCAAGCACATCGGCTTCGTGAACGGCGTCAGTTCTCCGTGCTACTTCAATGAACGGAAAGGGATCATGGTGATTCCGGATCTGGACGCGCGCGTCACTTTGATGGATCAAAATAATAAAGTGATGATGCACCTGGGCGAAGACGATCCGAAGACCGCGCGCGCCCGGCGTACTCAACCGCGCGATGCTTTCATTCCGGGAAAATTTGTGTGCCCGCACGGTGCATGCTTCGATCACAAGGGAAATATTTTTGTAGTGGAATGGGTTGAGGTTGGCCGCGTCACCAAGCTTAGAAAAGCATAATGAAACTGTACCTATTTTCTCTTGTCGCCTTACTCTCGCTGCCGTTAAATGCGGTGGAGAAGGGTTTTGAATCTTTGTTCGACGGGAAGAACCTGGATGGCTGGGTTTTGATCGGCGGCAAAGGTCCGGGCTATGTTGTCCGGGATGGAGTGCTGGTCTGCCCGGAAGACGGCGGCGGCAATCTTCTCACTGAACAGGAATTTTCAAATTTCGTCTTCCGCTTCGAATTTCTGCTGACCGAGGGAGCAAACAATGGCGTCGGTATTCGCGCGCCGTTGGAAGGCGATATCGCCTACACGGGAATGGAGATTCAGATTCTGGATCACGATTCTCCGCGCTACCAGGGCAAGTTGAAACCCGCGCAGTATCATGGCTCCATCTACGACGTGGTTCCCGCGAAAACTGGATTTCTGAAAAAGACGGGTGAGTGGAATCAGGAAGAGATCACGGCGATGGGCCAGCGCATCAAAGTGGTTTTGAACGGCACAACCATAGTGGACGCCGATCTGGGCACCATCAAGGATCCGGAGGTCTTGAAGCGGCATCCAGGGCTGGCGAGGACCACCGGGCGTATCGGTTTCCTGGGCCACGGCACAACGGTCGAATTCCGCAATATCCGGGTAAAGCCGCTGTCGTAGCGTAGCTATCGCGCCCCGGATCGCTTTTGCGAACCTCCCTCCGCCTCCCGGGCTACGGGCTTCTTTACGTTTTTCAGACTGTTCTGCAGCGCTTCCAAAATATCGACCACAGGCGCCTTGACCGATTTAGCTTGCGCCGGAGCGGTTGCTTTCCCTTTTATCTTCGCGGCGATCAGGGCTTCCAGTTTTTCACGATAGGTATCGTGATACTTCGCGGGCTCAAACGGTCCCGCCATGGATTCCACCAGCATGGAGGCAAGCTCCACTTCTTTCTTTCCCACCAAGTCCTGGTTCGCCTTGTACTCCTCAACTTTCCGGATCTCCTGCTCGTAGTACATGGTGTGTAGCAGAATTCCTCGCGAACCTGGATGAAGGATGACCACATGCTCACGCCGATGCATGGCGAACTGTGCAATTCCTACATATCCTGTCTCGCGCAAGGCGGTAAAAAGCAAGGCATACGCCTTCTCTCCAGAGGATTCGGGTATGACATAGTAAGACGTTTCCAGGTACACAGGATCGATTTCCTGCATGTGAACGAACTCCTGAATTTCCATCTCACGGTCGGTCTCGGCTGCGATGCTCTCAAGGTCCGCGCGCTCGAGCACGACATAGCGATCCTTCTCGTATTCGTAGCCTTTGAGTACGTCAGCGCGTGAAACCGTCTCCTGGGAAGCTTCGTTCACTGGCTTCAACCGGATTCGCGAAACGGCCGGCTCTTCCTGTTGCTGTACTTCTTCTACTGGTGGGGCGGCCCGACCCGTCTTCCGGCCCCGGCTCGGCGTCCCGGCCGGAGGCGTTTGACCTGATTCTTGTGGAGCGGGCCGGTACACTTCCCGCAAGCTGATCTTCTCACTCCGCGCGGCTTTAGAGAGCCGCACCGGAATCGAAACCAGACCAAAAGTAATGTGACCTCGCCAGATGGTTGCCGCCATATCGAAAAGCCGCTGCATTCTTTATACCAAACCGGCCGTCTTGATGCCAGCGGCTTAGTATGTGTTGGAATGGAAGGCACATGAGCAAAAACTACACTGATCTTACGGATCGCGTCGCGGTTGTGATTGGAGGGACGTCGGGTATCGGTAGAACCCTGAGCCTCGGTTTTGCCGAAGCGGGGGCCCACGTCATTCCCACAGGCCGCCGCGAGGCAATGGTGGATGAGGTCTGCGCGCAGGTGGAGGGCTTCGGGTGTAAGACCCTGCGGAAGGCCATTGATATTCTTGACCGGGCTTCCGTCGATGCTTTCCGGGACGCGGTCATGTCGAAGTTCGGGCGAGTGGATATTTTACTGAACGCCGCCGGTAAAACCTTTCGCAAACCCACGATAGATGTTGGGGAGAGCGAGTGGGACGATCTGATGAACACCAATCTGACGGGAATGCTGCGTAGCTGTCAGGCGTTCCACGATCCTCTGGTGGCCAGTGGACGAGGGCGTGTGGTCAACATCGCGTCTCTCAGCTCATTTGTGGCGCTGTATGAAGTAGCGGCGTATGCGGCATCGAAGGCTGCCGTGCTGTCACTTACCAAGAGCCTCGCGGTGGAATGGGCCCGCGAAGGCGTGAATGTAAACGCCATTGCGCCCGGCGTGTTCCGCACAGATCTGAACGCGAAGCTTCTAGATGGCACCGAGCGGGGCAGGGAATTCCTTCTTCGCACTCCCATGCGCCGCTTCGGCCAGCAATCTGAACTGATCGGGGCCGCCGTGCTTCTGGCCTCAGATGCGGCAAGCTTTATCACGGGCCAGTGCATTGCCGTGGATGGAGGATTCCTCTCCTCCGGTGTGAACACGTAGCCGCGTCTATTGAGCCGCGATCGCTTTTCCGGCGAGGTCCGGAGTAATCACCCAGTAATAGATTCTCCGGCCCTCGACTTCGCTAATTTTCTCGGGCTTCCAGTCGCCCATGTCGAAAGTATTCGACACCACCCGAGTGCCGGGCTTCAGTTCCCGCCAGAGCTTCGGGCGCAGCCGCATATTCACAGTGCTCAGCAGATAGAGAGTGACCACCGTGGCATCTTTGAAATCGGCGGTGAATAGATCCTCATTGCGGAATTTCACCAGGTTGGTGACCCCGGCCGTTTTGGCATTCTCCTCGGCCTCTTTGATTCGTACGGGGTTGATATCGATGCCGGTGCCGCGGGTTCCAAATTCCTTTGCGGCTGTAATTACAATGCGGCCGTCGCCAGAACCTAAGTCATAAAGAATATCGTCTTTCTTGGCGTCAGCGAGTTTCAACATTTCCAGCACGACCGTTTTCGGGGTCGGTACATAGGGCACGTCAAGTGCTTTTGAAGGCGCAGGCGATTGCGCGTGCAATCCGCCAAGACCCGCCAGGGCAATCAGGAGCGCATGAAATTTCATAGGTCACCAAAAAGAAAACGGCGCGGGAGCCGGTCAAGCTCCGCGCCGTTCCGTTAAACAATGTAAGCGAGCGCCGCCTACTGAACAGCCACCGTAATATTCGCGAGGCTGCTGTTATTGCCGATAGTCAGCACAACCTGCTGATTACCGGATGCCGCATTCTGCGGAATCACGGCGTTTATTTGCATTACGCCGGAAACCAGGCCTGGAGCTTCACCCGCGTACTGAATGGTTGCGGGCGCTCCTCCGATTGTCAACGAAACATCGGCAACCGGCTTGGGGAACGGGCCAGTGGTGCCGGTTACCGTTCCTGTCACACCGCCTGGCATGAGAGCGCCCTCTCCAGTGGCGAAGATGGAAACAACCGAGCCCTTTGCAGCCGGGCGGGCTGTCCCATTTACAGTTGCATCTTGATTCAGGATCGCGCCTTGTCCGGCGCCACCCTGGTTTAGTGAGAAGATAGCAGGCGCCGTGCCGGCCACCTGGATATTGAGCGAAGCGGAGTTCACCCCTGCCCGTTGCACCACAACGTTGGTGGATGTCCGCCCGGCCACCTGATACGGCACAATCGCATTAATCTGATTCGCCGAAACGTAGGTGAGCGGAGCGGCGACACCATCAAACAGGACAACAGTGTTCGCCAGATTCGTACTGACGGTTCCATTCGTCGTGAGTTGGAGGCCCGCTGGGGTCACCGGCCCGATGCCAGCGCCATAGATGGAGATGAGTTCACCCGGCGCAACCCCGCCGGGCTGATTGTTCGCCGCGTTCACCACCGCAGTGATATTGGGCGGCCCCGCAGCCGTTACTGTCAAAGTAACGTTCAGCACCTGGGTTCCGTTAGGAACACTCGGGGAGGCGATTGTAACTACCCCCGTGTAAGTTCCGGCGTTGAGAGTGGAAAGAACACTCTGGTTAAGCGCGATTGCGATCGCACTTGGTGTGTTGCCACTCGCAGGAGTGACTGTCACGAAATTTCCGCCAGTACCCGGCGTAAACACCGCCGTGTAAGGAACGTTTCCGCCGGTGCTGGCTAACTGCACCGTCTGCGCAGCCGGTGTTGTCGGCGACCCCGCCTGGAAGTTGAAGCTCAGAGTAGCCGGTGTGATGGTGAGCGCCTGAGGGGTACCGACCGTCAAGGTCACCGGAACATTCAGCGGACTGGGGGTGGCGCCGGGGACCAGGAGTGTAACAATTCCCTGGTAAATTCCCTGCGGCAACCCGGCTCCGTTCGCGGTCACGGTCACCGTGCCTGCGGTGGCTCCTGTAGCCGCCGTAAGCCAGCCAGTGCCATTGAACATCGTCGCGGTCGCCCCCACCGTGGCTCCCGTGGGAATTCCAGCCACCTGGATGCTCTGCGTGGCTGGCTGCGGTCCGTTCAATGCCTGACTGAATGACAGGGCGGCCGGGGTTGCGGTGATGGTACCCGAAGCAATTATCAGTGTGACTGGAATCGTCTGCATCGGCACATTTGGTGAAGTGCTTGAAAGCGAGATGGATCCCTGATATATACCCGCCGTAAGGCCAGCCGGATTGATGGTCAGGATCAGATTATTCGGCGTCGAGCCGGTGTTTGGGGTCACTGAGAGCCACGTTAATCCAGCCGGATTGGTGGAGGCCGTGGCGGTGAAATTCAATGGCGTCGTGCCATCGGTGCTGGTCAGTGAAATGGTCGGTTGTGTAATGGTTGCCGAGCCGGTGATTACCGTCACACTAATGGCCGCCTGACTCGCGTTAAGCAACGGAGTGGTGCTCGCGTTCAATGTTACAGGGATCGTCAACGGCGTGTTAGTTGTACCGGGAACACTTAAGGTAACGTTTCCAGTACAAGTGGCGGCGGCCGTGATGCCCGTTGTGTTAACCGCCAGCACGATCTGACCCGATTGGCCGGGTTGACCTTGCGTGCTTCCAGTTGCCGGAGTGGCGGAAAGGAAGCCGTTGCAATTTGTATTAGTGGCGGTTACCGTATAGTTGAGCGGTGCGCCGGTACTGGAAAGCGTGACGATCTGGTTCTGCGGTGCAGTCTGCCCGATCTGATAATTGAAGGTCGCCGAGGTCTGACTGGCGCTCAGGATCGGAACATTGCTGACCACCAGCGTCACCGGAAATGTCTGCGGAGAGTTGCCGGCGCCGGTAGACGTGACAGTGACGTTTTCCGTATAAGTGCCCGGTGCAAGGCCTGAGAGAACGGCGTTATTAAGCGACAGTGCCAGCGCCTGGGGCGTAGTGCCTGCAGCCGGTGTGACCGTCAGGAAGTTGACTCCGCCATTGATGGGCGTTGCCGCGGCAGTGATTGCCAAGGCCGTGCTGGAACTTGTGATCTGCACGTTTTGGGCAGCCGGAGTGCTGCCTCCGGTTTGGAAGGTGAAGTTTGCTCCCGTAGATGGAACCTGAATCAACGGATTCGTACTCACCAGCAGGTTCACCGGAATCGTCTGCGTCGGAATAGATGTTCCCGGTGCACTGATCGTGATCTGTCCTGTACAATTTCCGGGCTGCAAGGTGGCCGGATTGATCTGCACGCCGACCGTGCCTGGAGTCGATCCACTCTGCTGAGTCAGAACAATCCAATTTGCGCCGCACGTGGTAGTGCTTGCGCTTGCGGCAAAATTTATGGGAGAGCCAGTGCCGCTACCGATGGCTAGGTTCTGCTGTGCCGGATTTGCTTGATTGATCTGATAGGCGAAACTTAGCTGGGCCGGAGCGACCGTAAGGCCTGGTGCGTTTCCAATTGTTACCTGCACAGGTACAATGGCTCCCGTGCTTCCTGGAGGAGTGAGCGCGATCACTCCGTTATAAACACCAGCGGTCAAACCCGAAGGGGAAACGCTCACGTCCACTGAAGCAGGTGCTCCGGGCGCCACATTGACTGAATTCGTATTGACAGTCAGCCAGTTTCCGCCCGTGGTGGTACTGGGCGTGACACCCACCGTGGCTGCGGCGGGAATAGTCGAGCTTATGGATAGTGGTTGCGTTTGTGGAAACGCCGCCCCGGATAGGAAGGTGAACGTTAATGAGCCAGGTGTTGCGGAAACGGAAGAGTTACCCGTCCCAGCCACGTTCAGTGTCACTGGTATGGTCAACACACCCTGATTTCCGTTGCCAACTGTGATGAAGCCGCTATAGGATGCAGAAGTCAACGATGCAGGATTCACCGATACTGAGAGTGCCTGTGGAGTGGTGCCGGCTTGCGGCGTCACGGACAGCCAGCCCCCATTAGAGAACGCCGACGTTGTGAATGCGAGTGGCCCTCCAGAAGAGGTGACCGATACGGTCTGGGCTGCTGGCGATACGCCGTTCTGGCTGTTAAAAACTAACTGTGTTGGCGTCGCGGTAAAGGTCTGTGCCGATAACCTGCTTACAGGTGCAAGACAAACTAACACGCTGTACACAGACACGAATAAAGTAGGTCGTAATACGCTCAAGATTTCCTCCGATGTTTTAAATCATAACGTATATAGCTCAGGCAAACTAGTTTATAGACTCTTCCGGAATAAAAAAGGTTGCGGCGATCCCCCGGTATTTATTCAGGTATTTATCAAGTCCGGCGCTTGAGGCTGGCACGCCGTAGCATTTCACCTGCCAATTGAGAGAGAATTCTATGGAGGAGACTTTCGGTGAGTACAGATCCAAACAGACGAATGTTTTTGCAGACGGCAACCATCGGTGCGGCAGCGTCGCTTCGCGCTATGGGAGCCAATGATCGTGTAAACGTAGCAGTGATCGGACTCGGGGGGCGCGGCCGGGCCCACATGACGGAATACGCCAAGCAGCCCGACGCCAGGATCGCTGCGGTTTGCGATGTAGATCAGGCGGCATTGGAGCGCGGTATTGCTTTTGTCGAGAAGGCTACTGGATCGAAGCCGAAAGGATATGCCGATATGCGGCAGGTTTTCGACGACAAATCCATCGATGCGGTGTCTATGCCGATTCCAAACCATTGGCATGCCCTGGCCACCATTTGGGCTTGCCAGGCCGGTAAGGATGTTTACGTCGAAAAGCCGGCCTGTCACAATCCGTGGGAAGGCGGCAAAATGGTGGAGGCTGCGCGGAAGTACAATCGCATGGTGCAGATTGGATCGCAGAGCCGGACTATCGAACACAAGAAGAAGGCTATTCAGTTACTGCACGACGGCGTGATCGGCAAGGTGTATCTGGCCAAAGGTCTTTGTTACAAGAGGCGCCTGTCTATCGGACACAAGGAGGATAGTCCGGTTCCGCCGGGCGTTAATTGGGATATGTTCCTAGGCCCCGCACCCATGCGGGCTTTCAACGAACTCCGGTTCAAGTACAACTGGCATTGGTTCTGGGATACCGGGAATGGCGACATCGGGAACCAAGGTGTGCATGAGATGGATATCGCACGCTGGGGTCTTGGGAGGGAATTACCGAGGTCCGTCGTATCCACGGGCGGGAAATACGTGTATAACGACGACCAGGAGACTCCGAATACACAGTTGGTCACCTTTGATTACGGCGATAGCGAACTCGTCTTTGAAGTGCGGGGGCTGATCACCGGGGGCGAAGGTGGGTTGAGGCCGCGTGGAGGAAACAACACCATTGGAAATATCTTCTATGGAGCGGACGGCTACCTGGTGGTGGACGATGCCGGGTTCCAAGTTTACAAGGGCGAAAAACAAGAGCTCGTCATGGACGAAAAAAAGGGCGGGGAGAACACCGGACCGCACATGGCGAATTTCCTGAAAGCCGTTCGCAGCCGGAATCATCAGGACCTGAATGCCGATGTGCAGATTGGCGTGACGTCGGCGGATCTGTGCCATCTGGCGAATATCAGCTACCGGTTGGGCCGGAAGCTCGCGTTTGATCCCGCAACTGCCAAGTTCACCGCGGATGCAGAAGCGAACAAGATGCTCACTAGAAAGTATCGTGCTCCTTACATCGTGCCTGAGAAGGTATAAAGCCCCTGTCCTCCATCAGCCGTTCAGGAAACCTTCTAACGGCTGATGGGTCCAACAGTTCGCTTTGCATCCAGAGGAAATCATTTACGACGTCCTCGACGTCCTTATCATCGGCGGCGGACCCGCCGGTTTAAGCGCAGCTCTCGTATTGGGCAGATGTTGCCGCCGCGTTTTGGTGTGCGACGCGGGGAACCCTCGAAATGCAAAGTCGCATGGCGTCCACGGGTTTCTTTCCCGCGATGGTATCTTGCCAGGGGATCTGCTAAAGATCGCGCGCGAGCAAGCCGCGGTCTATGGCGTGTCCACCATGCGAGCTACCGTGAGATCTGCATGTCCGGATAACGATGGCTTTGCCGTTACCTTGCAGGATGGCACGGTGCTGAGGTCGAGAAAGATCCTGCTCACCACCGGTGTGGTCGATCGCATCCCGCAGATCGGCGGTATTGCCGATTTCTACGGCACAAGCGTCCATCACTGTCCTTATTGCGATGGATGGGAACATCGGGGCCAGCCACTGGCGGTTTATGGAAAAGGCAGTAGCGGTCTGTCTCTCGCGTTGGCGCTGAAGACGTGGAGCAATGACGTGATTCTTTGCTCCGATGGTGCGGCGAATCTTCGGCAGAGCGACCGGCAGCGCCTCACCGGTCAGTCTATTCAGGTGCATGAGCCGAAGATCGAGCGGCTGGAAGGAACCGGTGGCATGCTGCAGAGAATTGTCTTCGAAAACGGCACAGCGGTCCCGCGGAGCGCGCTATTCTTCGGCACGGGCAACGTGCAGTGCTCGCCGCTTCCTATCGATCTCGGTTGCATTATGACCCATAAAGGAGCCGTCCGGACATCCAGGGGAGCTGGTACAAATATCCCGGGAGTTTTCGTTGCCGGTGACGCCAGTGAAGATGCGCAGTTTGTCGCCGTGGCGGTCGCCGAGGGTGCAAAAGCCGGTATGGCCATTAATGTGGAGCTGCAGGAGGAAGATCAGAAGTGATATTCATACGCCATTCGATTCTTGTATATTCCTCTTCCAAAGCCGCCAGAGTCCGGCTCTAATCAGTTAGAGACCCAGCGAGGTTCTAGCTCGCTTCTGATTATCCGGTTGCTTCAGCAAACCCCAACAGGTAGTGTGAAGGGATGCCGCGACCGGCGTTCCCCAAGACGCTCCGCCAGTTTCAAGCCGACTTCGCCACGGACGAGGCCTGCCAGAAGTATTTGGCAGCTTGTCGGTGGCCGGATGGCTTCATCTGTCCTCGATGCGGTCACGGGCGGGCCTACGAATTGGTGAAGCAACGACGCCATCAGTGCGTCAAGTGCCGACACCAGGTTTCGCTGACGTCCGGGACGGTTCTTCACCGGACGAAGACCCCGCTGACCTACTGGTTCTGGGCGGCATATCTGATGACTACGGACAAGCGTGGAGTGTCCGCACTGCTGTTGCAGCGTCAACTCGGTCTTTCCCGTTACGAGACCGCCTGGATGATGCTTCACAAACTGCGTCGGGCGATGGTGAGTGCGACTCGGGAGCCGTTGCGCGGGGAGGTAGAGGTTGATGACACGTGGGTTGGCGGGGAGCAAGCCGGCCTCCGAGGAAGCCGACAGCTCAAGAACCGCCGAGCCGCTCTCGTCCTGGTCGCCGTTGAAAAGCGTGGTAAGGCCTCCGGTCGAGCCCGCATGAGCGTGATTCCTGACTTCAAAGCGGCCACGATAGTCCCAGTCCTCACCCGAAACGTCGCTCCGGGCTCCACCATCTATACGGACGGACTGAAGAGCTTCGCCGGTCTCTCCGAGGCCGGCTCCAAGCACGTCGCTCCCACCCAGCCGCTCCGAACGGAGTTGCGCAAAGACGCGAAGTCCGCCGTCCCACTTGCCGATCGGGCCATTGGCAATCTCCAGCAATGGCTGATCGGCACCTACCATGGAGTGAGCAAAGCCCAGCTCCAGGTTTACCTCGACGAATTCATCTTTCGGCATAATCGCCGCAAGACCCCCGCGGCCGCATTTCAGACTCTCCTTGGTCTCGGAACCGGCCGCAAATCAACGAAGTACGAGCAGATTCGGGGAGGCAAGGATCTCAACCGCAACCTGTTGGGGCTTGCTGAAGCAACCGGATAATCAGAAGCTCGCTAGGCCTGGCTTACTTAACGCATCTTTCGGATGCGAAGAGTCAGCGCAATAGGACCGACGAGAGTCAGTACAATCCTAACTGTCAGGGAGATCATTTCGATCACCCCTTTTGTGCTTCGTAATGTATGGACTGGCCCGGATCTCAACCCCGGGCTTTCCTTTGAAGCTCTAGCAGGATGCTGAAAAAAGGCTTGCCGAAGGTGTTACGGTCTGGAACAGATTTGCGTCTTAATGTTTCAAGCTATGCGCGGCCACGACACCCAACAA
>JBBPYD010000255.1:0-46571 GCA_038200305.1 Bryobacterales bacterium
CGGCGAGAAAGTGATGATCGTGAATGAGAAGGCGGCGAAAACACTATGGCCCGGTCAAAATCCCATCGGCCAGCTTGCGATGTTCAACGGGGAACGCCGGGTGGTTGGCGTGGTGGCCAATGTGCGGCACTTAGCGCTCGAGCAGGAGGGAGGGTTGGAAGCCTACATACCAGTCGCACAGGTTGGCAGCGGATCGGTAGACCTTGTCGTTCGCAGCACTCTTGCGCCGGAGGCGCTCATCCCAAGCGTCCGGCGGGCTCTGCACGCCGTGGAACCCGCGCTTCCAACCGAAGAGTTTCAGCCATTGGGCGATCTGGTGGAACACGCCGTTTCTCCCAGGCGGTTCTTGACGTTCCTCCTCGGCGGATTTGCCGGTTGCGCCTTGCTCCTTGCGGTCATCGGAATTTACGGCGTCGTGTCTTATAGCGTTACACAGCGCCTGCAGGAAATTGGAATACGGATGGCTCTCGGCGCATCGCCGGGACAGGTGCAGCGCAAGATACTCGCCGGCACGGTCGCGCTTGTCTCATGCGGACTCCTGATAGGTGTCGTGGTTGCCCTGGCGCTCACCCGAGTCGCGGCTTCCTTGCTGTATCAGATCGAACCCACCGATCCGCTGACCTTCGGTGCTACCATCGCAGCTCTTTTGCTGGCTGCCGTCGCCGCTGGTTTCATACCCGCGTTCCGGGCCTCGCAAGTGGATCCTATGTCGGTGCTCCGAGCCAACTGAGTCGCGATAACTTCCGGGAGGCGAACCAGCGGCTTCAACCCGCACCCTCATATACTGGTGTCCTACCACCATGTACAAAAGCTTTCTGCTCGTTAGCGCCTTTACGGCGGGTCTCCTCCATGCTCAGACCGATTGGCCGATGTACGGGCACGATCCGGGGGCCAGCCGCTTTTCTCCCTTGAAGCAGATCAACGCGGGAAACGTCGTCCGGCTCCAGCGGGCCTGGACATTTCACACGGGCAAACCTGGTTCGGAAGGAATTCCGGTGGTGGTTGGCGGCGTGATGTACCTGGTTGGGGCGAATGGTATTTTTGCGGTCGAACCGGAAACCGGAAAGCAGATCTGGCGCTTCGAGGCGGCGCAGCTTGCGTTGCGCGGGCTGGCTTACTGGCCGGGTGGCAAGGCGGCGCATCCCCGCATCTTCGCCGGGGTGAAGGGCGGGATGATCGCAATTGACGCCATTACCGGTAAGCCGGCACCCGGCTTTGCCAACGAGGGCCTGCTCGGCCTCAAGCAGGGCGTCCTGGGCGATCTGCCCGACGCACGGATCTCGCTCCAGTCGCCACCCACCGTATATAAAAATATCGTCATCACCGGAAGCAGCAATGGCGAAGGGGCACCCACGGCAGGCGCCTATGGCGACATCCGCGCTTGGGATGCATACACCGGAAAGTTAGTGTGGACCTTCCATACCGTGCCGCGGCCGGGGGAGCCTGGCAGCGAAACATGGCCTCCCGGCGGATGGAAGAACCGGTCCGGCACTAACGCCTGGGGCTTTCTCACTGTGGATAGCAAGCGCGGCATCCTCTATGTTCCCCTCGGGGCTCCTACCTCTGACTTCTATGGAGCCGACCGTCAGGGCGACGGAATCTACGGCAACAGCCTGGTCGCGCTGGACGCCGCGACGGGCAAGCTCAAGTGGTATCAACAACTCGTCCATCATGACCTTTGGGATTTCGATCCGGCCGCGCCGCCAGTCTTGTTCGAGGCCGTACGCGATGGCCGCACCGTTCCAGCAGTCGCTCAGATCACAAAGATGGGAATTCTCTTTGCCTTTGACCGGGTCACCGGCAAACCGCTGTACGGGATGGAGGAACGGCCGGTACCGCAGAGCACAGTCCCTGGCGAGAAGACGGCAGCAACGCAGCCCTTCCCGTTAAAGCCGCCTCCACTCTCCCGTATCGAGTTCACGAAGGAGGAGATCTACGATTTAACCCCAGAGCACGCTGCCTTCTGCCGCGGCCTGTTTGACCGCAACAAAATGCAGATCGGTGGCCTTTACACACCTTTCGGCCTGGGAGGAAACGTGCTGACGTTCCCGAGCACGCTCGGTGGGGGTGGATGGGGTGGAGTATCGGTTGATCCTTCTCTCGGCTACCTGTTCACCAACGTCAACAATCTTGGCCAATGGGGCCACATGGAGAAGAAGACCGATCCGGCGACCGGGGCTGTCACTTACATACGAACGTCGGAGTATGGGCCGTATGCGCGTTTCTGGAATCGGGAGACACGAATTCCATGCACGAAACCGCCTTTCGGCGAACTTGTAGCAGTAGATACCCGGACAGGCGATGTTGCGTGGCGTACCGTCCTGGGGACCGTTCCTGCGCTCGAAGAGAAGGGTGTCAGAAACACGGGTGCGCCCAACCTGGGCGGTAGCATCGCCACGGCCGGAGGACTAGTGTTTATTGGAGCCACGAACGACAGCCGCTTCCGCGCGTTCGAGTCGGCGACAGGACGGTTGTTATGGGAACAGCCGATCGACGCCAATGGCCACACGATCCCGATCACCTACCAAGGTAAGGACGGCAAACAATATGTGGCGATCATGGCGGGCGGGGGCGGTGGATACTTCGGTGGTACGCCCAGCGACAGCGTCGTCGCCTTTGCGCTTGGTGAAGGCGACGCCCCGGCTCCGGTCACTGCTGTTCCAACTAATGTATCGCGGGCTGACGCACCCGCAGGCCCCGTTGTTTTCTCCGGTGTTTTGCCGGACGGCCCTGGAAAAACGATCCTCCAGCGGACGTGTGGCGGAACGTGTCACGCCCTTAACGCGGTAACGGGTGTTCGCCGCGGCCGTGCGGCCTGGACGGCAATGGTGGACAACATGGTAGCTCGCGGGGCAAACGCAAATGGCAAGGAAGTGAAGCTGATTGTCGACTATCTCGTCATGTACTTTGGAAAATAGTCATCGTTACTTACAGCTTGCCACTTACTAAGCCGCAACGTGTGGAAAATGAACCGTAGAATCGAGAATCCAACGGAGCTGGTGAGATTCAAACGGGGCGGCGCAGTAATCGTCGGCTCCCGCTTCGATTGCGTTGAGCCAGTCTGTAGTTTCCGGCAGGCGGCTGACAGCGATGATCGACGCATTCGGATTGATCTTTCGCAAATTCTTTACCGTTTCGGTCTGGGTATTGCAGAAAACAACCGGTGCCCGATCATTGCGCAGGACGGCCCGCGCGGGCTCCACGCCACTGAGAACTTCGGACTGAATGGCCTCGCAGAAACCGGCCAGCGCGTGACGCAAATCCATGGCGAGATCGTGGTCTAGACCGTGGAACAATACAGTCGCTTCAATCGTGCTTTGATCTGGCATTAGAATCTCCAAGAAAAGTTGTCTCACCGGAGAGAACAAGCGGTCAGCAAGGACGGAATTTGACATAGCCAAGAACAGCGTATCCCGGCTATGTTTCATTTTAGTCCATATTGTTTGAAAAACCAATCAATTTTTCCGATCGTACGTATAACTTCAGCACGTATCCGATCTTGCCGTAACCTCGACGAACGTTGCAGTGGATGAAGAATGAATAGATGCCGAGAAACGGTCCATACAAAGCTCAGGACCTCGATTGCCTGGCGCCAGAGCGGCTGACCGCCAATCACGGTACTGCCGCGTACATGGAGCAGGACGAGCACCACACGGCCAGAAATACCGCAAGCCCTGCCATCCTGCGATCGACAAAGAAATCGAAGAACCAATACGCCAGGTCGGTTCGGCTGCCAGAGCGCCACTGCTTCTGCGTAGCATCCTCCGGCCAAAGCGACTCGATCGGCCAGAAGAACGCGCCAAGCAGCAGCGTGGCCACAATCAAACCGGTGACCACCTGTGCCCAGTGGCGGCAGGCGTTGGATTTCGGCGATGGCGGCTGCGATCCGGTTCACCTCTGCTCAGAATAAGCGTCTGCTCAGAATAAGCGATTCGGGAAACGCAGGTTCCACCAAACATAGGCGCCGCTGTTACAGGTTGCTACAGTGGGGCTGAACGATGCGATTTCTAGGGATCGATTTTGGGTGGCAAGGTAAACCGAGCGGTGTGGCAGCGCTCCAAATGAAAGATGGATGCCTGCGCCTGGCGGCCATGGAACGCCGCACGGAAATGGACTGCATCCTGAGCTGGGTGGATCGGCAGGCGCGAGATGAACCCGCCGTGGTGGCAGTGGATGCGCCCACAATTATCAATAACCAAACCGGCATGCGCACCGCAGATCGCATGATGCACAGTCTGTTCGGGAAGTACCATGCCGGATGCTACCCTGCCAATCTTGGGCGGCCGTATGCGGCGCGAACAGTCGAGTTGGGTTGCGCGCTGGAACAAAGGGGATTTTCACATGCCGATCAGATTGAGCCTGGCAAGCCTGGCCGATTTCAAATCGAGGTCCACCCGCACGCGGCCAACGTCCAGCTTTTTGATCTGCCCCGAATTATTAAATACAAGAAGGGACGGCTTTCCGATCGCCGGCTGGAACTGGAGAGATACCGTACCTTAATGCTGACTCGATTGCCACGCTTGATCCCATCCCTGAACCTGCCGTCACTGCCCGAGCTTCCGTTCGCAGGCGCAGCCATGAAAGAGATTGAGGATAAAATGGATGCCGTTATGTGCGCCTATATCGGAGCGCATTGGTGGCACTGGGGCGTGGCGCGGAACCTGGTCTGCGGTTCGCGCCAGGAAGGTTACATTGTGGTGCCAAGTCCCGTAAAGTACTCTTTGCCGCTGGCACCGGCCCCTCGCCGGGGTGTACTATAGAAATTTGTGCATGCAAGCCTTATACGATTCGCTTAAGCCTGGGGAAGGGGATTGGCTACTCGCGCGATCCATTGACCCGGAACGGCTCCCAGCCCACATAGCCATTATTATGGACGGTAACGGCCGTTGGGCGAATCGCAGGAACATGCCCCGCGTCGCCGGTCACCGTGCCGGCATCGATCCCGTCCGCGGCACCGTGGAAACCTGCGCCCGGCTCGGCATCACCGCGCTGACGCTGTACGCATTTTCGGTGGAAAACTGGAAGCGGCCGCGCCATGAGGTGGAAACGCTCTGGCGGCTTCTCCGCTTCTACCTCCGCCGTGAGCTTCCAGATCTGATGGAGAATAATATCCGGCTTTCCGCCATTGGGCGGTTGGAGGCTCTGCCGCGCCAGGTGCGCCAGGAACTGGAATCGGTGATGGAGGCTACTTCCGGAAACAATGGTCTGATCGTCAATCTCGCCATCAATTATGGAGGCCGCGCCGAACTGGTGGATGCGGTGAATGCATTAATCGATCGGGCCCGTATCGATGGCACTCTCGACCAACTACAGATCACTGAAGAAGAGATTGCATCGAAACTCTATACGGCGAATATTCCCGACCCCGATCTGCTGATCCGCACCTCCGGCGAAATGCGGATCAGCAATTTCCTTCTGTGGCAAATTGCATATTCGGAGCTGCATGTAACCGAGACCTTGTGGCCCGATTTCAAGCGCTCCGATCTTCTCAAAGCTATCTTCGACTATCAAAAACGGGATCGCCGCTTTGGTGGAGTAAAAACCGATCTGATGGCCGAAGCGATTGCCGTGCCCGCGCGCTAGAGCATCCGGATGATGCGAGTCCTGACAGCACTCGCGCTGATCCCGTTCGCAATTTACACCATTTTCTTCAGTCCCGAATGGTTCTTTGCCGCGGTGGCGATTGCGATGGCGCTGCTCTGCTACTCGGAGTACTCAAACATTGTGGGTGGGTATGGCGTCGAAGCCCCGGGGATCCCCGGCGCCATCGCCGGACTCGCGCTGTTTCTCGACGTTTCCTATATCCGCCTGGTGTCCATCGCGGCACTGGTCCTCTCGCTCCGCCTCCGCGATCTTGCGAAGGGTCTGCCTTACGCCGCTGCCATGGTGCTGGGCGCGGTCTATATATTTGGGGCTTGGCGGTGCGCCATTGACCTGCGCGCGGTGAGCCCCAATTGGGTGCTGTTCGCACTCGGAATCAACTGGGTGGGTGATGTTGCCGCTTATTACGTCGGGCGGGCGGTCGGCAAACACAAGCTGGCGCCGCGAGTCAGCCCCGGCAAGACAATCGAAGGCGCCATGGGATCGCTGGTCTCCGCAGCCGCGTTTGGAAGTGCATTTGCCACGTGGTGGCCTGCAGGTGGCCTGAATCTGGGTACGTGGATCGCGCTTGCGCTGGTCACCAGCGCCGCCGGTCAATTGGGCGACCTCACCGAATCGGCTCTCAAGCGCGGAGCCAATATGAAAGACAGCGGCACGTTGCTGCCAGGGCATGGGGGCTGGTTGGACCGGCTGGATAGCAGCCTGTTCACTATGCCGGTGGTATATTGCGCGCTGAAGCTGATGGCAAGATAGCGGCCAGCGCGGCACGCAGGCTCTCCTGCACGGCAGCCATCTCGGCCTCGCCGCGATACGGCGTGCGAGGCCAGAAGAATCCCTTCAGCCCGTCCTTCCGGCGGCGCGGCACCACATGCACGTGCAGATGCGGCACACTCTGGCTGATCTTGTTGTTAATGGCGATAAACGATCCTTCCGCGTTCATCGCGGTCTCCACCGCTTTCGCCACCAATTGCGTATTGGCGAACAGAGGCGCAATTAACTCGGCCGGCAAATCCGCCAACGTATCGATATGTTGCTTTGGGCACACCAGGCAATGCCCCGGAAACAGTGGCCCGCTATCAAGGAACGCAATGGTCCGGTCGTCCTCAAACACCTTGTAGGCCCCAATCTCACCCGAGACAATTCTGCAGAACACGCACGCTTGTGGCATTTAATCATGCTAGGCCATCGCCTCTCCGGCTAATATTCCTACCTCACTGGACGATAAGATGAACGTGCAGCTTGCATCTGAAATCGAGTATAAACAGAAAGCGCTCAGCAGCCTCAGCAGCCTTCCGCCCTTTTCGCCGATTCTCAATCGCCTCCTCGCGACGCTGGCAAATGAGGATATCTCGTTCGCGCAACTGGCAGCCGTGATTGAAAAGGATACCGTTCTTGCCGGCAACGTTCTACGGACGGTCAACTCACCGCTATTTGGCTTCAGCGGGACCATCAATTCCGTAAGCCACGCGATCTCGATCATGGGGCTCGTCAAACTGCGGAATACGGCTCTCGGCATTTCGGTCAATCGGATGTGGAAATCGGTCCACACCCCGCCAGGCTGGTCCATGGCCCGGTTCAATCTGCACTCGCTCGCCACTGCCATGATGGCCGATCTGATTGCGCAACGGATTCCGGTTAACTATGCGGAAGGGGCGTTTGTCAGCGGCCTGTTTCATGATCTGGGTAAACTGCTCATCGCGCTGGGGCTCAGCGATCGGCACCAACAGATTGCCCGTTTGGCGCAGGATACGCCCGAAGATGGACGAAGCGTGGAGTCACTGGAGCGCGAAGTGCTTGGGGTAGATCATGCGGAGCTTTCCGGAACTGCTCTTGCGCTCTGGAATCTGCCGCGCCCAGTCCAGATGGCAGCCACGTACCACCATAGCCCCAACGACGCACCGAAGGAATATTACGGCGACTGCAAATTTCATCTCGGGCACGTAGTCTACGCGGCGAACCGTACAGTGAGTGAATTGGGTATCACCATCGCGGAACGCACCGTGGCCGAGCCTGCTGTGAAATATGAAGCGCTCCTACAAATTGGATTGGAAGATCGAATTCCGAAACTGCTAGAGGAATTCCATAGCGAATATGAGGCGATCCGGTCGGCCGCCTAAGGAAAGCTACATCGTGTTTTTTCGAAATACGAAGATGTGCTGGCGCGGCAGATCCTTCAAAAGCTTGTCCAGACGAAAGCCTTCTGGAATCACTTCCGCTTTCACTTCCTCGACACTCATCTTATGTTCCGAGCGGATCGGGATATGCGGATCCTCCTTACGGAACTCCACTAACACCAACCGGCCGTCGTCTTTCAAAGCCAGGCGCAACTTCTGCAACATGAGCTGTGGTTGCGAAAATTCGTGATAAACATCCACCAGCGAGATCAAATCCATGGTCTTCGGCGGCAGCTTAGGGTCGGATTCAGTGCCAAGTACAGGCACAATGTTGGTGATTTTCGCATTCGCCGCCCGTTCCTTTAGTAACGTGAGCATTTCCGGCTGAACGTCGTTCGCATAAATCCGTCCGGTGGCACCCACCCGCTGGGCCATGCGGATGCTGAAATAGCCAACCCCGGCGCCTACGTCCGCAATGATCATCCCTTTTTGAATTCCGATGGCGTTCAAGGCCGCTTCCGGCATTTCTTCGGCCTCGCGCTGCGATCTCTCCAGCCATTCAGCCCCACTGATTCCCATTACCGGAGCGATGCGCCGCCCAGTGACCGGGTGCTCCGATTGCGCCAGAGCGGAAGCCGCTTGGTACGGCGATAATGCCAGTACTAATACCAGCCACCGTAAAGAGGGAATTGCTTGCCTAATCTTCATAATGCTATTAAAGTTGATCAAGCTATGTTAGCAAAAAAGTCTGCGCCAGTTAAAATTGGCCTCGGGATCACACTGGTTTCTTGCCTTCTCATGCCAGGTTGCCGCAACGATTTGGGTGAGATTTCCAAAGAAATCCAGCCTCCGGCAATTTTTCAAATGGGCCAAGGAGTGCCAGTAGGCCAGCTTACTTATAATGTCATCGAAACAAAATGGAGAAGTCAATTAGGCGGCGGACCCAGCGCAAAAATTCCGAAGAACCGGTTCCTGCTGGTGAAGCTCACTATTTCCAATGCGAACAAGCAAACCTCCTCAATTCCTGAGATGACCCTGGTGAACGCATCTGGCGAAAATTTCCAGGAACTGACGGAAGGCATTGATTCTGTGGACAAATGGTTAGGCGTGTTGCGAAATCTCTCGCCCGGCCAAACCGAAGAGGGCATGGTGGTCTTTGACGTTCCACTGGGCGCTTACAAGCTGATGGTGCTTGATGGCGGCGATCCTGGAGCCGAAAAGAAAGCCCTTATCGAGATTCCGCTGCAATTAGAATAGGAATAGCGAGGCAGTGACCCCGCTATTCTGAATGTTGCCGCGCCTGCTGCTTGGTTCGCTAATTGCCGGTTCCCTTTTCTCCGCCGAACTCACCATCGTGAACGCCCGGTTGCATGATTTTGAAGACGGCCCGCCAGTCGCTTCTACCGATTCGTTTCGCGCGGGTAAAACAATCTTCCTCTCGTTCCAAATTGGCGGGTTCCAGGCCACTGAAGACGATCACATACAGCTATCCTATGAAATCGCCACCACCGATCCCGCACAAAAGCCCCTTGGCCCGGTAAAAACAGGCAAGGTGGAGGCGGAACTGGCCCCGGAGGACAAAAAGAAGGGCGCCCAATGGATGCCGAAGATTCGGTACCAGATCCAGATCCCCGCAACCCCCGCCCCTGGGGCGTACGAAATCCAGATTCATGTCAATGACCAGATTAGCGGCGCGCGGCTGGTCAAAGATGTGCCATTTGTTGTTCGACCCTCGGGAATCGAATCCAGCGGCACACTCACCATCCGGAATTTCCGCTTTCTGCGCTCGGAAAGCGAAAAAGACCGGCTTCCCGAAAGCGGCGCGTACCGGCCTGGCGACGCGGTATGGGCGCACTTCGACATCACCGGATACAAATTCGGCCCGAACAACCGGTATGACGTGAAATACGGGATCAGTCTGCGGGATGCCACCGGAAAAGCTCTGTTTTCCAATCCGGATGCGGCTGAGGACACCAATGAATCGTTCTATCCGCGCACCTACGTTCCTGGTGAATTCAGCCTGAATCTGGATAAGAATATCCGGCCCGGCGAGTATACTCTGCTCATCTCCCTCTCCGATCCTGTCGGCCAGCAGAGTTTTGAAAGCAGCCACGTATTCCGGGTCGAGTGAAACACGGATTTTCCTGAGAACCTTTGCTGCTCAACCCACTGTAGTACTTGGCTCTCTATCGAACTCGCAGTGCGGCTGTTTACGGCATAGATGCCCACTTGATCGACGTGGAAGTGGACATGTACCCGTCTTCGTCTCCGCGCGATTGCGTGACCGTTGGCATGCCTGACACAGCAGTACGGGAAAGCCGCGAACGGATCAAGTCCGCGCTTATCAACTCCGGCTTCGGTTATCCGAACAAGGGCCTCACCATCAACTTGGCGCCTGCGAATGTGCGTAAAGAAGGTGCGGGTTTCGATCTCCCCATGGCCATGGGAATTCTTGGCGCGATGGGCGCCGTGGGCGGGTCGGAACAATTTCTGTTTGTAGGGGAGCTATCGCTGGATGGCTCGCTGCGCCCCATTCGAGGATCTTTGTCCGTGGCGGTTTGCGCTAGGAATCAGGGCATCCGAAACCTGGTGGTGCCGTTTGAGAATGCGGCCGAAGCGGCGGTGGCCGAAGGTGTGAATGTGTTCGGTCTGAAGCATCTGGCCGAAGTGGTAGCGATGCTGAAAGCGCCGGAGACTTTCACCGCGACCGCGGCAGGCCGGCAGAGTCAGACCTCTGAGATCGTACAGCCGCCGGATTTCCGCGACGTAAAGGGCCAGACCACCGCAAAGCGAGCGCTCGAAGTTGCCGCGGCCGGTGGGCACAATGTGTTAATGGTCGGCCCGCCCGGTTCCGGTAAAACCATGCTGGCCAAGCGATTCGCGGGCATTCTTCCGAAACTCACATTTGTGGAAGCGTTGCAGACTACGCAAGTTCACAGCGTCGCCGGTATCCTGCCACGCGGCGTCGGCCTGCTGTCGGAGCGTCCGTTCCGTGCGCCGCATCATTCTATCTCCGATGCGGGACTGATCGGCGGCGGTTCCGGAACGCCCAAGCCAGGCGAAGTGAGCCTGGCGCACAACGGCGTGTTATTCCTGGATGAACTTCCCGAGTTCCCCCGAAATGTTCTAGAACAACTCCGGCAACCGCTGGAGGAGAACTCCGTCACGCTGGCCCGCTCGAACATGACGCTCTGTTTCCCCGCAGCGTTCATGTTGGTAGCTGCAATGAACCCCTGCCCGTGCGGCTTTTACGGCGATCCGACCCGCGAATGCCGCTGCACTCCGGCGGTGATCCAACGCTATTTGAGTAAGGTGAGCGGTCCACTTCTCGACCGGATTGACCTGCATATTGAAGTCCCGGCGGTGGCTTACAAAGATCTCCGATCAAACGACAACGGTGTAACGTCCGATCAAATGCGGGAACGGATCAACCAAGCGAGAGCGGCACAACAGAGCCGTGGCTTCTACAACGCGCAGATCCCGCCCGGACAATTGCGTCTGCTCTGTGCCCTTGACGACGCGGGCGAACGGACCCTCGAAATGGCCGTGCGCCGGATGAGTCTGTCCGCCCGCGCCCACGACCGCATCCTCAAAGTAGCCCGCACCATCGCCGATCTTTCCATGTCCGAGCGCGTCAGTGGCAAGCACCTCGCCGAAGCAGTGCAATACCGCAGTCTGGATCGCAGCTACTGGAGTTAGTTAGCATCAAGTAAATGGAAGAGCATGAAATTTATCTCCTAATCGGCGAAGACGGTTTCACCCGCCTTGTCGCCGCGTTCTACCGGCAAGTTCCGCAGGATAACCTCCTAGGGTCAATGTATCCGGAAAGCGATTTCGCCGGCGCCGAAGAACGCCTGCGCGACTTCCTCGTTTTCCGGTTCGGCGGACCTAAGCGATATATCGAGCAGCGGGGGCATCCGCGCCTGCGCATTCGCCACGCTCCTTTCCCAGTCGATCAAGCCGCCCGCGGCCGCTGGCTCCATCTGATGGACAAGGCTCTGGATGAAACCAAATTGCCAGCCGAAGCGGAGCAAGCGCTCCGGACGTTTTTCGGGACTACGGCTACGTTCCTCATGAATCGGCACGAATGATATAGTAGCGCCTGAATGAACCGCCGCCGATTTCTCTCCACCGCCGCCGGGTTTGCGTTTTCGGCTCCCTATCAGCGCCTTGCCGCCGCCCTTCAGAAAAAGGTTAAAATCACCGACGTCAAGTGCATGATCGTGCGCGGCACCTGGGACTGGAATCTGATCAAAATCGAAACCGATTCCGGCCTCTATGGTATCGGCGAAGCCTACTGGGGGTGGGGCGTGAAGGATCTGGTCCTCAACAAATTGAAACCCATCATTGTTGGTGAAGATCCACTGAACGTCGACAAGCTCTACACCAAAATGCTGATGGAGAGCGCGGGCGCCGGCGCAATCGGCGGCGTCACCGTCACCGCCGCAAGCGGTATTGAAATCGCCTTGTGGGATCTGTGCGGCCGCATTCTGCAAACGCCCGTATGCAATCTGCTGGGCGGCCGTTTCCGCGACCGCATCCGCTTCTACCGCACCTTGCAAGCGGTGGAGAATGTGGAAGACGCGGCTGCGTGGCGCGCCCAGGCGCAGGAAGCCCGCGCTGAAAAATGGGGTTGGACCGCGCTCAAATTTCAGGGCGATGGCGTGCCCCGCAAAGCCGACCCCGGCTTCAACGAGCCCGGCCACGATCCATACGCCCGCAACCTCACCCAGAAAGACTATCGCCGCATCGTCAAAGGAATGGAGACCGTGCGCGAGACGCTGGGCCCCGATGCCGATTTCGCCATCGAGTGCCACTGGCGTTATGACACGCAGGATGTCATCCGCCTGGGCAGGGAACTGGAGCCGGTAAAGCCGATGTGGCTGGAAGATCCGGTGCCGCCGGACAACATCGAAGCCATGGCGCGGGTCACGCAATCCATCGGCATTCCGGTCTGCACCGGAGAGAATCTTTACGGCCGCCAGGGCTTCCGCAAGCTGATCGAAATGCAGGCGTGCTCCGGCGTTCACATCGATATTCCCAAGTCCGGTGGTCTGCTGGAATCGAAGAAGATCTCCGATCACGCCGATCTGTATTACATCTGGACCGCGTGCCATAATCCCGCCAGCCCTGTGGGAACCATTGCGTCCTGCCACGCCGCCTCAGCCATGCGCGAGTTTCGCATTCACGAATTGGCCAAGTGGGTGGACTGGTGGCCGGACATGGTGGTCCGCGAAGGCCCCTTCTGGGAAAAGGGATACTTCACCATTCAAGACAAGCCCGGCTACGGCATTGAGCTAAATCCCGATGTGGTGAAGGCCCATTTGGCGCCCGGCGAAACCTGGTGGGGTTGAGCCGTATCAACCTTTAGGAACGGGTGCGGCGAGCATCGCCTTCCAAGACTCCTCGTCGGCCCCGATGCTCAGGCGGTTGGCGGCACGAATCAGCGGTAAACGGAGCAGCTTGGGTTCCCTTTCAATTCGCTCCAGCAGTTCAGCGTCGGAGATTTTCAGATATTTCAGCCCAGCGTCGATGTAAGCTTTGCCTTCGGTATCAATCAGTCCAGCCAAACCGAAGCGCTCAACAAATCTCTTGATCTCGCCCGCAGACATCGGCTTCTGTTTCAAATCCACCATATGAATCGTCGAGCGCCGCTCTTTAAAGAACCGCTCGGCAGCCCGAGTAGCCTGGGAATTCTTGATACCAAAAATCTGGACAGACACCATGACCATCAGCTCTTGGGAACGGAAACCATGATGTTCCGGTATTTCATTCCGCCCGTGTGATCGCCCTGCAGGAACAACGGACCCGGCTCACTCTCATTGCTGTCCAGCGCGCCGTCAGAGATTCCCGGAACTCGACGTGATTGTGAATGGTGACGCCATTCCGGACCACAGTCACGGTACGGCCGATCAGCGTAATATCCAAGGTCTGCCATTCTCCCGACCGAAGCGGCAAGTCGCCCGCGGCTGGTACATACCCGTAAACCGCACCCATCTCATGCGTTGGTGGTTCCCGCCTTCCGATCCTACCTGAACCCTGTACGCTTACGACCGATTGCCAATGATCTCGCGTGTTGACAAGGCGTGGCGGACCTGAGGTATGCCTTGATCTACCGTCACTTGTTCTCGCATCGTCATCTTTCCTCTATCTTAGCGTCTGGATCGGCCGTTCGGGGCAAGGTTACGCTATACGGAAATCGACAACCAGGCGAAAGCGAATTGCAGTAGGCAATGCCCTCTGGTACCCGCCAGCCGATCAAACCTTTTCAGTGACGGAAAAGCTGGGATTATGTTCCTTTTGCAATCAGTCATGTAGGGAAACACGCGAAGCACGGTTCAACCCGGCCGGCAAACTGAATCATAAAAGGAGTTACGAGTCGGAAGCGGCTTGGGTTCGTTCTTGGTAGTTTCGCCTCTGAAATCGGCTTTGCCCGGCAACGCAGCTAACTCCGAAATTGGCTTTGCTCGGCAAAATCGGAGGTCAGCAATTTGGCTCTGCTCGGTAAAAGGCGGAGTGTTTGGAAATTGGCTCTGCTGGGCAGAAGCGGAGAGCCGGGCAATTGGCTCTGTTTGGCAAAGCAGAGTGCTCGGCATTGGCTTTGCTCGGCAATTGGAGTGTCCAGCAATTTGGCTCTGTTTGGCAAAATCGGGGTGTCCAGCATTTGGCTTTGCTCAGCAACGCGTGCTAACTCGGAATTGGCTTTGCTCGGTAAAGCGAAGTGTCCAGCATTGGCTTTGCTCGGCAAAACGGCCTAGCCGCCAATTGCCTTGGTTTTGCAGCAGCACCGCGAAGCTGGCGGGGAGAGGCAACGGCCTCACAGGTTCTTTGAAAATTGAATAGCTAAGGTTGAGCCCTAAGCTCGCGTACGGCCCCGCCGGACGAAGTTGATATCGCCGTAACCGAGAACATACGGCGGCAACTTCTCCGGTCCGCTCATCGACTCCACATGAGGCCGCAACCAGCATCCCAAATGCTGTACCATCTTTATCTAAACCCATTCGCAAGCTTTAAGGACTCATGATGAATCATTCAAGACGCGGTTTTCTCAAGAAAACGCTGGGAACCTGCTGGACCGGCGCGGCATTGATGGAGCAGGCTGTTTTCCGTGCCACGCACGCCAGGGCACAGGCCGTGGATGGTCTCCCCACTCTCTTCGACATCGAAAAGGTGGCCGACGGCATTTATGCCGCCATCGCCCGGCCTGAAACCCTCTTGAACTGCAACGCGGCTATATTTGAGAACTCCGCCGATCTGCTGATCGTGGACACGCATTCCAAGCCCTCCGCGGTTACGGCCCTGGTATCGCAGATCCGGCGTGAGATCACCAAGAAGCCCGTCCGCTATGTCGTGAACAGCCATTTCCATTGGGACCACACGCAGGGGACTTCGTCCTATCGGAAGATTGCTCCGCATGCCGACGTGGTTGCTTCGGAAGCAACGCGCAATTTGCTGTCGGAAAACGGCGTGGACCGCCTGAAGAAATCGGTGGCGGAAACTGAGAAATCCCTCGCATCCTACAAGGAGAAAATGGGAGCAGCCAAGAACCCGCAAGAAAAGGCCGCATTCCAGCACTTGATTCACGATTCAACCGCCTATTTGGCGGAAATGCGCAATTACACTCCCGAGTTGCCTAACGTAACCTTCGATCGCGATCTGATTATTCACGATAAAGCGCACGACCTCCATCTGGCATTTCGTGGCCGCGCCCATACGTCCGGCGACGTGGTGGTGTACTGCCCGCAGAAGAAAGTGATCGCGACCGGGGATACGCTGCACGGGTTTTCGCCCTTCATTGCGGATGGCTACCCGGCGGAGTGGCCGAACACGCTGCTGCACTTCGCTGAGTTTCCGTTTGAGCACGTCATCGGCGGGCACGCTGCCGTCCAGCATACTCGAACCAGACTCTACCAGGTCTGCAACTATTTGGATGAGCTGACAGACACCGTAACCAAGGGCAAACGAAGCAACAAAACGCTTGCTCAAATCCAGCAGGCAACCACACCGGACAAACTGAAATCTCTAGCCGACGGCGGATACGGTAAGTTCATTCAGGATTCGCTGATCCGCTATCAGGCCGCGATACCCGGCGAGGACAGTTCCACCGTATTATCATCGGCTGTGCAGACGAATATCGCTGAGATTTACGCGGCTCTGGAGCGGTCCTAAAGAACGATGGGGAAAACAGCAAGTCCCCCCGAGGTTGAAAAGCAGCACCTCGAAGAACTGGCGCCCTTGTTCAATGTCGTGCTGCTGGATGACGACGAGCATACGTACGACTATGTAGTCGAGATGCTACAGAAGCTGTTTCTCTGTAGCGGTCCGGATGCGTTTCGCCATGCTGTGGAAGTGGATACTGCAGGCCGAACCGTTGTGATCACGTGCGGATTATTGGAAGCGGAATTCGGGCGCGATCAGATCCACGGATACGGTCCGGACTGGCGCATGCCGAAATCGAACAAATCCATGCGGGCCATTATCGAACCGGCAAGTGGTCAGCCCGAGGTCAAATGAAATCCGCGCTGGCCGCCGTCGGATCGCGCGGGATCCGTTTCGTATCAATGGGGTTGATCTGCTCTTTGCTTCTGCCGCCTGGTCTGGCGCAGCCGTCGCCAGCCTTAAGCGATTGGCGCGGGGTGCGAAACCTACCGTCCCATACCCTGCTCGCGATTTAAACAAAAACCGGCAAGTGGTATCGCGGTGAGCTGATGAGCGTAGCTCCAGACTCCATCCGCTTCGATTCCGGCGAGCGCGGCTTTCCCGGCCGGATCAAGAGGCCGCGCGAACTGGCACGCAACGAGGTTCATCAGGTGCGCAGACTGAGGTCCGGTGCGTCGGTTTGGGCAGGGGCCGGAATTGGCGCTGCTGTGGGACTTGGTTCTGACAGGCAGCCCATCCAGCAACACGGCCCGTCTGACAACGTAAGCCTCTACTTCCGTTTCTTCTCGTAGTCCTGGAACCGAGTCTTGTAATCTTGATATCCGTCGCGGCCCATGAGTCCGAAGGTGTATTTCTTGCCTAGTTCCACGCCTTCCTGGTCAAACGCATTGATATTCAGCAACTCCCCAACGAACGCAGTCTGAAACTCCATCAGTTGCAGGAACGCACCCAGATTTTCTTCATCCACCTTCTCCAGAGTATAAGTGCAGTTCGGGCGGCCATTCTCCGTAAGCGCCGCCGCGGTGGCGCGCCGCTCGGCGTCAATCAACTTCGCCAGGGTCTGTCCGGAAAGATAGTCGAAGCTGTCGAACCCCGTCTTCACTTTCGGAATCTTGCCCTGCGCGGAAAACTTATCCACGCCCCAGAAGCTGAACACCTTGTCATTCGGGCCTTCCATGTATAACTGCACCTGTGAATGCTGGTCAGTGGTGCCCAGCGCCGCGATCGGCGTCTGCCCCACGTGTACTTCTTTGCCTTTCCGGTCCTTTGCCTTCCCCAGTGACTCGGCCCAGAGCTGACGGAACCAGAATGCCGCTCCCCATAAACGGTTCGAGTACGGAAATGCGATCTGAATCTGCTTCTTCTTCCGCGTCCAGATCAGGTGATGCATCATGGCCGCCCGCAAGGCGGCGTTTTCTTCCACGTCCTTCTGCCAGCAGAGATGCGTCATCGCCGCCGCTCCCTTGGTGAGCTTCCGGATATCAATTCCAATCAGCGCAGCCGGCAGCAGGCCCACGGCGGAAAGAACGCTGAACCTTCCCCCAACGTTCTCCGGCAGGTGGAACGTCCGGTAGTTTTCCTTCGTTGCGAGCGTCTTCAGGTCTCCATGTCCTTCCGACGTGACTACCGCGATCCGTTGTGCTGCCTTCTTCCCCAACTTCTGCACCAGCCAGTCCTGCACGATGAGAAACGTTCCCATTGTCTCCGCCGTCGATCCGGATTTCGCGATTACAACCACCAAGGTTTTCTTCGGACTCATGGAATCCAGAGCGGCTTCAATGAACATAGGATCGACGTTATCCAGAATCACCAAACGCGGGTGTGAATCCGACTGCACCGGATGCGGGCCGTGAATGCCGCAGTCCAGCGCCCACGCCCCCAGGGCGCTGCCGCCAATGCCAACAACGCAAACCGTGTTGTAGGTATCACGCATTTCCTTCGCGTAATCGGCAATGGATTTGATGAGTTCAGCCTGGAACGGCAAATGAGCGAAGCCGTAGAGTTGCTGATCGCTGGAGGCTTGGAAGGAAGCCAACGCTTGCAGCGCAGCCGGCTTAGCGCGCGTAACCTCATCCGGGGTTACGCCATTCGCGTCGCCAACCATGGTGGCGAACAGATTCTTGTCGTCGAATTGTATGTTCATCTGCCTACCAATGTGGCACAGGTACGCATTCGGGCGCGAACTCTATTGGCGCGGCGTAGGGAAGGTTTGCGATATTTGGTCGTGCCAGGTCAGCCGCTCTTCATCGGACAGCGCCCATAGCAAACCCAATCCGCCCGCAACCACTCCGATGCATCCCCCCGCCAGCCGCTGAAATCTTTGCCGGCGCGTCGGCTTGCGGCCATCGAAGTCGATCACATGCAAACCCATCATCCTGATGCCGGGTGTGTCTCCATTCGCTAGACAGAACAACACCCGGTAAAACAGCGAAATCACGATCACAGTGGCCACGCAATCGAGCAGCATCTGGTTGCTCCACGCCGGCTCTTGTACCATGAAGCGGAACGGTGCCGCGAACATCCCCGCCCCGATCAGCGCGAGGCCGCAATCGGCAACGGAAGCCATGATTCGCAATGGAGTTGCGGCAATGGGCGCATTGCAATAAATTCTCGCCTCAACCGAGGTCCGCAGAGCATGGTTGCCTCGCGGGACGGGTCCGGCAAAATTGAGAGTTTGCTGTGCGTTCTTATCCGGACGAGGCCGGGGTGTTGTTTGTGAGGATTTGCGCGGCGCTTCCTTCAAGCTCCTGGAAGATACTTCCTGTGGGCCGAACAGAGACGCCTGATACGCGTGTTCGCGGCGCTCCCCCGATGAGGGTAACGATGCAGGTGATGGCACCACCTGAGGACCAAACGCAGGCCGGGCTGGCGCCGGGGACTCAAAGAACAACTCCGGGGCCAGAGCCGATGTACTCACGGGTGTTCGATCGAGGCCGGGCCGCTCATAAGCGGTGTGAATGCGCCGCCCGCACCGCTGGCAACGGTGGTCCTCCGGATAGTTCTTTGCTGTGCAGTATTGGCAAGTCATGTGCATTCGCTCACGCGTTTCTCATTCGCTGTTGCGGCCCGTTACTCCGCCGTGTTACGTTGCTGATTGAACCCTTGTCAGTTACTGGCGCGCGAAGTGGTCCAGATTCTTCGTAACATATTTACCCGAAAATGTCACGAACTATTTTTGGCGTGCGTGCTCATGGCGCTGATTCCTGCCCCCCTTTTGCACGCTGAAACAGCCCGGATTCCGCGGCCGCCAAGACCGAATGCACCGGCCCCAGGCCGTGTGAATATCGGCGCTCTCGGCTATCAGGAAAAGGAGGGATCGCAATACAAACTGCGCGTGCAGGCGAAAATCGAAACCACCGACATGCTGCTGCGGGCGGACGAGATCGACTACGACGAAGATACCGGTTATGCGGAGGCCCGTGGCCACGTGTACTACCAGAACTTCATCGGCGGCGAGATCATTCAAGCCGACAAGGTGGAGTACAACACGGTGGACGAGACCGGGAAATATTACAACGTCCACGGTTCCTCGCCTGCAAAGATCGAAGCGCGGCGCGGCGTCCTCACCACCCCCAATCCATTTTCATTTCAGGGCGTTTGGGCGGAGCGCCTGGGGGATCGCTACATTTTGCACGATGGCTTCATCACGGATTGCCGGCTTCCGAAACCCTGGTGGACATTGCGCGGCCCAATTTTCGACGTGATCCCTGGCGACCGCGCGATTGCGAGGAATTCCATCTTCTGGGTGAAGCGCGTTCCCATCTTCTTCACTCCGTTTTTCTACAAGTCTCTGGAGAAGGAGCCCAGGCGTAGCGGCTTGCTGACGCCGAACATCGGTAACAGCTCACGGCGTGGAAAGATGGTGGGCGTTGGGTACTTCTGGGCCATCAACCGCAGCTACGACCTAAGTTACCGCGCACAGTTCTTTACCGAACGGGGCGTCGCCCATCATGTGGACTTTCGAGGCAAGCCGACAGATCGCTCAGACTTCAACATGGTTCTCTACGGCGTGAACGACAGAGGCTTGTTGCAGGACAATGGCGAGCGGCTCAAGCAGGGTGGCTATTTGCTCACCGCGGATGCCAAGGCCGACCTTGCGTACGGTTTCCACGCCATAGGTTCACTAAACTACCTCAGTTCTTTTGCCTTCCGGCAGGCCTTTACGGAATCGTTCTTTGAAGCGGTTGCCACGGAATCGCACAGCATCGGAGTAGTAAGTAAGGACTGGTCCACATTTTCCCTCAACTTCGTCGCGCAGCGTAATCAGGACTTTCTCAGCGCCGCTACGGATGACAAAATCACCATTCAGAAGCTGCCGTCGGTGGAATTCAACAGTAGGGATCGCCAGATCTCAGAGCGAATCATCCCGGTCTGGGTGTCGTTTGATTCCAGCGCCAGCCTGATGCGCCGCGATCAGCCCAGTTTTCAGACGCGCCAGTCGGTCGACCGTTTGGACGTGGAACCGCGCATCACCACCGCGCTGCACTGGAACGGCTTCAATGTGGTGCCTTCCTTCTCTATTCGCGAAACCCATTATGGGTCCAGTTTCAACAACGATCGCCAGGTGGTGGGTAGCGATATTGTGCGGAGTTCGCGCGATTTTTCGCTCGATCTGGTTCCGCCGTCGCTTGCCCGTGTCTACAAGGCGCCTTCCTGGATGGGAACGAAGCTCAAGCACGTGATCGAACCCCGCGCCTCATTCCACTATGTCAGCGGCATTGGAGACGAGTTCAGCCGCATCATTCGCTTCGATGAGACGGATCTGTTGTCGGACACGAAGGAAGCGGACATCTCCATCACGAATCGTCTTTACGTCAAACGCAAGGACGGCCGTGTGGATGAGGTGCTCAGTTGGCAGGTCGTCCAGCGCCGTTTTTTCGATCCCACGTTTGGCGGCGCCGTTGTGCCGGGCGAACGCAACGTGCTGTTGAGCACGGCTACGCTTACCGGCTACACGTTTCTGGATGGCCCGCGAAACTATTCTCCGGTGATCTCGACGTTGCGGACGCAGCCGGACCCACGCCTTGGGATTGAGTGGCGGACCGATTACGATCCATTGCGCGGCCACTTTGTGAACAGCGG
Organism: Bryobacterales bacterium; assembly: GCA_038200305.1. Lineage (GTDB taxonomy): Bacteria > Acidobacteriota > Terriglobia > Bryobacterales > Bryobacteraceae > JANXXV01. The sequence goes on from JBBPYD010000255.1 coordinate 20,958, forward strand.
CATCACCATGGATGGGCGCATTTCGAACTACTTTCTCTCAGTGGGACACAACCAGGTGCGCAGCGTGGACACACTGAGTCCAAGCGCGAATCAGTTCAGGGGATTATTCGGAATCGGCCAGGAGCAAAAGCGAGGGTGGAGTTCCGCGTTCAGCGCGATCTACGATTACCGGCGCGGCATCCTGCAGTACGCGACTACGCAGGTGACTTACAACAGCGATTGCTGCGGCTTGAGTGTCCAGTTCCGGCGTTTCAACTTTGGAACCCGGAATGAGAATCAGTTCCGCGTCGCCTTTGCCATCGCGAACATCGGATCTTTTGGAACACTGAAACGGCAGGAAAGGATTTTCTAGCGGCGGCTGAATAACTGAGCGCCCATTGCACTCAGTTGTGATCGGAGGACCACGATCTTTTCATCCTCCGCGATGAGTCTGGCCTTGTGCGGCATTTTTGGCTATGGTAGATTTCCTCGCAGTGAGGTGTAGTCATGCTGCGTGTGCCTAAGTCTCTGGTTGTTCTTGTTTCCGTCTGTTCCGTCGTCTTTTTTATCCCGGCGGCGGCGTCCGGGCAAGCCGTCAGTTCCACGCTCGTTGGAACTGTCACCGACTCGTCGGGTGCCATTGTTCCAAACGCTACGATCACCGCAACAGAGAATCGAACGGGGGTGGCCCGTAAGACTGCTTCTACGACGGATGGCGTCTACACGATTCCGTATCTTGCGCCCGGAGAGTATCGGATCGAGATCGAAAATGCAGGCTTCAAGAAGTTTGTCCGTGACAAGGTGGACCTGGAGGTGTCTTCCACCGTTCGAGTGGACGCCACTCTCGAACCGGGAAACGTGAACGAAACTGTCCAGGTGACCGCAGAGTCTCCGCTTCTGCAAACGGATCGTGCCGAGGTTGCGCGAAACTTTACCACTCAGTCCGTGACTGAGTTGCCGCTGGCCAACCGCAGCTTTCAGGCTTTGGCCGGACTTGTGGCGGGTGTTACGCCGCCAACCGTGGATTTCACAACTCTTGAAGATCCTCAGGGAACCACCTTTTTCCGTGCGAATGGAAACGGGAATTCCGCGAACAACACTCTGGTGGACGGAGTGGACAATACCAACCCCACGCTGGGACTGAGCGTGTACATTCCTTCGGCGGAAGTGGTGCAGGAAGTACACGTGACCACCAGCAATTACAACGCGGAATTCGGACGCGCCGGCGGCGCTGTGGTGAATGCTACTACCCGCGGTGGCACGAATCAATTTCACGGCAGCCTGTTTGAGTTCAACCGGGTTGCCAACCTGCGCGCGCGAGACTTCTTCAATAAAGAAGGGACGCCCAAACCGGGCTTTATCCGGAACGAATATGGAGTGGCGGCGGGCGGTCCGATCGTTCGCAACAAGACGTTTTTCTTTGGCGCATACCAGGGCCGGAAGCTCCGGCAATCGAGTAACTCTATCGGTTCCCTTCCAGATCCGCGATGGCTCAATGGCGATTTCAGCGCCACGCCGGGCGTGACCATTTTCGATCCGGCGACGGGAAATGCCGACGGAACAGGCCGCACGGCCTTCCCGAATAACGTGATCCCGAAGAACCGCTTTCATCCGATTGCGGCCGGTCTTCTGCCGTATTTTCCTCAAGCGAATCTGCCTGGCTTTTCGAATAATTTCAACGTCAACGTTCCGTTTACTTACGACGGAAATAGCTATGATGCCCGCGTGGATCATAGCTTTACCGATCAGACAAAGATCTTTGCCAAGTTCAACACGGCTCTTTACGACGTGGTTCAGCGCGCGTCACTTGGCGACATCATTGGGGAAGGAACGACGGCGAAGGATTACACGATCACCGCCTCAGTGAATCTCACCCACGGATTCAGTCCGACCCTGCTGACGGAGGCACGGGCCGGCTACAACCGCTATCGCACCAACGTGAACGGAATTAATATCGATAAACCGCTTTCCCAGCAGTTGGGAATCCGAAATCCAAACCCGGACGGAATTTCATCGCAGGGGCTGGCCCGCATACAGATTAATGGAATGCCGGGGATTGGTACGCCGGTCTTTTATCCCCTGATCAACACAGACAATCTGTTCACCGCCGTGAATACCTGGAGCAAGATTCTGAGAAGCCATGCTTTCAAGTGGGGCGTGGAAGCCCACCGGATCCGTGCGGACCGTTTTCAACCCCAAGGACTGAACCTGGGTCCACGCGGTCTTTTCCAGTTCAACCCCGGAACCACCGCTTTGAAAAATGGCCCGGCGCTCGGCCCGAATGGAACGTTTGCCAATTCCTTTGCTTCCTTTCTGATTGGCGCCCCGGATCAAGTGAGCCGCACGTATATGCCAATTACGCCGACCAATCGTCAAACCCAGTTTTTCGCGTTTGTACAGGACACCTATCAGGTGAGCGCCAAACTGACGCTGGACATCGGTATGCGTTATGAGCTGTACACCACCGTGAAGCCGCGCTATGCAGGCGGCGCTTCCAATTACGATCCGGCTACGAATACGCTGCTGGTTGCCGGAATTGGGGATGTTCCACTCAGCGGAAACGTAGATGTTGCACCGCACAACTTCGCTCCGCGGCTGGGCGCCGCCTACCGGCTCGACAGCAAGTCGGTGATTCGCGCGGGTTATGGAATCAGCTACTGGACAGGCCGGTTTGGATTCACCGGCGGGACGCTCTCGACGCAGTTTCCAGTGATCTACAACATCCAGCAGGGCGCCACGAACGACTTCATTGTGGATGGCGCATTTAATAGCCTGCCGCCGGTGGACATTGTTCCGATACCCTCAAACGGCCACATTACGCCCGCGCCCAACCAGGCATTCTTCGTGATCCCAAAATATAACCGCATTCCCTACGTTCAGAGTTATAACCTGACCTATCAGCGCGAAATTGGAGCGGGAATCGCAGTCGATGTAGGCTACGTGGGAAACGTAGGCAGGCAGGAACCGTTTAATCTTGCGCTGAACGCGGCACCCGCCGGAACGGGGATTGCCGGAAAGCCTTTTAACCAGCGATTCGGCCATACAGCCGATGTGAGTTTGCGTGCCGATGGTGTAAACAGCAATTACAACTCACTCCAGGCAAACGCTTCCAAACGCTTTTCCCACGGCCTCACCTTCACGCTCGCGTACACCTACAGCAAATCCATGGATCTGGGCAGCGATCAAGCCGGATTCACCGACAACACGAATCTTCAACGGCATTACGCACCCTCTAACTACGATCGCACTCACATGCTGACGATCAGTCATTTGTACGAATTGCCGTTTGGGAAAGGAAAGCCGTTTCTACGCGGCGGTGGCCCGCTTGCTTACATCGTGGGTAATTGGCAGATCAATGGCATCTTCCGTCTAGCCACCGGAACGCCGTTTACTGTAACCGCGGATGCAACGCCGTGCAACTGCCCAGGTAACGGAAATTTTGCGGACGCATTGCGGCCGGCGCAAATCCTGGACGGAATTGGACCTGGGCAAAAGTGGTTCGATACAACCGCGTTCGGACAGCCCGGCGCAAATCGTTTCGGCAACGGGGGACGCAATATCGTACGCGGTCCTCGCTTGACCAACTACGATTTCTCGCTCTTCCGTAATTTCCCGATTGCCGAGCGCGTGAAAGCCGAGTTCCGCGCTGAGTTCTATAATATAAGCAACACCCCGCACTTCTCGAATCCGAGCACGAACTTGAATGCGGGCAATTTCGGCGAGATTTCAAGCACACTCGGCGGTTACGGGAACCGGGAAGTTCAACTGGCTTTCCGGCTGATTTTCTGAGTCTTATTGAAGCTGTGTGGAGGCAGGTTACTCGTGCCTTCCAGATGGTAATAGGATAAACAGGGAGGCCTCTTTTGACATACAGTTCTACCAGACGACATTTCTTTTTCGGGACGCTGCTGGCAGGCGCCGTTCCCGCGGGCGGATTTGGCAGCACGGCGTCGCTAAAAATGTTGGGCTACAAGTCGCCCAACGAGAAGTTGAACATCGCATCGATTGGAGCCGGGGGCAAGGCCTCCAGCGATATCGACGGCTGCTCCACCGAGAACATCGTCGCGCTTTGCGATGTGGACGACAAGCAAGCCGCGCACAAGTTCAAACAATTTGAGAAGGTTCCGAAGTATAAAGATTTCCGGAAGATGCTCGACAAAGAGGCTAGTGGCATCGATGCCGTGATTGTTACGATTCCGGATTTCATGCATGCCACGGCCGCGATGTGGTGCATGGAACGCGGGAAGCACGTCTATGTGCAGAAGCCGCTGACGCGCAGTATTTGGGAAGCCCGGATGCTGCGGGAGGCCGCGAACAAGCACAAGGTGGCGACGCAGATGGGCAACCAGGGTTACTCAAACGAAGGAACCCGGCAGGTTGCGGAAATGATCTGGAGCGGCGAAATCGGGAACGTGAATGAAGTCCACGCGTGGACGGACCGTCCGATCTGGCCGCAGGGCCTGACCGAGATTCCGCCTTCGGATCCGATTCCAGACACCCTGGATTGGGACCTCTGGCTGGGCATTTCCGACACGCGCCCGTACACCTCTGGCGGGAAGGGCTATCCGAACCGGTATGGGAACTTCTATCAGCCGTTCAACTGGCGCGGCTTTTACTCCTTCGGATGTGGCGCCCTGGGCGATATGGCATGTCATATTCTGGGCGCGCCGAACATGGCGCTGCAATTGGGTGCTCCGACGAGCGTGGAGTGCATTAAGAAGGAAGGCACCAGCGACTTCATGTTCCCGAAGAGCTCAGTGATCCGGTTTGATTTCCCTGCGCGGGGCACGATGCCCCCGGTAAAGATTTTCTGGCATGACGGGATGAAGGAGACACCCGAGATTGAAGGCGTGCCGAAGGGTTAACTGCTGGGCGATCTGCCATTTCGGGGTCAGGGCCGGCCACAGGGACAGGCTGCAGGTGCCGCTGCTGTTACTGCAGGTGATGGGAGCGCTCCGCGATTGCGTGTGCCTGCGCGGCCGCCGTCGGGCTTTGTGGGACGCGTGTTCGATTATGAGAGTTTCGAGGCTTCGCAGGCAGAACCGGTTACCCATGTGCCGTCTCCCGATGGCAGCTTGTTCATCGGCGATAAGGGCATGATCACGACGGGGACTTATGGTGAGCAGACGCGCCTGATACCGGTGGAGAAAATGAAGGATTACAAGTTTCCGCCGGAGCTGCTGACTCGGTCGCCTGGGCATTACCGGGATTGGATTCGCGCGTGCAAGGGTGGCGATCCAGCTTGCTCGAACTTCAATGTGGCCGCGCCATTTGTCGAATGGATGCTGCTGGGCGTGATTGCGCTGCGGGTGGAAGGCAAGTTGGAGTGGGACGCAGCGAAGATGCGGTTTAGTAATAATACGGAGGCTAATAAGTATTTGAAGCCAACGTTCCGGAAGGGTTGGTCTTTAACTTAAGTTTTGTTGCTGAGATGGAGCGGGGAGCGGTTTTCTATGCTCCCGCTCCTAACGCCGTATCGCCTTCACTTTGATATTCCGATACTCAACTGGCATGTCTTTATGATGCTGGAGTCCGATGAAACCCGAGGAAATTGTGCGATCGGTTCCGTCCAGAACCTTAACGCCGTCCAATGTGGCGGTGAGGTGGCTTCCTCGAACTTCTACTTCATAAGAGTGCCATTGATTCGGAGCGGGATTCACCGCGGTCAGCCGCTGAATATGGTCTTCGATGCTTCCCGTTGCGTATTTCTCATCCTCGTTATGGATCTGCAGTTCGTAGGCAGTCATTGGATTGGGCTCGCCGGGCTTTGATTCCTTGCTGGCTCTCAGAAATATGCCGGCATTGCCTTTCGGCGAGTTCTTGAAATCGCACTTCAGGTTGAAGTCAGTGAACCGGTCGCGCGAGCGCAACCAGCCATCTCCGCCTGCACCCCGCAACGCACCCGCCCGCGCATCCCATTTTGCGCCACCTTCTTGTGTCCACCCCTCTAGTGAGTTTCCGTTGAAAAGCAGAGTCCATCCCTGTGTCTTTTCGTTGCCCGTCAACGTATTCACCTGTCCAATAGCAGCGACAGTGCCAAGTAACAATAACCCGATTAGCGGGCGGATTTGCCTTTCGATCATAAGCCGTCTCCTTGAGCATTCGATACGTGGTGTCCGCGCCGCCGCAAAAGATAAAACACAACCGGCGTGACTAACAGCGATAAAACCATCGAAACAAGTACACCTCCGATGACCGCGATCGCCAGGGGTTGCAACAACTGAGCGCCCGATCCTACGCCGATCGCTAATGGAAGCATGCCGAACACGGTTGCGAGCGCCGTCATCAGAATCGGACGCAGCCGCCGCCGGCCGGCATGAAAAATTGCATCCCGCAGTTCGTAGCCCATCGCCGAGAAGTGCTTCTCCGAATCCAACATGAGAATGCCATTTTTCTGAACGATGCCGATCACCATAATGACCCCCATGAAGGATGAGATGTTCAGCGTCGTCCGAGTTATAAATAGAGCGAACAGAGCCCCCGATGCACAGAGGATCGTCGCAAAAAGGATTGCAATTGGGTGCGAGAACGACCGGAACTCAAAAACCAGAACGATCAGAATCAGCAGCATCGACATCACCAGAACCTGCGACAATCCAAGGAACGATTCCCGTTGGATCTGATACAAGCCGCCGTATTCGATTTCGGTACCCGCCGGCATCGCCACTTCCTTCGTTAATCGTTCTTGTATTTCGGCCATCGCCGATCCGAGGTCTCTCCCCTCCAACCGGGCCGTCACCGCGGACATATTGCGAAGGTTTTCGCGGCGGATTTCCGTCTGCCCTTCGTCCATTTCGATATGCGCCACGCTGGATATGGGCATCGTCGAACCCGTGGGCGACGTGATGAGCAGATTTTTCAATGACTCCGAGTTGGACCTGTGCGCTTCCGGATACCGGACGCGGATGCCAATCAGCCGATCGCCACGGATCATGTTCGACGCCAATTCTCCGTCCAGAATGGCGGCCCCGAGGTCGGCCACATCCTGCACGCCAAATCCAGCCCGCTGCGCTTTTTCATTGTCGATGCGGAAATTGATCGACGGACCGATGACCGTCGTACGATCCACGATGTCGACCACTCCCTTCACCTTGGGTAACCACTCCGTGATTCGTTTGGCCACCTCTTTGAACGTCTTATCGTCTTCGTGATAAACCTTGATTTCAATTGGTTGAGGCGACCACGCGAGATCTCCAACCAGGTCTTCCAAGATGTGCGGAAACTCCGCATCGATAGCCGGTTCCGATCCGGTGATCTTCTTCCGCAGTTCCGATGTGACGTCTTCTAAAGAGCGGGTTCGTTTCTTTCGCAGTTTGATTAGAAAATCGCCGGTGTTCGGCTCGGCAATCGCCAGCGCAAGCCGCGCGCCGGTTCGCCGGGAGTAACTCTCCACTTCAGGCGTCTCGCGCAGAAACTTCTCCACATGGTTGAGAACCCGATTGGTTTCCTGAAGCGAAGTGCCGGCGGGCATGCGGTAATCGAGCACGAAAGCGCCTTCATCCATGTCGGGCAGAAAACCAGTGCCGAGCTGCGTGTATAAAAGAACCGTCACTCCGAGGATTGCCGCCGATGCGGCCAACACGCTACGGGTGTGGCGCAGAGCCCAACTGAGCGCCAATTCGTATCGAGCCGTCATCCATCGAAGCACCCAGCCTTCGCTGGCTTGTTCCGCTTCTTCCAGCGTCTGGCCGCTCGATCCCGGCCGCATTTTCAGAAAAGCCGCCGCCAACACAGGAGTGAAGAATAACGCCAACAGCAAAGATGCGGCGAGCGCCGTGGCCATTGTCATCGCGAGTGCGCGGAAGAATACCGCGGTGATGCCGCCGAGAAAGACCAGTGGAACGAAGACCATGATCGGCGTGAGAGTGGAACCAATCAGAGCGGGCGTCAATTCCCGAATCGCGGTCTTCGAAGCATCGCTTGGCGTTTTACCCATCGAGAGATGGACCACGATGCTTTCCACCATGACAATCGCATCGTCGATCACAACTCCAATGCAGGCCGCGATTCCGCCAAGCGTCATCAGATTCAGCCCCATGTTAAAGAGCTTCATGAAGACGATGGCAATCAGGATGGCGATGGGGATGACAGTTGCCGCGACGAGTGTCGTGCGCCAGTCTTTCAAGAAAATAAGCAAAACGCCAACAGACAACAGCAGCCCGATAATGATGCTTTCCGTCACTCCATTGATCGATTCGCGGACCAGAATCGATTGATCGTAAAACGTCGCCAACTGAATGTCGGGCGGAAGAGTCTTGCTAATATCCTTTAGTTCGCGATTCACGGCATCCGCGATCGCGATCGCGTTGCCATCTGGCTGCTGCAACACGTTCACCAGAACCGCGGGACGGCCGTCGGCGGTCACGATATTGTAGGTCGGCTTTTCCCCCGATACGACCGTCGCAAGATTCTTGATCAGAATGGGTGTCCCCTTGACGGTGTCTACCACTGTGTTCTCGATGGCTTCCTTGCTGCGAATCAGCCCGGTAAAAGTGGTCAGGTACAGGTGGTAGTTTTCCTGCACCATTCCCGCAGGTACGATCACGTTGCTGCTCCGAATTGCATTAACAACCTTGCTCAGCGGCATGCCATAGCTATTCAGCTTCTCCGGCTCCACCAGGACGTGATATTCCGGCAGCCGCCCTCCCACAATGCGGGCTTCGGCAACGCCGGGCAGGCGATAAAGGCGCGGCGCAAGATTGTAGTACGCCAGATCCCACAGCTCGGCTTGAGAGCGGGTTGGAGAGGTGATGCTGAAACCAACCATGGGAAATACTGAAAAGGTGAGCCGGTTGATGTAGAACCGGGCAGACGGCGGAAGCATCGGTGTGATCTGCGAGATTCGCCCCTGAACCAGATGGAGCGCGTTCAGGATATCCACATCCCAGCGGAAGAAAACGTTGATTTCCGTGGAGCCGCGGCCGGTGATCGACCGGACCGTGGTGATGCCCGGCACCAATCTGATGGACTCTTCGATGGGGCGAGTGACGGTGAGCATCTGAACGTCAACCGGTGTAATCCCGTTGTCGATCAAAATGACAATTCTCGGAAAATCGGTCTGGGGAAAAATGGAGACCGGCAACTGGAACATGAAAACCAAGCCGGCCAGCGCGAAGCTCAGAATTACAAGCGCCATCGCGCGGCCGTGGGCTTGAACGAAATTAGCCAGGCCGTCCATTGCCTGTCCCTTGGCTTCCATTACGCTAGCGGGCCCATCCATTACTTACGGGCCTCCGCATACTTCACTTCCGTTCCATCAGGCAGGCCGTATGCGCCGTCAACAATAACCAATTCACCTTCCGCCAGTCCCTTATGTATGGATACTTTGCCTTTGAACGTGTTGCCAGCTTCCACTTCGCGGCGATGAGCCGCATGTTTCTGGTCCACCACCATGACAAAGCCGGTACGAGTTCCTTCTGAGAACTGAATGGCAGTCAGTGGGACAACCACGCTCGCGCTCTCCTTTCCCGTGAAGACAGTCGCCGTTCCAAACTGGCCTCCCCGCAGCTTGGAACCTGTGTTGGGGATCTCGCACCAGACTTCGATCGTCCGGCGTGCGGGATCTACCGCTTGATTCACTACTGTGACCCGGCCGCGCGCCGGTTCTTTCGCAGAGTCGCCGGAACTGAATGCACATGCCTGGCCTATGTGGATCTGCGAAGCGTCCGTCTCCGGCACTTGGGCGCGCGCTATAGCGGTGGAAAGATTCATCACTGTAAATATGGGAGCATCGGGTTTCGCCATGTCCCCTGGGTAAAGAAATTGTTCGGTGACCGTGCCGGGGAATGGGCTTCGCAACTGGGTAAGTTGAATCTGCGTCTCCGCAAAATCCAGCTTGGCCTTGGCTTGAGCAACCCGGCTTTCCGCAATCGTTAAATCTTTGTCGCGTGATTGGTGCTCAAGCAGATCCAGGGATCGTTTTGCGACATCATACGCCGTTTTTGCTTGTGCCTGTTCGGTCTGGCTTATCTGTAAATCCCGGTTGGGAATGGCCCCCTGGCGGAACAGTTCGGTTCGCCTTGCAAGCATCTTGTCAGCCTGCTGAAGTGCCGCCTCGCTTGTGGCAAGTTGGCCGCGAGACCTTTCCTCATCGCCAGGCAGCGTTCCGGTCACCATTTTTTGCTGGCTGGCCTGGGAGTCGGTCACCATCGCGGCGGCTTCATTCCGTTGCGCGGCAAGGTCGCGGCTTTCAAGGACCGCAAGCACCTGTCCTGCCGCTACAGTGTCGCCCTTTCTGGCGCGAAGCTCGCGAATAGGAGCTGTAATTCGAGAACTGATGTTCGCTTGTTCTTTCGGGAACACCGTTGCAGGCGCTTCTACCGTGAATTGAACTTCCGCCAGTTGCGCAGGCGCAACCTGGACCGTTACAACCGGTTTGGAAGGTGTTTCTTCCGGATGAGAACATCCCGCCGCCAAAATGGAAATCAACAGATAGAAATAGTTATAGTGTGTTTTGCTCATCGGCCCGACACCACCTCCAAATCGGCTTGTGCGTTCAAATAACCGATCCTCGCGTTGTAATAGTTTGCCCGGGCCTGCGCGAGTTGGCTCTGGGCAGTGACCACATCGAGAGCCGATCCTTCGCCGCCCTCATAACGCACGCGGGTCAGGCGCAAGTTGTCTTCCGAGAGCCGAACCTGTTCACCGGTTTGCGCAATCTGCGAATAGACAATCTGTATTCGCGCCACCACGTCTTGATATTCCTTCGAAAAGCGGCGCTGAAAAATGTCCCGGTTCGTGCCGACTTGCTGCCCTTGAATTTGTGCCTGCCGGATGGCGCTTCGCGCTTTGAACCAATCGAAGACTGGAATATTGAGATGCGCGAAGACCGCCGACCCGCGATCCCTCCACTGAAGTTGCAAAGAATCGACGCCGTATTGGTACGTTACTCCGAGTTGAGGCAGCAGGTCTGCCCGAAATCGCCGGGCATCGGCCTGGAAACCGCGAAGCTGGGCGCCGAGAATCTGAAGCTCAACCCGTTTAAGATAAGAACCCGCCGGCGAGATTTCGGCAGGCAATGGCGGAATGGGCTCGTCGAGTACATCCTCGATTGTCAGCGGAGCGGCGACATCCGTAGTCCAAAAAGAAGCAAGATCGTGATTGGCAAGCCGCGATTCCAGTTCGGCCGCTTGCGCGGCCTCCCGCAGGAACGCAACTTGGGCGGATGCTTTCACCACGTCCGCTTGTGCAGTCTCCCCGCTCTCGAAGAGGATGCGGGCCCTACTCTCAAAACTGATGGCCTCGTCTAGAGCGCGCTTTGCCACGTCCACGATTCGATGCGCCAGCAGGAGCCTGTAGTAGCTTGCCGCCACCGTGCGCCGCAAATCTCTTTGATTGAGAATCAGGTCTGCCCTCGCCACATCCCGGTCGGCGCGTGCGCGGCCGAGAATAGCACGCAGTCGGCCCGACGTATCGAGTTCCACTGTCGACGTCGCGGCTGAATAGTATTCACGCAAGCCGTTGAGGGAAACAAAGCTGAAGTTCCCTCCGGGAAGGAGACTGTTATATGTAAAGGTGTTCGCGATTGAGATCTGCGGCAGAAAGTTTGCGCGTGCCTGCCGGATTCCGTGTTCGGCAATATCAATCTGCTGGCGAGCGAGCCGGACGCTTGATGGAGCAGTCTGCGCCAGTCGAATGCAGTCTTGCAGTGTCAGACGGGTTGATGGGGTTTGACACAATGAGATGTCTGTCAAGAACAGTAATAACGAGCCAGCGACAATCCAAGACTGCAAGAAGATCCTCCATCTTTGCTCCAAAAGACAAATAGCTCCTACCTTTCGGTAGGAGCTATCATTCCCAATCCAAATTGGGACGGTTAAAGGTGAGACCCCATCACCCACGGTGGTAGTAACCCACCAATATATGCCACTGCGTTTCACCGTGCAACATAATCGGTTCACGCAAGCCGGCTCACGCAGGGTGTGCGGCATCAAAGTGAAGCATGGCTGTTTCTTATTTTTATACCCGTTAACCGAGCGTATATAAGCGGGACGATCCCGGCCATGGCCGTAACCTTCGGCTCACTTACAAGGGCAAGACCGTTACCGAGAGCTTTCCGAACCTGGCTGCCCAGCGTAAGGCCGCGCGTGAGGTCCCCGGGTTACGGCGTTATCAGAAACTGAGCCGCACGTTGATCGAAACGAACGAAAGCATCTCCGGTTCTCCTGGACAATTTTGATAAAGAGAGCCGTCCCGCTTTGTGCTGCTATCTGGATAGCAGGCTGGAAAGTTGGGCGGTCGCGAAGCTAACCAACTAGCAGTATTTCCCCCTTACACGCTCTCCAAGCCGGTCCATACTAAGACAGCTTAGTAAGCCAACTCACCTATGGCTCGTCAAGATTCACTGCAAGGCTCCCTTCCGCTGCTGGTTCTGAAAATTCTGGCGCGGCGGGGACCGCTGCACGGGTACGGACTTACCGCGCAGATAGAAGCAATGTCGGAAGACAGTCTGCGGGTGGAGGAAGGCTCGCTTTACCCGGCTTTGCATCGAATGGAAGAGGAGCAGTGGATTAAAGCGAAATTGGGCGGCGAACGGCTATATCGTCATCAAAAATCTGATCGAAGACAGCCTTTTGGATGAGGTGTGGGGCGCCTACGATCAAGCAATCCGCGCCGGCAAGATTCGTCTGGAAGCCCAATCAGCCGGCGAAGACGATCCCTATCCTGGCCGCTTTCTGAATCCGCATAAGAAGGTTGGAGGATTTTGCCGGATTTTGAAACATCCCGAACTGTACCGGTGGATTCGACTCTTGATGGAACGGGAGCCGAAGCCGCTTCAGACCATCACTTCCCATAAAGGCTCGCAACAGGCGGCGCATTCGGATTCGATCCACATGACCACGTATCCACTTGGATATTTGACCGCGGCGTGGATCGCTTTTGAAGATATCCATCCTGACAGTGGTCCCCTTGTGTTTTATCCAGGGAGCCACAGGCTGCCCTACGTATTCAGTAAGGACGTGGATATCACCGAACCTGAATTCAAGAGAGATGGATATTCGTCTTATCAGGCCAAGTATGAGCCGCGCATCCGGCAGTTGATCCAGACTCACGGGCTGGAGCCGCATTACTTTCACGCGAAGAAAGGCGATGTATTGATCTGGCATGCGAACCTGATTCACGGCGGTTCTGTGAGGAAAGATATGCAGTTATCGCGGCGTGCTCTGGTTTGTCATTATTTTGTGAAGGGCTCGTTTGCCTATCATGATCTTGCTTCCGCGAGATCGAGACAGCAATACATCGGCACGTGTCTGCTGCGCGATCAGGCTGGAGATCTCCCGGGCTTTCTGAAGAAGTGGCAGTAAACGGACCGCTACTTGAGACCGGAGCGGCGTAGAAATCCGGCCGCAACATCCACCACCGGCGTGTGCGTTCCGTCTACCTCGTAGTTGAGTTTCCGCATCGTTTCTTCTGAGAATTTGCCTGCAAGCTCATCCAGAGCGGGTTTGAAAGCCGGGTACCGCGCGATGGTTTCGGTGCGGGCGACTAGTGACGCATCGTATGGCGGGAACGCATGCCGGTCGTCTTTCAGAACTTTGACCTTTGCCACGGCGAGAAGTCCGTCGGTCGAATTGGCCGCGATCATATTCACCTGCTTTTGTTGCAGAGCGCGATAGATGAGCCCCAGATCCATGGTGACGGGAGCTTTCAGATTCGGAAAGTGATAGACCGTGTTCAACGTGCTCAGGCCATCGGGCCGCTGCTCGAACTCGTAGCCGACACCGATCCGCCATTCGATATTTGCCTTCTCGGCGTCGCTCAATGTATTGAGCTTGAACTGATCAGCCGTCTCCTGCCGCACAGCCATCACAAAAGTGTCGTTAAAGCCGAGAGGCTCCAGCCATTCCAGCCGCAACGTGGAGCGATACACGTCGCGAATGCGCTCCACAATTGCCTTGGGATCGTTGGTCATGTTGATCTTCAAGATCGAGGTGAGCGCGGTTCCGCTGTATTCCGGATAGACATCGATATCGCCATTCATCAGCGACTGGTGGACCAGCAGCGTGCCACCAAGGTTCAAGCGCCGGAGGACTTTCTGGTGCATCCGGTTTTCCAGATGCTGTGCGACGATTTCGCCGAGTATTACTTGCTCAGTGAAGTTCTTGGATCCGACCGTCAAGCTGTGCTGCTTGGCGCAGCCGCTTGCAAGCAAGCCGGTGAGAACCGCCATCAAGCAGGCGATAATCTTCGTTCTATCCATCCCAATCCTCCATCTGCAATGAGCGCGATCAGCGCCGCGGGTACAGCGCCGGCAAGAAGCTGAGTCTTGTCAACCGATGCGATGCCCCGGAAGATAAAGACGCCCAAGCCTCCTCCACCGATGGCCGCCGCAATGGTTGCCGTACCTACAGTTGTAACAGTTGCCACCCGTATACCTGCAAGGATGGTGCTGCTTGCAAGGGGCAGCTCAATCAGTTGGAGAAGTTGCCGGGAGGTCATTCCCATGGCGATGGCGGATTCGCGAACGGCAGGATCTACCTGCTGCAATCCGGCGAGCGTGTTGCGCATGATCGGCAGCAGTGCATAGAGAACCAGGGCGATGATGGCGGTTTTCTTCCCGATGCCGCCGATGTAGGGAATTGGGATCAGGAAGCCGAACAGAGCCAGGCTGGGGATGGTTTGCACGATGTTGGTGAAACCCAGTAGCCAGCGCCGCAGGTGTGCTTTGCGGTGAAGAAGAATTCCACTCGGGACACCGATTGCAATGGCGATGGCAACGGAGATCAGGATAAGTTGGATGTGCTCAATGGTGAGTTCGATCAGAGAGTCGATCATGGCAGGGAATTGGCGGCCTGCCCTACAGTTGCCAGGAACTTGGCCGCCTCTCCGGTTGTTTGCTCTTTAAATTCGGCTGGGCCGGCCAGCACTTCTAGATGTCCTTCATATAGCACCGCGATTCTGGTGGCCAAGCGCATGGCCTCGTTGACGTCGTGAGTCACGAACACGGCGGCTTTGTTCAGGCTCTTTGTGAGGGCCAGAAACTGATTCTGTAAGTCCAGACGGGTCACCGGGTCCAGCGCCCCGAAGGGCTCATCCAGCAGCAAAATCGGCGCGTCGGCGGCCAGTGCGCGGGCGATGCCGATGCGCTGCTTCTGCCCGCCGGAAAGCTGGCGGGGATAGCGGGCGGCGAAATCTTCGGCCGGAAGGCCCACCAGATTGAGAAGCTCTTCCACACGCGCGCCAGTCCGTGCTGTATCCCAACCTTCCAGTTCGGGCAACAGGCCGACATTCCGGGCGATGGTGAAATGCGGAAATAATCCGACGTCTTGAATCACGTAGCCAATCTGACGGCGCAAGCGGATGGGATCCCATGCAGTGGTGGCCTGGCCATGTACTCGCACTTCCCCCTCCGATGGAATAAGAAGCGCATTGATCAGTTTCAGGGCGGTGGTTTTGCCAGACCCGCTGCGACCCAAAATGACCAGTATTTCCCCTGGATTCAGATCGAACGTGATGTCTGAAAGGATTTGCCGGGCGCCTATTCGATAGTTAACGTGAGAAAAACTGACGACGGGACTCATTCCGGGTTATCTGGAACTACCCAGAGATTTTCCGCGAATGGCCACTCGGAATCAACCCAGGAATCCACGTGCTGGAACCCGGCCGAACGGGCAAGCGCGGGTAGCGAGTGAAGATCGAACTTGTGTGAGGACTCCGTCCAAATGGTTTCTCCGGCTTGAAAGCTCACCGTTAGGCCGGCCGCGTGGATCGACACCCGCTGATGCGCCAGGGAACGTAAGTGCATTTCAATACGCTGCTCGCGGCGATTGTAGCGCGCTTCATGCTCAAAATGGCGGAGGTCGAAGTTGCCACCGAGTTCCCGGTTGATCCGCACCAGAATGTTCCGGTTGAATGCTGCTGTGACACCGGCGGGGTCGTCATAGGCGAGCAACAACTCGGGTTCGGGCTTCAATAGATCGGTACCCAGCAGAAGAGCGTCACCCGGCGATAGGATAGAGCGGATAGTGCGCAGGAATTCCTCCCTTACGCCGATGCGGTCGAAATTGCCGATGGTGCTGCCGAGGAAGAGCACGAGCAAGGGCTCTCCGCGCCGCCGCTGGCGCGCGGCAAGGCGTAGGCCATCGAAGTACATGTGCTGCAAGGGAATTACACGGGCGATTGGGGAAAGCGCCTGCTTGCAGGCAGCCAGCGCGGTGCCAGACACATCGATTGGATAGTAGACCACATCGCGCCCCTTCGCGAATGCCTCAAGTACGTAATACGTTTTCCTGCCGCTTCCACTACCGAGTTCCGCGATCACACCAACGTCCGGCAGGCGTGCGGCAATTTCCGCCGAATGGCCTTGCAGCACCCGTTCGTCGGCACGCGTGAGTCCGTATTCGGACAACTGCGTGATAGCTTCAAACAGAGCGGTACCCACCTCATCGTAAAGGTAAGTGGACGGCAATTCTTTCTGGCCGGACTTTGCAAGACCCAGATGGACATCGGACGCAAACTGATGCCTTGCATCGTGAGCCGGTGCAGTACGTTCGACAGTTGCGATGCTCATCCGTTCTCCACACAACGGAAGGTGGCGTATGCGTAAGGATAATCCGGGCGGAACCAATTCCGGAAGGACCTGCGGAGGAAGCGGGAAGCCGTTGTAGGCGATGCGCCTTTCAAGACATAATGCTGCCCGTCAAAGAAATTGGCCGAATATCCAGGATAGTTCGGTGAAGCCTGAAAACCTGGGAAAGGACCGAAGATGGTGGAAGTCCACTCCCACCCATTGCCCACCAGTTGTGAGACGCCGAACGAACTATCGCCAGCGGGCGTGGCGTTGACGGAAATGGGATCCCAGTACTGAAAATCGAAATTACCGTGAAAGCGGAGCGGCGGTGAGGAGCCCCAAGGGAAGTCGCGTTCCGTGCCAGTGCGCGATCCGTAAGCCGCGCGGTGGAACTGCGCTTCCGTTGGCAACCGCTTGCCCTTCCACCTTGCATAAGCGGATGCCTCGTTATGGCTCACGTACACAGGACTGGCGAGGGGCAAGCGCTGCATTGTAAACATTCCCCGAAGATACCAGCCCTCTGGCTTTTGCACCCAGAAGTGCGGCGGGGCGGCCCCGGCGCGGACAAACTCCAGGTACTCGGCATTCGTCACTTTGTGCCGGTCCATTCTGAATGGCGGTACATTCACTTGGTGCTCGTCGAATTCGTTGTCCCATCCAAAAGAGCGGTCCTTCTTCATTCCAAGCGTGGCGGCGCCTCCGGGAATGGCGACGGCTTCATTGAGCGCCGGAGGCGAGACGCTAGGCAGAGGACCAAGGCCGGGGCCGCTCTTTTGATCGAACGGCAGATTGTGGATCAGATAGGCGAGTGTTTCGGCGTGCATTAACCGGTGTTCAATCGCGGTGTAAACGACCTCGTCCGATGCCGTAGAAAGCAATGTGTCTACTTCGCGGCGCACGCGTGTACAATAACCGTGAACTTCCGCTACGGTTGGCCAATCGGAAGGCCGATCCGAGGGGAGTTGACCGGAATCGGGATCGATTCCCGCTTCGAACAGCTTATCGAACGATGGATGGAACCGCGGCTGGGAAAGATGCCAGGCGCCGATCTGGTTCCAATCGAATGCCTCCAGATGCCCAAGATAGAAGATCAGGCGGTGACGTTGGGGAATCGGCCGTTCATAAAGAGAACCGCTGCGGATCACTGAAAACAACTTGTCGGTTTGCTCACGCGCTGCGTTCATCGCGGACAGCAAAGCGCTTGGCGCCAATCCTAGACTTGTCTGCATAAGATCCAAATCGTCCTGATGGGGGTTTGATTCCATTAAGGCGTTTTAAGTTTCCAAACACTTGCCTGCAGCAAGTCATTCGCTCCGTTCTGCTATAACTAGAGAATCTGGCCCCGTCCGCAGAACACTTTTGAAAAATGGCTTTCTATATCAGACCTCTTAAAGAGTTCCTTGTGTGCCCAGCTTTGCCTCAGGCGCTGTCCAGAATGTCGGAGCTTGCCTACAACCTGCTTTGGAGCTGGGACCATAATCTTCGTTCCTTGTTCCGCCGCCTGGACCCTGTCCTGTGGAAGGCTTGCGGAAATAATCCTGTCCTGATGCTGGGCCGGGTGCAACAGAAGGCTCTGGAGCGGGCGGCGTCCGATTCCCGGTATCTTGCGCTTTACAGGCGTGCCTGCGAACGGTACGACAGTTACTTGCAGACCTCCGACAATCCGGCCAGTGATGCATTGATCGCCTACTTCTCAATGGAGTACGGTCTGACCGAATGCCTTCCAATCTACTCCGGCGGACTCGGCGTACTGTCGGGGGATCACCTGAAGGCGAGCAGCGATGCCGATATCCCGCTCATCGGGATTGGACTGCTGTACCAAAAAGGTTACCACCAGCAATCGTTGAATCCCGACGGCTGGCAGCAGGAACGCTACCCGGTAAACGATTTTTACACGCTGCCGGTCCGGCCCGTGATGAATGAGAGGGGCGAGGAAGTTAAAGTTCAGGTTAAACTGCCTCACGGTCCGGTGACCTTAAGAGTGTGGCACATTGACGTTGGCCGGGTGAAGCTGTACCTGCTGGACACCAACATTCCAGAAAACGAGCGCCAGGAAGACCGGGACATTACGGAATCGCTGTACGGTGGCGATACCCACATGCGAATGCGGCAGGAGATCGTGTTGGGCATTGGCGGACTGCGTGCTCTAGAAGCGTTAGGCAGAAATCCGACCGTTTTTCACATGAACGAGGGGCATTCGGCCTTCCTTTCAGTGGAACGCATTCGCGTCCTGATGCACGAGCAGTCGCTGACATTTGACGAGGCGCTGGACGCGAGCCGGCGGAATAATGTCTTCACAACCCATACGTCTGTACCCGCAGGTATCGATCTGTTCGACGCCGGATTGATGTTTGATTACTTTCATGAGTATTGCCGGGAGGGTGGACTGGGCATGGATCAGTTCCTCGGGCTAGGACGATGGAACCCCGACGACCACCAGGAACGCTTTTCCATGGCAATTTTGGCGTTCAAGACGTCATCGTACCGGAATGCAGTCAGCCGGTTGCATCGAGAAGTTTCGCAGGATATGTGGCAGGATCTTTGGCCGAAGTTGCCGGTGAGAGAGATTCCTATCACGTCGGTGACGAACGGAGTGCATCTTCCAACATGGCTGAACGGCGATTTTGCCGCGCTCTATGATCAATATCTGCAGCCTGACTGGCGCGAGCGGTATCCCGATCCAAAAATTTGGGATCTTGTGCAGGACATCCCGGACAATGAGCTTTGGGAGGCGCACCGGCGAAGGAAAAGACGCCTGCTAACCTTTGTACGGGAGCGGGTTGCGGCGTTCGCGAATGCGCGAAAGGCTTCGGCATCTGAGACCCGGCGGCTGGCCGATGTACTGGATCCCGATGCGTTCACCATCGGATTCGCCCGCCGGTTTGCTACCTACAAGCGGGCCACCTTACTGTTTCGAGATGTGAACCGGCTGAAAAAATTACTGACCAATCCGGAAATGCCGGTACAGATTGTGATTGCCGGCAAGGCCCATCCGAAGGACCATCCCGGCAAGACGCTAATCCGGGAGATTGTACAGTTGTCAAGAGATCCCGCCTTTTCGAAGCGCCTGATCTTTCTGGAAGATTATGGTATTGAAGTTGCTCGGGATATGGTGCAGGGCGTTGACGTCTGGTTGAATACTCCGAGGCGCGGAGAAGAAGCCTCCGGTACCAGCGGCATGAAAGCAGGAATCAACGGGGTTCTGAATCTGAGCGTCCTTGACGGTTGGTTTGACGAAGCTTACGAGACATCCGGCGGATGGGCGATCGGCGACCGGGAACCGTACTCGGAGGATCAGGATGAAATTCACTCCAGCGCCTTGTACTCCCTACTGGAAAACGAAATTGTGCCGATATATTATCAACGCGGCGAAGATCGGCTTCCGTATGAATGGGTTCGCCGGATGAAGCAATGCCTGCTCAACATCAGTCCTCAGTTCAATTGCCAAAGAATGGTTGGCGAGTACATGACGGACTTATACGAGCCGGCGCACGCCGCGTTCTCAGAAGTCCGGAAGAATGGATTTGAGGAAGCGCGGCGCAAGACGCGATGGAGTACTACCGTCCGAAATGCCTGGAACCAGGTGAAGTTTGTGGAAATGGGTCCGGGGCCGGATGGATCAGTGGTAAGTGGAGCGGCGATTCCGATGAGGGCTGCCGTAGAGCTTGCCGGCTTATTGCCGGAGGATGTGCAAGTGGAAGCGGTGGTGGGGCGAGTGGGAGTGACAGGGCAATTAGAAGCAACTGACGTGATGGCGCTTCCTGCCGTGGAACAACGTGGGTCCGTTTATATATTCGAAAAAGACTTTGTGCCGCACCAGACAGGGCGGTTGGGCTACGCATTGCGCATCAGTTCAAACCACTTCAAAAACCCATTGACGCGGCCCTGCAATTCTCTACTAAAATGGGGACTAGACTAATTGGTAATTAGCGGCCGTACCCGCGACGGCCGTTCGCCGGTGAAATCTCTCTCTCCCTTTACAATTCCAAGGAGCTTTACCCTTTCCCATGGATGAAGAACGCAAGTACCGGCAGCACGGGTACCAGGACTCTGACCGCAGACAGGGCGGACAGAATGGGGATCAACGGCCCAGGTCACCGCAAGGTCCGCGGACCATGCAAGACCCATCGGGTCCGCGGCTCCCGCGGCTGGTGCAGAGCGTGGTTGCCTCACGTTGCTATAGTTGCGCCACAATGCTGCCCACTGGGACAGATTTCAAGGGAAACTGCCCAAAGTGTAACGCCGCTCTCCACTGCTGCAAGCAGTGCGCGCATTTTGAGCCCTCGACGCGATTCCAATGCCTGAAGCCGATTCCCGCCCGGATTCCGGTAAAAGATCAATTCAATGAGTGCGAACTCTTCAGCGCGCGCGTCACCGTCTCCCGCGACGGTCATGCACCGCCACCGCCGCCTGCTCCAACCCCCTCCCAGGTGCGCAGCCCCAGTGACGCCAGGGCTGCGTTCGATAATCTATTCAAGAAGTAATTAGAAGCCGAGTTACAAGCTGCGGCCCAGGCGTCCTCTCTCTTATCCGATGCCAACACTAGTGTGTTTTTTGGAATTGTCATCCGCATGTATTATGACGGCCACTCGCCCCTACACTTTCATGCCATCTATGGGGAGCACGAAGCCAAGATCGCTATCGATACGTTAGAGGTTATGGAAGGAAAGCTTCCGCGCCGGGCTCTTGGGTTGGTGCTCGATTGGGCCGAGCTTCATGAGCGGGAGCTGCGCGACAATTGGAATAGGGCGCAAGAGCACCAGCCTCTCAGTCCTATTCAGCCGTGGGAGTAAATATGTATCGAGTCGTTCGCGTCAGCGCCGGTCAGGGATACATGTTAGAAGTGATTTTCGCCGATGGGACAACCGGGACTGTAGATCTGTCGTCTAAGCTCTTCGGTCCCGTTTTCGAGCCGCTCAGCGACCCCGCTCTCTTTGCACAGGCCGGAGTTGACGAGTATGGCGCCGTTTCATGGCCAAACGGAGCCGATCTCGCGCCCGACGCGCTTTATCAAGTAATCTCTTCGAAGCCGCATAGTCTTTAACTCAATGATCCGTGCCAGACTGCGACTTATAATAAAATCTCCATGTCCAAAGCGATCGATGCATTCGTCCACCAGAACGAAGCAAGGCTCCTTGATGAGCTGAAGACGTTCCTCCGCATTCCGAGCATCAGCACGCTTCCCGAGCACAAACAAGATGTGGACCGCGCCGCGCAATTCGTCGCGGATAGCCTGAAAAAGGCTGGCATGGAGAATGTAGAGTTAATCCAGACCGAAAGGCATCCGCTGGTTTATGGCGAATGGCTGCATGCGCCAGGCAAGCCTACCGTGCTGCTGTATGGGCACTACGATGTGCAGCCGCCCGATCCGTTGGAGTTGTGGGAAACCCCTCCGTTTGAGCCTACCATTCGCAACGGCAACCTGTACGCGCGCGGGTCGGCGGACGACAAAGGCCAAATGTACATGCACGTGAAGGCGATGGAAGCCTTGCGCGCGGTGAACGGCACTCTGCCGGTCAATGTGAAATTTTTGGTTGAAGGTGAAGAAGAGATTGGCGGCATTTCCATTGCAAAGTACGTGGAGCGGAATCCGGAGAAGCTGAAGGCGGATGTCGCGCTGGTGTCCGACACTGCACTCTACGCCGACGGGATTCCCACTTTGTGCATTGGCCTGCGAGGACTGATTTACACCGAAGTGGAAGCCACTGGCCCCGTGCGCGACCTGCACTCCGGGTTATACGGTGGCGCGGCGCCGAACGCGGTTTTCGGGCTGATAGAGTTGCTGGCGAAAGCGAAGAACGCGGATGGCGTGATTCAGATCCCAGGGATTTATGATGGCGTCGAGCCGCCCGCCTCGGCCGAGCTCGAGAGCTGGAGCAAGCTGCCATTCAATGAGAAGGAATTTCTGGCAAAGGAAGTGGGATCAAGCGCGTTGACCGGCGAAAAGGATCACACCGTATTGGAGCGCGTCTGGTCCCGTCCTACAATGGAAGTTCACGGGATCGCGGGTGGATTCACCGGTGCGGGAGCCAAAACGGTGATTCCGGCGAAGGCCACGGCGAAAGTGAGCTTCCGGCTTGTGCCAAAGCAGGACCCTGAAAAAGTGATCGCGTCGTTTCGCGAGTTTGTTGCGAAGAACACGCCGGCAGGCATTCAGACGGAAGTGCGCGTGTTGAGCAGCGGTCCAGCGGTGATGGTGGACCCCGCCTTCCCCGCCATTCAAGTGGCCGCGAAAGCGTTCAGCGAAATGCTGAACCGGCCGGCGGTCTTCACGCGGTCCGGCGGATCGATTCCGATTGTGGGAGATTTTGCGCGTCACCTGGGAATCCCCACAATTCTGATGGGATTCGGATTGCCGGATGACGGGCTGCATTCGCCAAACGAGAAATACCGCGTGTCGAATTACTACACTGGAATTATGACAATTGCTCATTTTCTTGAGCTCTATGGCAAGCCTTCGTAACGAAGCAAAACCTTGGTAACCTCTACGCCGCAGAAACCGCAGCCCAACACCCTCGTCCGTTCGGCGGGTATCGTTTCCATCGCCGTTTTTATGAGCCGGATCACCGGCCTGTTGCGTGAACGGGTGATGGGGAAGCTGTTCGGCGCCGGAATGGAAAACGATGCGTTTCTCATCGCGTTTCGTATTCCCAATCTGACGCGGGATCTGTTTGCCGAAGGCGCGCTTTCCTCCGCATTCGTCCCGATCTTCACCGAATATCTGACCACCAAGAGCCGGAAAGATGCGGCCGTGCTGGCGAACCTGGTAGCCACCGCTCTGATCCTGTTTGTGGGAACAATTTGCCTTCTTGGCGCGATCTTCAGTCCGCAATTGGTCGATCTTTTTGCGTCCGGATACAAGCAGGTGCCCGGAAAGTTTGAGCTTACCGTGCAGATGACGCGGATCACATTTCCGTTTCTGCTGTTGGTCGCTCTTGCGGCGCAGGCCATGGGCATCCTGAATGCGTGCGGATCTTTTGGCGTGCCGGCGATGGCGTCCACATTTTTCAATATCGGCTCGCTGGTCTTCGGGCTCGCCATCGGCCGGTGGGCGGGACCAACGTTTGGAATTTCGCCCATCATCGGAATGGCTTACGGAGTAGTGCTGGGCGGCGCACTGCAATTGTTCTGGCAGGTACCGTCTCTTTACCGCGCCGGTTTCCTGTTCTGGCCCCAGTTCGATTGGAATCATCCCGGCTTCCGGCGGATCTTCCGCTTGATGGGGCCGGCCATCTTAGGGAGCGCGGCGGTGCAGATTAATGTGATGGTGAATTCCAACTTCGCAACCAGCATTGTCGATCCAGTCAGCGGCCACAACGGGGCCATGGTTTGGCTCACCTGCGCTTTTCGGTTTATGCAGCTTCCGCTTGGAATCGTCGGGGTCGCCCTCGCCTCGGCGACCCGGCCGTCCATCTCACGAAGCGCCGCTTCGAATGATATTGACGAGTTCAGGCGCACCATGGCGCGTTCGCTCGGCATGGTGCTTCTGTTGACGGTCCCTTCCTCGGTTGGCCTTGCCGTTCTCGGGCAGTCGATCGTCGGCGCGGTCTATCAGGTTGGAAAGTTTCAGCAGTACGATACGCAGCAGACGGCCCTGGCGCTTTCCTGTTACGCGATCGGATTGGCCGGATATTCCGCGGTCAAGGTGCTAGCGCCGGCCTTCTACGCTCTTGGAGACGCGAGAACGCCGATGTTGGTGAGCCTTGTTTCCATCGGCATCAATTATTTCACTGTGGTTGCGCTGCTCAAGTTCACCTCATTACGCCACGCGGGACTCGCGCTGTCTACTTCCGCAGTCGCGATCGTCAACGCGCTGGTGCTGCTCGGTCTGCTCCGGAGCCGGATCGGTGGTGTGCATGGCCGGGATTTGACGAAGACTATTACAAAGATCGCAGCTGCCTCAACAGTAATGGGCCTGGCTGTTTGGCTGTCGAGCACGGGCGTAAAAGACTGGCTGGGGATCTCAACCAAAGCGCGTCTGGCGGACCTGGCTTTATCTATTCCTTTGGGTCTGGTGGTGCTCTATGCGGCATGCCGGGCGATGAAGGTGGCCGAGCTGGAACTCGCCGTACAATCCCTTGCTGGACCGCTGCAACGAAGGCTCCCCTTCCTGCGTGATAAAATTTAAATATCAATGAGTACGGACATTAAAGCCATCCTACGTATCCAGAGTTTAGACCTGCGTGGGGCCGAACTCGAGAAAGAGATAGCCGCTCTACCAAAACATATCGCCCAAATCGAAAAAGCGCTGGATTCCCATCTTCGCAAGCTGGACGTGGATCGCGCCGCGCTGACCGCTAATCAACGCGACCGCAAAAAGCTGGAAGACGACATCAAGGTGCAGGAGCAAAAGATTTCCAAGCTCCGTGACCAGATGCTGCAGGCGAAAACAAACGATCAGTATCGCGCTTTCCAGCACGAGATTGAATTCTGTGAAAAAGAAATTCGAGGATATGAAGATCGCATCCTGGAATTGATGTCGCAATCGGAATCGCTGGACAAAAACGTAAAGGCGGCGGAAGCGGCGCTGAAGCAAGAAAAAGAGCACGTCGAAAAGGAAAAGGAACGTGCGCGGACCCGGACCGCCACCGACCAGAAATTTCTGGATGAGGTCAAGGAAGAGCGCGCCGGTCTTGTGACAGGGCTGGACCCTAAGCTGCTGCAGCAATACGAGCGGATCCGCAAGAAATGGAAAGGTGTGGCGATCGCCAACGCGACCGACGCCCGCTGCGCGGCATGTCAGATCGTGATGCGGCCCCAGTATTTCCAGGATCTGAAGAAGGCGGAGAAGCTTCTGACTTGTGAAAGCTGCGGACGTATTCTCTACTACAATCCTCCTGTGGACCTGGAGCATGAAATGCACCAGGTGCCTGCCTCCCACTGATCCGTATTGTCCGCCACCGGACAGAACCGTCCCAGAAGCGGGCAGACGAAGAACCTAAATAGCGTCAGGGATGCGTGCGCTGCTGCGGCCGTGCCCTTGGTAGCCGTCCTCTGGCAGCAGCGCACGCAAGCGAAACCGCTAATGGCCAAGGACGTGCTTGTCGCCGCCGACTTCACCAACCCTACTCGCGATCCGGTTTTCGATGGCACGCTGCACCTGATAGCCCTTTTTTCAGTTGTGC
>JBBPYD010000256.1:0-4876 GCA_038200305.1 Bryobacterales bacterium
AGTGCGGCTGGTCTGGCTGGTCCTGACGTTCTTTCCGCCGTCGGTGGGCCTCATAGCCTATATCGTCGCCTGGATTGTAATGCCGAAGGAGCAGCCGCGTTTGAAGACTGCCAACTCCGTAATCTATCAAAGCTGAATCAGGATTGGAGCGTATTAAGAGTGCCCACTTGCTTGGCTTCAAATGCGGCGATTGCGGGTTCCTGTTTCAGGATGTAGCCGAGTTCGTCCACCCCTTCGAGCAAGCATTGCTTGGAGAATTCGTCCACTGGAAACTGGACCTGTTTTCCGTCCGGAAGGGTCAGGGTTTGCGAAACCAGGTCTACGGTGACCTTCACATTCGGGTCGGCGGCCACCGCCTGGAACAGGGCTGCATGGACCCCGGCAGGAACCACGATGGGAAGCAGTGAGTTCTTGAGTGAGTTGCCCTTGAAGATGTCCGCGAATGACGTGCTTATGACGGCGCGGAATCCGAACTGCGTGAGCGCCCAAGGGGCGTGTTCGCGGGAACTGCCG
Organism: Bryobacterales bacterium; assembly: GCA_038200305.1. Taxonomy (GTDB): domain Bacteria; phylum Acidobacteriota; class Terriglobia; order Bryobacterales; family Bryobacteraceae; genus JANXXV01. The sequence continues at coordinate 514 of JBBPYD010000256.1, forward strand.
CAGCCGAAGTTATCTCCGGCCAGCAACACCTCTACCCCTTTTGCCTGCGGTTGATTCAGGATGAAATCGGGCTTCGGATTCCCTTCGGCGTCATAGCGCCAATCGTTGAAAAGCTGTTTGTCGAGCCCTTCCTTGGTGATCGTCTTTAGAAAGCGTGCCGGGATGATCTGATCGGTGTCGATGTTGTCGATTGGGAACGGCAGAACCCGGCTTTCGAATTTGGTGAACTTCTTCATTGAAGTAAAGTCCTCACATCGGTAACTTTGCCTGTAATGGCGCTCGCGGCGGCGGTAAGCGGGCTTGCCAGGAATGTGCGGCCGCCCTTGCCTTGCCGGCCTTCAAAGTTGCGGTTGCTGGTGGAGACGCTGTATTCGCCAGGCTTCAACTGATCGCCGTTCATGGCGATGCACATCGAACAGCCTGCCTCGCGCCACTCGGCGCCTGCATCGCGGAAGATCTGGTCGAGGCCTTCAGCTTGTGCCTGCCGTTTGATTTCCTGCGAGCCTGGGACCACCATCACACGGACATTCGGGTTCACCTTACGGCCTTTCAATACGGCCGCGGCGCTACGCAAGTCGGACATGCGGGAGTTGGTGCAACTTCCGATAAATACGACGTTCACCTTGTGGCCGAGCAGCGGCGCGCCTGCTTCCAGGTCCATGTAATGCAGCGCCTTAATGAGTGAATCCCGCTCCAGCGGATCGGAGATGGACGATGGGTCGGGCACGCTGTCGGTAATGGAAATGCCCATGCCAGGGTTGGTGCCGAAGGTGATCATCGGTTCCAGTTCCGACGCGTTGATGGTGATCTGCTTGTCATAGACTGCGCCTTCGTCGGTGGGGAGTTGGCGCCAACGCGCGACGGCTGCATCCCAGTCCGCGCCCTTCGGAGCCATGGGCCGGCCCTTTAGGAATTCGTAGGTCGTGTCGTCCGGAGCCACCAGTCCCGCGCGCGCTCCGGCTTCAATGGCCATGTTGCATACCGTCATGCGTTCTTCCATGGACAGGCCGCGAATGGCTGAGCCGCAGAATTCGAAGATGCACCCCGTGCCGCCCCCGATTCCGATTCGCGAGATCAGGTTGAGGATGATGTCCTTCGCGGAGACACCCGGTTTCAGAACGCCATCCACCAACACTTGGAAGGTTTTCGACTTCCGTTGCAGCAGTGTTTGCGTAGCCAGTACGTGCTCCACTTCGCTGGTGCCGATGCCAAATGCAAGAGCTCCGAAAGCGCCGTGGGTGGCCGTGTGGCTGTCGCCGCAAACCACGGTCATGCCGGGTTGGGTGGCACCCTGTTCGGGTCCGATCACGTGGCAGATGCCTTGTTTATCGCTGTGGAATCCGAAGCAGGGAATGCCGAACTCCTTGCAGTTAGCTTCTAGCTGGTCCACCTGTGTGGCGGCAATCTTGTCAATAATGGGCAGAGATTTGGGCGTGGTTGGAACGCTGTGATCCGTGGTCGCGAGCGTCAGGTCCGGGCGGCGGACTTTGAGACCACGCTCGCGCAGTCCTGAAAACGCCTGCGGGGATGTGACTTCGTGGACCAAGTGTAAATCGATGTAGATCAGCGCGGGCGCGCCCGGCTGTTCGGACACAACGTGCTGGTCCCAGAGCTTTTCGATAATGGTGCGAGGTTTACTCATTGAGATTCCTTAAATTGCGGCGCAGACTGCTTCGCCCACTTGCGTGGTTGACGCCGGTGTTCCTTTCGGTTTTAAATCGGCCGTTACGGTCCCGCTGTCCAGCACTTTTTCCATCGCCGCGTTCACGGCAGCGGCCTCTTCCTTGAGCCCGAAGCTGTATTCGAGCATCGCCGCGACCGACCCGATAGCGCCCAACGGATTGGCTTTGTTTTGTCCTGCGATGTCGGGCGCCGAGCCATGCACCGGCTCGTAGAGTCCCACCCATGCGCCGGACGGCTTCCGGTCACCGATGGATGCCGAGGGCAGCATCCCGATGGAGCCGGCGAGCACCGCGCCTTCATCGCTTAGGATGTCGCCGAACATGTTTTCCGTGACGATGACATCAAAGCGTTTCGGATTTAAAACCAATTGCATTGCACAGTTGTCCACCAGGATGTGATCGAGTGTTACGTCGGGGAACTCGGTGGCAACTTCTACTACCACTTTACGCCAAAGCTGCGAGCTTTCAAGCACGTTCGACTTATCCACGCTGGTCAGCTTCTTGCGCCGGTTCCGGGCCAGATGGAAAGCCATCCGGGTGACGCGAGCGATCTCGGCGCGGGTGTAAGTCATCGTGTTCACCGCCCGCTCTTCATCACCGCTGCCGCTGATCCCGCGAGGCGTGCCGTAATAGATGCCGCCCGTCAGTTCACGCACGATGATCATATCCGTGCCTTCGACCAGGTGATTCTTCAGCGGCGACGACTCAATGAGTGATGCGTAGGTCCGCACCGGCCGCAGATTCGCATAGACACCCAATGTTTTCCGGATGCCGAGCAGTCCTTTCTCCGGCCGCTTTTCCGGCGGTGCATTGTCAAATTCGGGTAGACCCACCGCGCCCATGAGAGTAGCGTCGGCTTCGAGTGCGAGCTTCGCTGTCTCTTCCGGAAAGGGAGAGCCGGTCTTATGGATAGCGATTCCGCCCAGCAGCGCTTCCTTCTGAATGAGCTTGTGCTTGAATTTACAGGCGACATGCTCCAAAATCCGAACCGCTTCGCGAGTTACTTCCGTCCCGATTCCGTCACCGGGCACAATGAGAACGTGTAGGTCCATGTTGTAAGTGAGCCGATCCTATTTGGCCGCGGTTTGAGCAAGACGGCTTAGTTCCTGGCGAACCAGGTCCGCGATCTCTTCATCCATCAGGCCTTTCTTGCGGTCGGCGAGCGCAATGAACTGCTCGTAGGCGGCGTCCAATTCTTCCTTGTTCAATGTGAAACCCAGATCCTGGCAGCGGTCGAGCAGCGCGTGGCGGCCGCTGTGCTTTCCCAGCACCAGCTTACTCTCGGGAACGCCGACCGTCTTCGGCTCGATGATCTCGTAAGTGGTGCGATTCTTCAGATATCCGTCCTGGTGGATGCCGGCCTCGTGCGCGAACGCGTTCTTTCCCACGATGGCTTTGTTCGGTTGCGGGCCGAAGCTGATAATGCTCGAAAGCATCTGGCTGGCGGGATAGAGATGTTCGGGCACGATCCCGCTGCGGAAGGGCAGGCGGTCCTGCCGCGTAATCATCGCCATAACGACCTCTTCGAGCGAACAGTTGCCTGCGCGTTCCCCGATGCCGTTGATGGTACATTCGATCTGGCGGGCTCCCGCTTGCACCGCCGCCAGTGAGTTTGCGACGGCAAGGCCCAAGTCGTCGTGGCAATGAACGCTGACAATGGCCGTGTCGCCGAGAGCCTTAACCATGCGGCCGATCAACTCGGCATATTCCTGTGGCACCGAGAAGCCGACTGTATCGGGAAGATTGACGGTGCGGGCTCCGGCTCCGACCACGGCACGGCAGACCGTTTCGAGATAATCGGGATCTGTTCGCGTGGCGTCTTCAGCGGAGAATTCCACGTCATCGACATGCTTGCGCGCGAGTTCGACAGCGCCAACCGCGGCATCCAAAACCTGCTGCTGCGATTTCTTCAGCTTGTGGGTGAGGTGAATCTCACTGGTGGCGATGAACGTGTGGATGCGCGGGCGCCGGGCGTTTTCGAGCGACCGGGCAGCCCGCTCCACGTCGAGAGTGTTGGCGCGCGCCAGCGCGGCCACTTGCATCCAGGGAAACTCCCGGCTGACCGCATCAACCGCCTGGAAATCCCCTTCGGAGGCGATGGGGAACCCGGCTTCCATTATGTCCACTCCGAGGGCCACAAGCTTTTCCGCCATCCGAAGCTTTTCCGGCACGGTCATGCTGCAACCGGGCGATTGCTCGCCATCGCGTAAGGTCGTATCGAAGATGTAGACTCGGGAACTCATAGCCGCTTTCTCCAGCCACCATTATCAAGGGGACCGATAGATTTAGCAAATTTATAATTTGCGTTTCTAGCATAAGCGTTGATAATGAGATAAGCCTCTGCTATGGAACTATACCCTCTGAAGGTCTTTCTGACTGTTGCCGCTGAGAAAAGCTTCTCACGCGCGGCGGAAAAGCTATTTCGCACACAGCCGGCGATTTCGCTTGCGGTGCAGCGTCTGGAAACTGCACTGGAGGAGCGGTTGATTGACCGGTCTGGAACTCCGCTCCTCTTAACCGATGCGGGCCGGATCGTGATGGAGTACGCGCGGCGCTTCGAAAACCTGGAAAACGAACTGCAGAACTCGCTGGCCGAGTTGCGGGATAACTCCGCAGGTCGGCTGGCCATTGGCGCCAACGAGTCCACGTCGCTCTATCTGTTGAAGCATATTGAACAGTAC
>JBBPYD010000257.1:0-12270 GCA_038200305.1 Bryobacterales bacterium
ATTGCGTGCGCGGCTCAGAATGCAGCGCTGGAGCCGCGCAGGTGCTAGGCCCCGGTGGCTTCGGCTTCCGATCCGTACTCTTTTAACTTGTTGAACAACGTCTTTAAGCTGATGCCAAGTATTTCGGCAGCTCTTGTCTTGTTGTTTTTCGTGTGCTGAAGCGTAATTTGGATAAGAGCTTTTTCCGCCTCGCTGACCGTTGCCCCCACCTGCAGTCTCACCGAATCTGGTTCGTTCGCATCCGCTATGGGCCGTGAACCGATTGAGAGGCCAAAATCGCGGGAAAGGTGATGAGCCGTGATTTGCCCCTCACCTGCGATAATCACAGCGCGTTCCAACACATTGCGAAGCTCGCGAACATTGCCAGGCCAGTTGTAACGCTTCAGCTGTTCCATCACGTCGGGGCTGATCTCCGTCACCTTACAGCCATGTTTCTTGTTCAGATCCCGGATCAGCGCTTCGGCCAGCAACGGCACATCGCCATCCCGTTGGCGGAGCGGAGGCAGGTTGATCTGGAATACGTTTAAGCGATAGAACAGATCTTCCCGCAGTTCGCCTTTTCGCAGGGCCTCCTCCAGAACTTTATTGGTGGCTGCGATCACCCGCACGTCCACGGTGATCTCGCTCTTTCCACCCAGCCGGCGCACCCTGGAATCTTCCAGAACGCGGAGTAATTTCGCCTGAGTGCCCACCGGCATCTCCGCCAACTCGTCCAACAGCAATGTCCCGTGTTGGGCAAGCTCGAAGCAACCGGCGCGCCGCTCCACCGCGCCTGTGAAGGCGCCCTTTTCATGTCCGAACAGTTCGCTTTCGATCAGAGTTTCCGGCATGGCGGCGCAGTTGATGGCCACAAACGGCCCCCCGCGGCGCGGACTGAGGTGGTGAATTGCGCGCGCGGCCAGCTCTTTGCCTGTCCCGCTTTCGCCGGAGATAAGAACCGCGGCCCTGCTGGGAGCTACCTGCCGCACCAGTGAGAATACCTCGTGCATCGCCGGGGAGGAACCCACCAAATCACCCAGCAGGCCTTGATAGCTCAATTGCCGCTGCAGCCGCTCGGTCTCTTCGGTAAGCCTGCTCTGTGACGCCGCTCTCTCCAGCAGAATCCGGAGTGCGGCCGGCTGAATCGGCTTTTCTAAAAACCAGAAAGCGCCTAGATCGTGAATGGTCGCGATGGCGGTTTCAATGTTTCCGAATGCGGTGAGTACAATCGTTGGCGGCATGTTGCCCTGGCTGGTGAGCCGCTTCAGAAGCTCAAATCCATCCATGCGGGGCATCATCAGGTCCGTGACCAGCACTTGAACGGCGCCTTCACTAAGCCTGTCTAGGGCTTCCTGGCCGTCTGAAGCAGTTTCCGCCGTGAATCCCCATGACGAGACCATGCTCGCCAGTCCACCGCGCTGGCTCTCTTCGTCATCGACAATCAAAACCTTCGCCGATGCTGGGTTCACCACATTGTTCATTGAAGACATTGTACTTCGATTGACACACCGATGTAGAATCAGCTTACGCTAATTATCTGTTGCGCCGGTACACGCACGGCTGGCCGGACCCTGTTTGCGGGAAATTACTTTACGTGTGTGGGATGCTTCGCTCATCGCAATGGTTTCGTTTGACTTGCGAGGTGCATCATATGATTAGCTCGCAATTCTCCATGTCTTTCATTCGTAACACCACCTGTTCGTTCGTACTGTTCTGCCTCTTGACCGGGCCGGCCGCCTTCGCTCAAAAATACCTATCCGGAACCGCGCAAATCAAGCTCGCGCTGGCAGACCTTCGCGAAACCCGCAGTGTGCTAATGATAGCCGCACACCCGGATGACGAACGTACTTCTCTGCTGGCGTATCTCGCGCGAGGCCGCAATTTGCGCACTGGATATCTATCTCTAACGCGCGGGGAAGGCGGACAGAATTTGATTGGGCCGGAGCAAGGTCCACTGCTTGGTGTGATCCGTACGCAGGAACTGCTGGAGGCGCGCAAGATCGACGGCGCTGAGCAGTTCTTTACCCGCGCAATCGACTTTGGATTTTGCAAAACGCCGGAAGAAGCGATTCAGAAGTGGGGACATGATGCGGTTTTGTCCGACATCGTCTGGGTGATCCGCCGCTTTCAGCCCGATGCGATTGTACTGGTCTGGTCGGGAACTCCCGCCGATGGCCATGGGCATCATCAAGCATCGGCGATTCTGGGCAAAGAGGCTTTCCTTGCAGCGGCGGACAAGACGAAGTTCCCGGAACAGTTGAAGTATGCCGATCCCTGGCAAACCCGGCGAATGTTTCAATTGGCCCGGCGGACTGCCGGACCTGTCAAGCCGATGGCGGCCAATTCCGCTTCCGGCTCCGCTTCCGGCAAAGAGGAGAAAGTCCTGAATATCGACACCGGTGAATTTAATCCGGTGCTTGGCTACTCCTACAGCGAAATCGCGGGGATGAGCCGAAGCATGCACCGCAGCCAGGGAATGGGGGCGGCTGAACAGCGGGGTTCGTCCATCACTTCTCTGGTTCAGGCCGCGGGCGGCCCCGTCAAACAGGACATCACTGAGGGGATTGAGCAAGGCTGGCGCCGATTGCCCGGCGGCTCCACTGTTGAGGATCTACTTACGCAAGCGGAACAAACCTTTGACCCAGATCATCCGGAGAAGACCGTGCCTCTTCTGGTCAAAGCGCGCCCCCTCATGGCAGCGGTGAAACGCGATTGGGTGTCACGCAAACTGCAGGAACTGGACGAGGCAATCGGTTTATGCGCGGGCCTCTGGGTAGGCGCATCCGCCGATAGCGGTCTTGCCGTTCCCGGCAGCACGGTTCAGATCAAAACCACCACGTTGGATCGATCGCGCGTTCCCGTGATACTCAAAGCCGTGAAGACTTCGGGCGCTTCGGATGCGCCGGAAACGGACCTGCTCTCGGCACAACTCGCCTACAATCGGCCCGACATCAAAACGCTCACTTGGAAAATTCCAGCATCACAACCCATGTCCCAGCCGTACTGGCTGCGCGAGCCGCCCAGCGGTTACCTCTACACGGTACCGGACCAGCGTCAGATTGGGCTCGCCGATTCCCCGCCGGTGCTGGAAGCAAGTTTCCGATTGCAAGTGGGATCGGGAGACATCGTCCTATCCAGACCGGTTCTGTACCGGTATGTGAGCAACCTACGCGGCGAATTGACCCGGCCCTTCACTGTAACGCCGCCGGTGTCTCTCCAGATTTCAGAGAAGGCCCTGATATTCCCAAGTACGGAGGCAAAAACTATAGCAATTGAAGTGAAGGCGAACACCAAGGCATCTGCTGGTACGGTCACGCTCGGCGTACCGGCTGGCTGGCGCGTGGAACCCGCGTCGCAGCAGTTCTCTCTCGCTCAGACCGGGCAAGAGACGACCCTGCGGTACACGGTGACTCCGCCCGCGACAGAAATTCGTGGTGAGATACAGGCACAAGCCAAACTTGCAAACGGCGTTTCGGTAACGTCCAGCATGGAGGTGATCGATTACACGCACATCCCCCGGCAGACCGTCTTTCAACCCGCCAGTTCTTCCATCGTTCGCGCGGATATTAAGACGCTTGCGCACAACATTGGTTATATCGCCGGCGCAGGCGATGAAGTGCCGCAGGCATTGCGGCAGATGGGATGCGATGTGACGCTGCTTGACTCCGATTTTCTGGCGCGCGGCGATCTAAAATCCTTTGACGCGATTGTCGCCGGTGTACGGGCCTACAACGTTCGTCCCGATCTCCGCGCAAATCAGCATCGTTTGCTCGACTACGTGAGCCAGGGCGGAACTTATATTGTCCAATACAACACGCTTGGCTTCGGAGATTCAGCGGCGGAAGAGGCGGCTGCCGCCCAACAGATGGGGCCTTATCCGTTCAAGATCAGCCATGACCGGGTAACCGACGAGCACGCCCCGGTGCATTTCCCGAACCCGCAAAGCCCACTGCTCCAATCACCGAACCAAATCACTGAAAAGGACTTTGAAGGCTGGATTCAAGAGCGCGGACTCTACTTCGCGTCCCAATGGGACCCTCGGTACGAATCTCTGTTCGAGTCGCATGACGATTCCGAACCCCCGCGGCCCGGCGGAATGCTGTTCACCCGCTATGGCAAAGGCGCTTACTTCTATACTGGTTATTCCTGGTTTCGCGAACTGCCTGCCGGAGTACCCGGCGCATTCCGCATTTTCGCGAACCTGTTGAGCGCTGGCAAAACGTTACGATGATCCACCCTGACGAGCGATCCCCCGATGAACCGCCGCCTTTCCTTGGCACCTGGAAACGGGTTTACGCGGCTGTACTGCTGTATATCGCATTCGTGATCGCCGTCCTCTACGTATTCACTGTAGTCAACGCACCATGAAGCCCCTCGACTGGGTGGTAATGGCCGGCTGGCTCGCGTTCCTTGTATCGTACGGCCTGTGGCGGGGGCGGAAGAGCGGAACCGTCAACGAGTACATGCTTGCAGGTAGGACCATGCCCTGGTATGCCATGGGACTCTCCATCATGGCCACGCAGGCCAGCGCCATTACATTCATTTCCACAACCGGCCAATCTTACGTGGATGGTATGCGCTTCGTGCAGTTCTATTTCGGCCTGCCCGTGGCCATGGTCATCCTGTCCGCCACCGCGGTCCCCATTTTCCATCGTGCGAAGGTGTACACGGCATACGAATACCTGGAGAACCGCTTCGACGCGAAGACCCGTTCGCTGGTCAGCGGCATTTTTCTGATTCAGCGTGGACTTGCGGCCGGCCTCGCGCTCTATGCGCCCGCAGTTGTGCTCTCGGTGATCCTCGGTTGGTCCGATCATGTCACCACCATCATCATGGGAAGCCTGGTGGTGCTATACACCACCACCGGAGGAATTAAAGCGATCACCTGGGCCGACGTGCAGCAGATGGCCGTGATTTTCGCGGCGCTGATTATGGCTCTCGTCATGGCCGTTCATCTGATGCCGCACGATGTCAGTTTCCTGGACGCGGTAACTCTTGCGGGTGCGTTCGGCAAACTCAAGGCCGTGGACACGCACTTCGATTGGAACAATCGTTACAACCTCTGGAGCGGGCTCATCGGCGGCATGTTTCTCGCCCTCGCCTATTTCGGATGCGACCAGTCGCAGGTGCAGCGGTATCTCACCGGGAAGTCCATCGCGCAAAGCCGCCTCAGCCTGCTGTTCAATGCGGTAGCTAAGATTCCGATGCAGTTCTTCATCCTGTTCATCGGCACCATGGTGTTCGTGCTGTTCACGTTTGTAAGGCCGCCGGTGGTGTTCCATCCGGTGGAGATGGAACGTATCTCCTCGGCTGCCGGGTTCAAGCCGGTGGAGGATCGCTACAACGCGGCGTTTGAAGCGCGGCGGACGGCGGCAAGAAATCTGCTGGAGGCCAAACATCGCGGGGCGGTTGGCCCCGCCGATCTGGAACGGCTCCGGTCGGCGCAGAAGCAGTTCGACGTCTCACGCCAGGAAGGGGCAAAGCTGGTGGATCAGGTGCGGGGTTCCTCAGGATTCGGCTCTTCAGGATTTGGCTCTTCAGGATTTAACGACACGAACTACATCTTCCTCAGCTTTGTAACCAATTACCTGCCGGCCGGCGTGGTCGGCTTGATTATCGCGGTGATCTTCTCAGCCGCCATGTCCGCGGTGTCGGGCGAAATTAATTCGCTGGCCACTGTGACCATCATCGATGTGTACAAACGCCACTTCCGCAAATCGGCGACCGACCGGCACTATCTGTGGGCCTCGCGAATCGCAACGGTCTTCTGGGGGATCTACGCGATTGCGTTCGCCAGCCGCGGCGGTGGGTTCGGCGCGCTCATCGAAGCCGTGAACATGATCGGATCATTATTTTATGGAGGACTGCTCGGCGTCTTCGTGCTCGCGTTCTTTTTTCCGAGAGTTGGCGCCAATGGAGCATTCATCGGAGTGATCGCCGGTGAGGCAGCCATCTTTGCGGCGAACCGCTTCACCACCGTCTCATTCCTCTGGTACAACGTGATCGGCTGTCTGGTGGTGCTGGCGGCCGGAGTGCTTGTCTCCAAACTGGAGCCTAAATCTGCACGGTAGAGATGTCCACCGTGCTGCGGTGGCCATCCACTACCACGATTCCGCTCTCGGTCACGTGATGGAAATGCCGGTCTTTCTCCAGGTCATATCCGATCTGCGCGTCTTCGGGTACCCGGACATTTTTGTCCAGAATGGCCCGGCGGATTTTCGCCCGCCGCCCAATATCGCAATTGTCGAAAATGATGGAATCTTCCACCACGGCCCCCGTATGGATGCGCACCCCGCGCCCAATTACCGAATTGCGCACGTATCCGCCGGAGAGAATCGTTCCGCCGGATACGATGGAGTCGATGGCCTGCCCGCGGCGCCCTTCGTCATTGAAAATCGTCTTCACTGGCGGATCCGAATAGCCGGCGGTTCGCAGAGGCCATTGCCGGTTGTACAGGTTCAGCACGGGAGAAACGGCGCGCAGATCCATGTTGGCGTCGTAGTAGGCATCAATGGTTCCGACGTCGCGCCAGTAAACTTCGGCGCCCGGGGGATCTCCGGGAATCCTGTTCGTGGTGAAATCGTAGGCGAACATCTCCGATCGGCCGATCAACGACGGAAGAATGTCCCGCCCGAAGTCGTGCGAGCTTTGTTCGTTTGCCGCATCCAAATAGAGCTCGCGCAGCAACGTGCCGGTGGAGAACACGTAATTCCCCATTGAGGCAAACACGTGCTCGGGGTCGTTCGGCATGGTGGGCGCATCCGGATTCTTCTCGTGAAATCCAGCGATGGAGCCGTCAGCCGCGGTTTCAATCACGCCGAACTCGCTGCACAATTCCTTCTTCACCGGAATGGCCGCAACGGTGACCTGCGCGCGCTTCTGCTCGTGGAACTCGATCATCTCGCGAATATTCATGCGGTAAATGTGATCGGCGCCGAAGATGATTACGATGTGCGGATCGGCCTGCTCAATCAGATTGATATTTTGATAGATAGCGTCCGCGGTGCCTCTGTACCAGGTTTCGCCCGGCGTCCGCATCTGCGCCGGAACCGGAATGATGAAATGGCTCTTCAGCAGACTATTCGATTCCCACCCGTCTCTCAGATGCTGCAGTAAAGACTGGCTCTTGAACTGGATCAGGACGTAGCTGGAATAAATCCCCGAGTTCAGCAGGTTACTGAGCACGAAATCTATGATCCGGTACCGTCCCCCGAATGGAACAGCGGGTTTCGCGCGTTCCTTCGTCAGTGGATAGAGACGTGTACCCTTTCCGCCGGCCAGCACAAATGCAAGTACTCGGAGTTGCATTATCTTTTCCACCTCGGTGCGATTGTTACTAAGTTGCCATTGTGGCAGCAGAAAGCCAGATCTCGCAACAAACATTTTCACCATTTCTGTATTGCCCGCCACGGGTGTGATATTTTGACCCTACACTTGCTCTCTTCAACTAAGACAACTCCTCTGGCAACGAAACACCGCTGGACCATTGTCGGCATGCTTTTCCTCGGCATGATCATTTCCTATGTGGACCGGTCAAATATTACAGCCGCGTTAACGCTGCCAGAGTTCAGGCAGTTCTTCCACTTGAACAGTCAGGATATAGGCTCCCTGCAATCGGCATTCTTCTGGTCGTACGCATTCCTGCAGGTCCCGGCCGGATATCTGGTGGACCGCTACGGGGTGAAGGGACCCTACACCATCGCATTCATCTTCTGGAGCCTGGTGTCAGCCGGCACCGCGATGACCACTTCCTTCCAGCAGCTCTTCGGATTGCGGTTGCTGCTCGGCGTTGGGGAATCCGTGGTGACGCCGGCCAGCCTCCGCTGGATTCGCTTCAATGTGCATGAGAACCAGCGGGGCCTTGCCGTTGGCATTCTGTTCGCTGGCGCCAAGATGGGGCCTGCAATTGGGACGCCGCTCGCGGTTTTGCTGCTGGCTCACTTCGGTTGGCGTAGCATGTTCGGCATTCTCGGTGTCGGCGCGCTGATATGGCTGATCCCCTGGACACTGTTGGTCCGGAACGACGACCGGGCACTCGAAGCTGACGCGGTAAAAGCGTCCGCACTGCCTCCCGTCCCCTTTAGTTCCATCTTCCGGACGCCTATTATCTGGGGCATCTTAATCGGGACGTTTTGCTACAACTACTTCGTGTATTTCAATATGACCTGGCTGCCTTTATACTTCGTGAACCGAAGGCACCTGAGCCAGAAAGACATGGGTATCTACACGTTTTTCACGTTCACCGGGATGGCGGTGGTGGCCGTGGCAGCGGGCTGGTTTGCCGACCGGCTGATTGCGAACGGCGCCGATCCAGTGACCATCCGCAAGCGGTTTACGGTAGCAGGGTTCCTGGTAGCATCCACGGAAATCATCGGAGCCATGAGCAACTCCAATCAAATCGCTCTGATATTCGCAATCGTTTCCCTGGCGGGTCTGGGCCTTGCCACCGGAAACTATTGGGCGCTCACGCAAACACTGATGCCCGGAGCTGCCATGGGCCGCATCGCCGGTCTGCAAAACTTCGCGTCCAATTCCTCCGGAATTGTTGCAGCGTGGTTCAGCGGTTGGCTGATACAAAGAACGGGCAGTTATGACGCGCCGATGCAAGCCATCTGGCTCATTCTCATCACCGGGGTCGCCTCGTATGTTTTTCTCGTGAGGAAAAAGTATGCTCGATAGTATGAAGAAAACCATTCTGTTGACCGGGGCGCTCTCATCCGCGTTGACCTTGCTGGCGGTTTTTAGTTTTGGATTCGCGGCCCTGCCCACGGAGGTGAAATTGGAAAACAAGCGAGTGAAGGCGTCCACCGTGACGTATCTGCCCGGTGTGCCTCGCGAGCGCTATATCCGGTCAACCGACCAAATAATCGTGTTCCTGGATGATTGCAAATACGAACGCAAAGATTCGCAGACCGGCGAAAAGACCATCCGCGAGCGGAAATCTGGAGACGTTATCTGGCACGATAAAGGCGAAGATGCGCCGGTGCTCACCAATCTTGGCTCAAAGCCATACCGCACGCTGACAATCGCACTGAAATAGGACAATCGGCATCCATGAACGCATCCGTAATCGGCTCCGGCATGATGGGGCCTGGCATTGCCGTCACTCTTGCACTCGGCGGCGTGAAGACTACGATTCTCAGCCGGTCTGAAGAAGGCGCCCGCAGGGGTCTCGAAACCGCGCGCCAGCAACTGATGTTACTGGAAACGAGTGGGCTCGCTTCGCTAGAAGAAAGCAACTGGGCGCTTGAAAACCTTTCCGCGCAGACGGAATTTGAAGAGAGCATCGGTAATGCCGACCTGGTGATCGAGTCCGCACCGGAAAACATGGCGTTCAAGCAGGATCTATTCGCCCGCCTAGACGCAATCGCAAAGCCGGAAGCCGTGCTTGCAAGCAATACGTCCGGCCTGAGCATCACGGCCATTGCGTCGCGTTGCAACCGGCCGGAACGCGTGTTAACAACGCACTTCTGGAATCCACCGCATCTGATGCCGCTGGTGGAGTTGGTGAAAGGCGAGAAGACGGCCGATTACGTGATTCAGGCCGTGAAGGAGCTCTTGCTCGGCTGCGGCAAAGTGCCGGTCGTAGTGAAAAAGGACCGGCCCGGCCAGCTAGGTAATCGCCTGCAAATGGCCTTGGTGCGCGAGGCGGTCAACATCGTTCAGGAAGGCATCGCCGACGTAGAGGATGTGGATCTGGCTGCGAAATCCGGCTTCGGCCTGCGGCTGCCGGTGTACGGAATTTTCGAGCACCAGGATGCGGTTGGCCTGGACATGGGGCTCAGCATTGTCGATTACGTTTCTACCGATCTATACGCCGAACCGAAGGCGCCCCAACTCATGCGCGATCTGGTTAATCGAGGCGATCTGGGTGCGAAAACGGGAAAAGGTTTTTACGACTGGTCAAAGAAGGACATCAACGCCGTGAAGGCCCGGCGAGACAGCTTCGTGCTGGCGTTTTTACAATCCAAGCTTGCTAACAGCGAGTAATCACCAATTAACGTTTTTCGCGGAGCATATAGGAGGCCAGTAAGGAGCCGCCTATGGCCACTCCGAACAGCCAATACGGATGAGTGGCAAACTGCGTACGCCAGTCCATTGCGCGCTCGGCGCGGCTCTGCAGGGCGCGCAAATCCTTCATCACGCGCTCCCCGGCCTCGATTGTCTGCTTGCCGGATTCCACTACTTCATGAATCATGTCCGTGGCCGACCGCTGGTCGGTGCCGTGAATTGTATGCGGTGTTTCCATTGCTAATGCTCCCTGCAGTGGAGACGCATGGAGGTTCCCAAGGCAACAATTCCTTCACGGTGACGGAGGATGTACACACCCCAAGTGCAGAGCCACTATGCCAAACGTCATGCGTTCAAACCGTACCTCTGCGAACCCGGCGCCGCGCATCTTAGCCGACAGCTCTTCAGCCCCTGGGAACTTCCGCACCGATTCCGGCAGATACGTGTATGCATCCCTCGATCCCGAAATGGCTCCGCCCAGCTTCGGCAGAATGTTCCGCGAATAGAAGTTGTACAAGGAGGCGAACATCGCGTTCGGCGGTTGCGAAAACTCAAGGATCGCCGCAACGCCACCCGCCCGCAGGACGCGCCGCAACTCGGCCAGTCCCTTTTCATAGTTCGCCAGATTGCGAAATCCGAATGCCACGGTAACCAGATCGAGGGATGCATCCGCGACAGGGAGCGCCAGCGCGTCGGATTCGAAGAGCACATTCGCGAGGCCCTTCTGGTAAGCCGCGGTTAGCATCGGATGGCAAAAATCGCTGGCCATCACCCGATTGGCCGTGGCCTGTTGTAACGCGATCGCAAGGTCTCCGGTGCCACAGCACAAATCCAGCACACAAGCCCCCGGGCGTTCGAGTACAGGCCTGACGCGTTTCACTGTCCGGGCCCTCCAGAGGCGATCAATGTTGAGGGAGAGCAGATGATTCAGCAGATCGTAGCGCGGAGCCACCTGCCCGAACATCTGGCGCACCCAGGCTGCGGTCTGTTGCTCGCCCTTCACTCCAGCAGGTGTGGTTCCGCTCATGCCAACGCTGCTTCCACCGCGCGCTGGACCAGCGCGGGTTCAATTCCGGACACAATCTTCACGTGCCCGATACGATCCGGCAATACGAAATGAACCTTTCCGTGTACCGTCT
Source organism: Bryobacterales bacterium (assembly GCA_038200305.1). Lineage (GTDB taxonomy): Bacteria > Acidobacteriota > Terriglobia > Bryobacterales > Bryobacteraceae > JANXXV01. Next base: position 11,130 of record JBBPYD010000257.1, read on the forward strand.
TCTTATCGCTGTTGGTCCGTGCAACCAGCCGTTCGGCTGAGATGCCGGTGAGCTTCGGAATGGGGCCGTAGAGCGAAACCGCATGCAAGATCTGGTCGCGGTCCGCATCGCCCAGCATCCCGGTTTCCGAAGCCAGCCGCGCCGCCGCATTCATTCCGAACGCCACCGCCTCTCCGTGTAGGAATCGCGAATACGACGTCTCGGCTTCCAGCGCGTGCCCCACCGTGTGACCGAAATTCAGAATACGCCGCAGACCGCTTTCCTTTTCGTCGGCCGAAACTACCTCCGCCTTGATCCGCACCGAGTCGCCGATGATCCGGTCAAGCAATTCCGGCTCCTGCGCCAGTACATCGCCCGAGCGCTTCGCCATCAGATGGAACAGTTCCGCGCTCGCGATCACGCCGTGTTTCACCACTTCGAACAGTCCCGCGCGGTACTCGCGTTCAGGCAACGTGCCCAGAACCTCGGGATCGATCAGCACCGCAAGCGGCTGGTGGAAGCTCCCGATCAAATTTTTCCCGGCGACCAGATTTACGCCCGTCTTGCCGCCCACGGCTGCATCCACTTGCGCCAGTAGTGTCGTGGGAATCTGAATCACCGGAATGCCGCGCATGAAAATGGCAGCTAGAAATCCACTAATATCCGTCAAGATGCCGCCGCCGAACGCGGCCACCAGGCTGGACCGGTCGCCCCCCGCGCGGACCATTTCTTCGGCCAGCCTCTCCACCGCCAAAAATCGCTTGTTCTGTTCACCGCCGTCGAAAAATAAGGTGTGGAACGGACGGCCGTTCATTCCGGCTTCAATGCGATGCCCGTGATGCTCCCAAACATCGCGCGTGGATGTGACGAATACTTGCCCGGTACCGTCAGGCACAAACCTTGCGAGCCGCGATAAAACACCTCTCTCGACCACCGCGGAGTACGTCTGCTGGCCCGTTTTCACCTGATAAGACGGCACATTCCCGTTGTACCATGTGCGGTTCGCGCCGCCACGCGGCTCTATACTGGAATTTGACGGGCGGTGCAATCATGCCAACTACCAAACACAAGCGGACTACGAAGAACAGTTCTCACAATCTCCTCCCGTTCCCGTTTATGAACCCGTCGTTTCCGGTCAAGCCGTGGATCGACGTGAAAACCA
>JBBPYD010000258.1:0-12864 GCA_038200305.1 Bryobacterales bacterium
AACTCCTTCTGCCAGCGGTAAAAACACCGTGGGCTGCAAGCCGAGTTCACCGCAGAGCGTTGAAATTGGCTCCTTCTCCAGCGCTCACCGGCGCAATGGCCTACCTGGAACAGCGGTGAAGACCTCGCGGGAGATGATGCGTCGGTATGGCCCAACAGACCGGGCGCGCGGCACACTGCTTGAGTGGGACGAGGTCCCGGCCGGGCAGATTGAACCCGCAGGGGGGCCGCGCTTTGATGGTCCGGTCGCCGTGTTGACGAGCGCCGCAACCTTCTCCGCAGCCGAGGACTTTCTGGTTGCCTGGAAGAATAGCGGGCGAGGACCCACCATCGGCTCCGCTTCAGGCGGGAGCACTGGACAGCCGCTTTTTTTCTCCCTTCCGGGAGGCGGACAGGCGCGGGTGTGCACGAAGCGGGACACATTCCCCGATGGGCGCGAGTGGGTAGGAATAGGCATCCAGCCCGACATTGAGGTGCGCCAGTCGGCTAACGATCTTATTTCCGGAAGAGATGCGGTACTCGATCGCGCCGTGGCTTACCTGAAAAACGGACATTAGGAAGTGCACGAGCCGCAAACAACGATCAACCCCGTTTGCCGCTCTGCTTTTTACTATTCCCGCTGGTGGCCGGCGGCATCATCGACAAAACCGGAATTAACGAGTTCCGCTCCGGCTGCCCGGACGGTTTCCCGCGCAAAAGGAATTCATTATTCAGCGTTGTGACAAATTCGGTGATCTGCCGTTGCATCGCTTCCATCTTCTCCCGCATATTGAGGATGATCTCCACCCCAGCCAGATTCACCCCCAACTCGCGCGTCAGTTTCAGGATTACTTCCAGCCGCTGCAAGTCCTCGTCCGTATACAGCCGTGTATTGCCGTCGCTCCGCGAGGGCGCAAGTAAGCCCTCCCGCTCGTATAAGCGCAACGTTTGCGGATGGATCTCATACTGTTCGGCAACGGAAGAGATCATGTAAGCAGCCTTAGAACGCTTCTTTGCCATATTTACACCTTCTCCCAAAGCGCCGACCGCGGGTCTTCGGGATGCAATTGACCCAGTTCGCGCAGGATCTCTCTAGTCCGTTCGTCCTGCGCTTTCGGCGCCTGAATGGACACTTCTACAATCTGATCGCCGCGCGCATCCTTACGCGAATTGAATACTCCCTTTTCACGCAACCGGAACTTCTGCGCGTTCTGAGTTCCCTGCGGAATCTTCAGCAGCGCTTTGCCATCGATGGTAGGGACTTCAATCTTCGCGCCTAACCCGGCCTCCGGTACGCTAATCGGCACAGTGATATTGATGTTATCCCCGTCTCTGACAAAGAACGGGTGCGGCTGTACTTGAATGGTGATAAACAGGTCGCCTGGAGGGCCGCCCATGGTTCCAGCATTTCCCTTTCCAGCCACCCGCAAACGCGAACCAGCCTGTGCTCCCGCCGGAATCCGAACCTCCACCACTTCGGGACGTGACACCCGGCCCTCGCCCTGGCACGTCGGGCACGCATTCTTCAACCGGCCCTTTCCACCGCATCGCGGGCAAGTCAGGTTGAATTTCATCGCTCCGGCCATTTGGCTCACCGTCCCTGTGCCATTGCACTGCGGACACACGCTCACTTTGCCGCCAGCCGAGCCAGTGCCATGACAGGTTTCGCATGTATCCTGCCGGTGAATGCTCAACCGGACCTGTGTTCCGCGAATCGATTGCCAGAAATCGATGTTGAGCCCGTATTCAAGATCGGAGCCCTTCTCGGGAATCGGCGATGCATTTTCTTGCTGATTGTTGCGGCCTCCGAAGAATTGGCTGAACAGGTCTCGAAAACCACCGCCGGGTTCCTCGTGCTGCGCGCCCGCCCCCGCGCCTTGAGCGAAGTCGGAGAAATCAAAGCCGCCGAAACCCATATTGGGATTCTGCCCGTAAGCTCCCGCGCCCGGCCCCGCGCCGGGTCCCGGCATTGCGGTGTCCGAGTAGAATCCATACTGATCGTACATCTGGCGCTTCTTGGGATCGTTCAGAATATCGTAGGCGCCCTGAACGTTTTTAAAGCGCTCTTCGGCCGATTTGTCACCAGGATTCAGATCGGGATGGTACTTGCGCGCAAGGCGGCGATAAGCCTTCCGGATCTCTTCTTCGGAAGCCTCCCGGCCGACACCGAGGGTTTGATAATAATCCTGTTTGGAAGCCATGGCAGTGAAAAAGTTAAGGGGACAGGCGAACCCGTCCCCCAGGAGGCACTAATTACTTCTTATCTTCTACATCGACGAACTCAGCATCCACCACATTGTCCTTTGGTTTTGCATTGTCCGCTGTATTATGTGCTGTCTCATGCGGTTGCTGCTGGCCATCGCCGGCCGGTGCACCCTGCTGCGGGCCGCCACCCGACGGGCCAGTCGTCTTGTACATCGCTTCGGCCAGCTTGTGGCTTGCGGCTGTCAACTTGTCGGTGGCGGCATTGATCTGCTCCGCGTTGCCGGTCGAAATAGCCGTTTTAGTTTCCTGAAGGGAATCCTCAACGCTCTTCGCATCCGCCTCACTGATCTTGTCCCGATGCTCCTTCAACATCTTTTCAATGTTGTAGACCATCGCGTCTGCCCTGTTGCGCGCCTCAATCTCGTCTTTTTTGCGGCGATCTTCAGCGGCGTGAGAATCGGCATCCTTGGCCATCTTCTCCACTTCGTCCTTGCTCAGACCGGAAGAAGACGTAATCGTGATTTTCTGCTCATTATTGGTCGCCTTGTCCTTGGCCGCCACGTTCAGAATCCCGTTCGCATCCAGATCGAATGTCACTTCAATCTGCGGAACCCCACGGGGTGCCGGCGGAATGTTGCCTAGTTGGAAAACTCCAAGCAACCGGTTGTGCTGGGCCATGGCGCGCTCGCCTTGGTAAACCTTGATTTCAACTGACGACTGATTGTCGCCCGCCGTAGAGAACGTCTCCCCCTTGCGCGTCGGAATGGTCGTATTCCGCTCAATCAGCTTCGTGAATACGCCGCCCAGAGTTTCGATGCCGAGAGAGAGCGGAGTCACGTCGAGCAGCAGAACGTCTTTCACCTCGCCGCCCAACACACCGCCCTGTACGGCCGCGCCGATCGCAACCACTTCGTCCGGGTTCACGCTCTTGTTCGGGTCTTTCCCAAACAGGTTGCGGACCATCTCCTGCACCTTCGGAATACGGGTGGAACCGCCCACCATCACCACTTCATCAATCTGTTGCGGTGTCACGCTGGCGTCCGTCATCGCCTGCTTGCACGGACCCATCAGGCGATCCAGAATGTCCGTGATCATGTCCTGGAATTTAGCACGCGTGATCTTCAAAACAAGGTGCTTTGGACCCGTCGCATCCGCCGTGATGAACGGCAGGTTGATCTCCGTCTCCAGCAGATTCGAAAGTTCGATCTTCGCTTTCTCAGCCGCTTCTTTCAGCCGCTGCAGCGCCATCTGGTCGCGCGAGAGGTCGATTCCGTTTTCGCGCTTGAACTCCTGAATAATCCAGTCGATCAGGCGCTGGTCGATGTTGTCGCCGCCCAGGTGCGTATCGCCATTAGTCGATTTCACTTCCACCACGCCGTCACCAACTTCCAGAATCGAGATGTCGAACGTACCGCCGCCGAAATCGAACACGGCAATCGTTTCGTCCTTCTTTTTATCCAAACCGTAGGCCAGCGCCGCCGCCGTCGGCTCATTGATGATGCGCATCACTTCCAGACCGGCAATCTGGCCGGCATCCTTGGTCGCCTGCCGCTGCGCGTCATTGAAGTAAGCGGGCACGGTGATCACCGCTTTGGTGACCTTTTCCCCCAGATAGGCTTCCGCGGCTTCCTTCAGTTTGCCCAGAATCATGGCTGAAATTTCCGGAGGAGACAGCTTACGGCCGGACACATCCACGCGGGCATCCCTCTGATCGCCGGCAACTATCTTGTAGGGCACCAGCTTCATCTCTTCGCTGACTTCATCGAAGCGCCGGCCCATGAAGCGCTTAATGGAGTAGATGGTATTCTCCGGATTGGTCACGGATTGCCTTTTTGCCACCTGGCCAACGAGACGTTCTCCGCCCTTTGTGAATCCAACTACCGAAGGTGTCGTCCGTCCGCCTTCCTGGTTGGGAATGACAACAGGTTGTCCGCCTTCCATTACGGCAACGACGGAGTTTGTGGTTCCAAGATCGATTCCAATGATCTTGCTCATATGCTTAAATCCTCCATAACAAAAATTGCTTGCAAGCTGTCGGGCTCCACGCTAAGGTCGGTAATCTCAGCCCTGCTTTATTATCAATCCTTAGTGCTTCTTTGTCAACTATTATGTGTTCAATCTGTTGAAGCCGCCGACTGTCAGCTTCTCATCGCCGCCGCCAGCGACCTCGCGCCTCTCGAACAGGCCCTTACCCAAGCCTATCAATCGGTAAGCCCTTGTAAACTAACATTCACCTTTGCCGCCAGCGGTGTCCTGCGTTTTCAGATCAAGAACGGAGCTCCCTTCCAGGTGTTCCTGTCCGCGAACCGGGGCTTTGTGAATGAGTTGAACGGTGATGGCTTGGTAGTACCTGGCACTATCCGAGTGTATGCGTATGGCCGGCTGGTCCTGTGGTCGAAAAAAGGATATTCCATAGGCGATCTGATCCGCTCCGATGTCAACCACGTCGCGATTGCGAATCCGGCCTATGCTCCGTACGGGGTCGCGTCCCGCGAAACTCTGGAAAGTCTGGGGTTCTGGAAAGATGTTCAACCGAAGCTGGTTCTCGCCGGAAGCATCCGTCAGGCGTTCCAATACGCCCAGAGCGGAAACGCCGATGTTTGCTTCACCTCGGCGACGGTTGCCGGAGGGAATGGCGGAACCCCGATTGACCCAAAATGGCACCAACCAATCGAGCAGACCGCGGCCGTCATTAAGAGCGATAAGACGAACCCAACCGCCGCCCGTCAATTCCTCGATTTTCTAGTCGGCGAAAAGGCTCAGGCGGTGTTTGCGAAAGGCGGACTGACGCCTTCGAGTGCGAACGGACGTAAACAACCGTCAAGCCGGTAACAAGACCATTGACACTATATATGAACAGAAGTATTCTGTTCTCGGAGTGTTCTATGGGATCGAATGTTCCCATAGCCGCTATATGCGGTTTTTTCAGTTGGATCGCATTCGCTCAGACCGGGCCATCGCAAAACATCTTGGAGCACTTTGTTGCCAAGCCTTCAGCTCGAGTAACTTGGTCCGGCGAAATGGCCAAGATAGATACCGAGCAAGCTCATGCGGTGATCACGGCCTTAGTGGTAGAAGACGCGACGCAGGAACCCGCAAAAATCCGAGGCGTAAAGATCGATCTCACGGGCGCGGCGGGAAAAGACCAAGTTTATAGTAGTGAGGATGGCCTCGGCCAAATGGCGGCTGCGTTGGACGAAATCACGAGTTGGGCTCCGCGTGTCTTGACCAAACCGGGGGCTCGGAATGCCCGCTGTTTTGGCTCTAAAACTTGGCCGCAAAGTGAACATATGTTCTCGGCTTCTCAATGCATCTTTCCAGACTGGTCGGGGCTTGTGGTCAGCACGGGAACCCAGTTCCGATTTGCCGGCATAGACGCCTCACAATTCAGGCCAGGTGTAATTCGCGCTCGATTCGAGCTTCGCGGGCGCTGAGCCGCTCTGCCGGCGTCCATCCAGCCGTGTCCGCACATTCCACGTGCGAAAACAGAAAGTGCAGAAAACGTGCACGATGACCACCGCTCCTTTTTCTTGCCCTTAAATGAGTTATTGCTGTTGGTTATGCACGCTATATTAGCGGCTTCGTCCCGAAACCAGCGGCCACTGAATAGCGGACCGAGTTAGGGCGTCGCCGTATTTGCAATTCGGCTGCCTATAAGAGGGCCTCGCGGACAACTTCGCCCGCGGTAACAGTGGCGCGCTCCGCGCGGCCATTGTGCAGGTAGGTGACACGCAGGTGGTCCATTCCCAATAAGTGCATGATGGTCGCATGCAGATCATGCACGTGGATCGGCCGCTCCACGGCTCGTAGCCCGATCTCGTCCGTTGTGCCAATCGCGACACCCTTTTTTACGCCACCGCCCGCCAGAAACATCGAGAATCCCCACGGATTATGATCGCGGCCGTCGCCTGCTTCGTTGAAAGGAGTGCGGCCAAACTCCCCGCCCCAGATTACCAGTGTGGATTCCAGCAACCCGCGCGCTTTCAGATCCGCCAATAAACCTGCAACGGGTTTGTCCGACACACGGCACCATTTTGTATGGTTGGCTTCAATCTTGTTGTGAGCGTCCCACTTGCTGCCGCTGCCGCAGTACAGTTCGACGAAGCGCACACCGCGCTCCACCAGACGCCGGGCCATCAGGCAGTTTGTACCGAAACGCCGGGTGGCTTCCTCGTCCAGGCCATAGAGCGCCTTGGTGGCCTCGGATTCCTGCCGCAAATCCACTGCATCGGGCGCCGCCGCCTGCATACGGTAGGCGAGCTCATAGCTGTTGGTACGAGCTTCCAGCTCCTTGTCGTCCGCCTTGTCTTTGCTGAAGTTGCGGTTCAGATCCCCTATGAAATCGAGACTGCTGCGTTGTTGCTTCGCACCCACTGCCGACGGGGGACTTAGGTCGAGGATTGGATCGCCTTCTCGCCGAAACGCGGTTCCTTGAAATGTGGCCGGCAGAAATCCGGAGCTCCAGTTCTGAGGGCCGCCAACTACTTCATCCTCGTCCGTCATCACAACATACGAAGGTAGGTCCCGATTTTCCGAACCCAACCCATAGACGACCCAGGAACCAAGCGAGGGACGGCCCGCCAGGATGGAGCCGGTATTCATCTCGCATACAGAGCCTACGTGATTAATGCCATCCTGCCAGCACGACCTCAACAGACAGATGTCATCGGCATGTTCTGCGATGTGGGGATACCAGTCCGACACCCAAAGGCCGCTTTGCCCATGCTGCTTCCACTGGCGTTTCGACGGCATCAGCGTATTTTTACCGGTGCCCATAGCGGTCATCACGCTGCCAAACGATTTCGGCAGGGGCTGCCCAGCATACTTCTCCAACTCCGGTTTGGGATCAAAAAGGTCGACATGGCTGGGACCGCCCTCCATGAAAAGCCAAATGATAGATTTCACTTTGGGCTCGAAATGGGGAGTTTTGGGAGCGAGAGGGTCCGCGGCCGCGGCCAACGCGCGATCCTGATTGAGCATGGCGGAGAACGCTAGCGTTCCAAGGCCGCTGCCGGTACCCCATAAAAATTTGCGCCGGGACAAGTTTTGCCGCATAAGTTTAATTTTGGTAGACGAATTCATTTGAGTTCATCAGTGCCTGGCAAAAGTCCACCAGTGCTGCAGCTTGCACGCGATCCACCTTTGTGTTTTCAGCCGCGGCCTGCGATACGGGTTCACCCGCGGCGATCCTTTCTTTCAGGATCTCGGACTGCCGGTGCAAGAACGTAAAGGCCATGTCTTTCTCTGCCGCCAGAGGGCTGCGCGAATAAGCAAGCCGATAGGCTGCGTCCACTTGGCGGTCGGCGCCCGCTCCAGCTTGTTGAATCACACGGCTGGCAAACGACTCCGCCCATTCACGAGACAACCTGCTGTTCAGCAAGGCCAGCGCCTGGGGCGCGGTTGTGGTCGCATTGCGTCGCGAACAACTCTCCTGCGCGCCTGCGAAATCGAATGCTTCCAGCATGGGATAGTGCGAGTTGCGGCGAACGAAGATATAGACACTGCGTCGATTTCGCTCCTTCGCATCCGGCGCACCCCATCCCCCTCTCGGCGCCGGCATACCCGCCGGTAAATCCGGAAATACACCCGGACCGCCTTCCTCCAGGTTTAGTAGTCCGGCTACATAAAGCGAGGAATCGCGGATCACCTCCGCATCCAGTCTCTTCCGGGGGAACCGCCAAAGCAGTTTGTTCGAAGAGTCTGCCGCGGCTGCTTCTTTGCGAAAGCCAGACGACTGGCGGAAAGCGGCGGAAGTCACGATGAGCTTCTGCATGTGCTTCACGCTCCACCCGTTCTTCACAAATTCACTCGCCAACCAGTCCAGCAACTCCGGATGCGTTGGGCGCATGCCCATCATGCCGAAATCGCTAGGCGTGGCAACCAAGCCTTTGCCGAAATGATGATGCCAAAGCCTGTTCACCATCACGCGGGCGGTGAGCGGATTATTCGCGCCGGCGATCCAGTTGGCCAAGACGGCACGACGTCCCAGCGTAGTGCCGCTGGGGTGTATTTCGGGCTCCGGCTGATCCAAGATCGTGAGAAAACCAGGTTCCACGCGATGAAGCGGTTTTTCCGGCAGGCCCCCGCCAAGGGTACTTGTCTCAATAGGGGCTGTATTCAAATCTGTCATAACAGCCGCCACTGGAAGCTCACCAGGATGCAGGTCTTTATATTGATCGAGCTCTCCTTTGAGCTTCGCGAAGAGATCCTTCTGCTCACCCTTCAGCACCTTCGACATGTCCTCGTCGACTAGCTTCAGGAACGGGCCGGTACGGTGAACCATCCAGTTTTCCATCGGCGTCCGCTCGGCGGCAGGCTTCTTCACCGCAGCCTGCACTTCATCGGAATAAGCGGCAAAACGGGAGTTGTACAGCCGTTTGACGTCTGGCTCCAAAAGAGCATTCATCTGGTCGCGAATGCTTTGGGTCTTCTGTTTCCATAGGTCGAGCTTGCGCCGATACTCGGCGAGTTCACCGGAAGATAGTAGTGGAGCTTCGTCGACCGCGGCTACATTTGCAAAGAATGCCTGCAGCTTGTAATAATCGTCATGCAGGATGGGGTCGAACTTGTGGTCGTGGCACTTCGCGCAGCCAAAGGTAAGCCCCAGGAAAACGGCTCCTGTGGTATCCGTGATGTCGCTCAGGATCTCCTGCCGGCGCTGACGAAGATTCTGTGCATTGTATTCCTCCGGGTACTGCCGGTGAAAACCCGTCGCAATTCGTGCATCGGCGTCATCCGGCCATAGCTCATCGCCGGCAATCTGCTCCTTGATAAATCGATCGTAGGGTTTGTCGCTGTTGAACGCGCGAATTACGTAATCGCGATAGCGCCAGACGTTAGGCCGGGTGTGATCCGCCTTAAAGCCGTCGCTGTCGGCATAGCGCGCCAGATCGAGCCAATGGCGAGCCCAGCGCTCCCCGTAACGGTGAGATGCGAGCAGACGATCCACTACCTTATCGTATGCATCCGGCGACCTGTCGGCCAGAAAACTGGCCGCCTCTGCGCCCGTCGGAGGTAAACCGATCAGGGAAAAGGTAACTCGCCGCAGCAGTGTGATCCTGTCCGTCTCTTCAGCGGGAGCGATTTGCTCCTTTTCAAGTTTGGACAGAATAAAGGCGTCTATCGGGTTATAAGTCCAAGTCTTGGCACTTACTGACGGAGGCTCTGGGGATCGAACCGGTTGAAAGGCCCAGTAAGCGCGCTGACGGGCTGTGAACTTCGGCGAAGCTGCCTCAGCAGCGGGCGCCTGTTGAGCAATTACAATTGTTACGGCGATTACAAGGAACGACCGGGTTACCATCATGCGCGCCGAGCCCTCTCAAAAAAGTATTTTACTCTGAACTTCTCTAGAAGTATAGTTATTTAATGCCCGTCTCGAATGTTCGCCAATTGCCGCTGTTCTGCCCGGCTCTGATCGCCTTCATCCTTAGCGGAACAGCCGTCTGCTCCGCCCAGCAGATTACAGGTTCCGTTACTGGAACGGTTACGGATTCATCCGCCTCCGCGGTTCCTGCCGTGGAACTGCAGTTGACGAACGCTGCCACCGGAGTGGTTCAGTCCGCCACTAGCGATGAGGCCGGTAACTTCCGGTTCCTGCTATTGCCTCCGGGCACCTACTCGTTGCAGGCGGCGCTCAGCGGCTTCAAGAAGTCCATCCGTGAAGGCATCGTTGTCGAGGTGGACCGTTCGCTCGCCATTCCGGTTTCCATGGAAGTGGGTCAGGTTTCTGAGACGGTGGAGGTCCGTGGCGGATCGCCGCTGCTCGATCCGAACACCTCTTCCGTCGGTACTGTCATGGACCAACGGAAGGTGGTGGACTTGCCCCTAAACGGCCGCAATCCCATGGGACTCGCTAATCTGATCCCGACCGTCCGGGGTATTGGCTATTTCGGAGGGCAGGTGCTGTCCAGTTGGCGCATGGCGGCGGTCACCATCGGTGGTGGGCAGCCACTTAGTAATGGCTTTCTGCTTGATGGCATCGTGAACGACAAAATGGGCGATTCAGGCCCCATGACGTTCCTTACTGTCGATTCCACCGAAGAGTTTAAGGTGCAGACCAACGGGATGTCCGCCGAATTTGGCCGTACGAGCGGCGGCGTGATTAGTATGATTTCCCGCAGCGGCGGGAATGACATACATGGAAGCCTGTTCGAGTTTCTGCGGAACGACAAGTTGAACGCCAACGACTTTTTCGCAAACAAGGCAAACCGTGCACGTCCGCCTTCGCGCGTAAATCAGTTCGGCGCCACCATAGGCGGACCTATTCGAAAAGAAAAGCTGTTCTACTTTTTCAATTACGAAGGTTACCGGGAGCGTACTTCCAGCCTGCAGACGTTCAACTCCCCTACCGCCGCCGAGCGGAGTGGAGACTTCTCGGCTCTGCGAACGACCGGGAACAACCCTCAGCCGATCGTAATCTACGATCCGGCAACGACGGTGAGGAACGCGGACGGCGCCTACACCCGGCAGCCGTTTCCCGGCAATCGTATTCCCTCGAACCGCATCAGCCCGATTGCCACCAAGATGCTGTCCTATCTTCCATTGCCGAATCTGCCGGGCTCGGCCGCCAATCTCTTCTTGCTTGCGCCGACACCGATTGACAAGGGCTACTACAGCGGTCGGCTCGATTACTACATCAGCCAAACCCGGCGTCTGGCGGGGCGCTTCACAAAGGACAATCTCGACTGGCAGTTCGCCAACTTTTTCAACAGCATCGCGGACGCCGACGGACGGAAAATTCTAATTCCCCGCGAGAATGCGTTTCTCAGCTACTCCGACTCGCTCACGCCGACCCTGCTGCTGGACGGCCGCGCGGGCTTCAGTCATCAGACGGAAGCATTCACCACGCCCAGCGAGGGACTGGATATCACGGCCCTCGGTTTTCCTGCCCGGCTGCTGCAGCAGAGTCAGGGTACTCCTGGCGGAAAACAGGGATTATTCCCGTCCACTACTGTCGCGGATATGGCATCGCTGGCCACTGCGACTCCGTCGGCCAATCACACCGTATCAGGAACAGCCAGCGTCACGCTCACAAAGATCTTCGGTCAGCACACATGGAAAGGCGGATACGAGTTCAGACTCTACCGTTCGAACGTTTTCGGTGTCAGTTCGCCCGTAGGCGCCTATTCCTTTACCCGTGGGTTTACTCAGGGTCCGAATCCCGATCAATCCAGCCCACTGTCAGGCTATGGACCGGCTTCGCTCCTTCTGGGATTACCGGCCAGCGCCACTGCTTCCGTGAGCGCGCCCAGCACCACGTCGATGCGCTACAACGCGCTGTTCTTTCAGGATGACTGGAAAGCCGGCCGCAAGCTAACGCTGAACCTGGGACTGCGTTGGGAAAAGGAAAGTGCGCCCACTGACCGGTTCAACAATTTCTCGAACTTCGATCCCGATATCGCTTCCCCTCTTTCCGTTCCTGGGTTGAGCCTCAGAGGCGGACTGGTTTATCCAGGAGTGAATGGACGGGACCGTGGATTCTTTGCGAGTAGCAACGGGAATTTTCAGCCTCGCCTCGGCCTCGCCTATCAACTGGATCCGAAAACGGTGATCCGCGCCGCGTATGGGATCAGCTTTGTGCCTACCACGCAGAATGGCTACACCGGATCGGCGATCGGCTTCAGCAGCACGACCCCGATGGTTACAAGTCTCGACGGAGGACGCACTCCCGCCAACACGCTGAGCGATCCGTTCCCCACAGGGTTGAATCAGCCTACGGGCAGTTCACTCGGCGCCGCAACGGCGATCGGCACCAGCCTTACTGCCGCGCTCCACGATATCTCTAGGGGGTATTCTCAGCAGTGGAACTTCACGGTGCAGCGTCAGCCCTTCGCGGATTGGTTGTTTGAACTCGGGTACGTAGGCAATCGCGGAGTTCATCTCTTCATGTATAACCGGAATCTGAACTGGCTGCCTGATTCCGTTTTCAATAGTTACGGAGCTCGTCTGGGCGATCTGGTTCCCAATCCGTTTTCCGGAATCGTCGCCTCGGGTCCGCTGGCATCCGCTCAGATTCCACGGGCGCAGCTACTGCTGCCCTATCCGCAGTTCACGGGCCTGCCCGGTTCGCTGCAGGGCGGTGTGGTGACGCCGTTCTCCTACGTTGGCGATTCCATCTATCACGCATTCACCCTCAAGGTGGAGAAGCGCTTCTCCAGAGGCTTATCGTTTCTGGGCTCGTACTCCTTTTCCAAGCTTATCGATGTTGGCGATAACGTGAGTCAGATTCGTCCGGGCGGTGTTACAGGCGGACTCATTCAGAACTGGAGTAATCTTCGGTCCGAACGGTCTCAAAGTGTCTACAACTTTCCGCAGCGCCTGGTCCTTACGGGACTCTGGGAAGTCCCGCTCGGCAGAAGCGGCGCCGCCTTCTACCGCGCTGTGGCCGGCGGCTGGCAACTGAATGCAATCGCCACGATGCAGTCGGGTTCCCCCATTCCGCTATCCGCAACTGTCGTCGGCGGCGGACGCAGGCCGAATATTGTGCCGGGCGCCACTTCCGCTGTGGACCAGCCGTCACTCGACCGATGGTTCAACACGGCCGCCTTCAGTGCGCCTGCGCCCTACACCTACGGCAATGTCAGCCGCACGCTACCTGATGTTCTGAGCGATGGTCTGTTCAACACGGATTTTTCGATTTTCAAGAACTTCACCATAAGGGAGAAGTATCGCTTTCAGTTTC
>JBBPYD010000259.1:0-24595 GCA_038200305.1 Bryobacterales bacterium
CCACGCAGAAGACGCTAAGCAGCGCGCTGTATGAGACACATATCTTCTCACCGGCAATGACCAACGAGGCGCGCCTGGCATTCACGCGTTACAACCTGGACGTGCCGCTCGATCCGGTGAATCCGCTGGGCAAAACATTGCCGCAAATTGCGATTGCCGGCATCAACACGACCGCAAGCAGCGTCTACGGAATCCGGTCTACGTTTCCGCAAGGCCGCATCTTCAACAACTACGTTTTCCAGGACACGGTCAGCATTGTTCGCGGGACACACAGCCTGCGGGTTGGAGTGGACTTGATGGATCAGAGGGCGCGGCAAGCGGCGCCATTCAACTATCGCGGAATTTTGTCTTACGCCAGCAGCTCACTCGCCGGACAGCCGACGTATAGTGGGCTTGCCAACTTCCTGGACAACTTTGGCGGAGGCGGGGGTTCCGCCCAACGTGCGTTTGGTACGGCGACATATTATCCGTCCTTGTTCCGACAGGCCTACTTCGCGCAAGACAGATGGCGCGCGGCAAATTCTCTAACTGTGAGTCTGGGGCTGCGCTACGAGTATTTCGGAACGCCCATGAATGTGATTCAGACGCCGGCGTACATTGGAATTTTCAACGTGGATCCGGTCACTTTTCAGAGCCCCTTCGCGCTGCCGAACAAAGTGAATCCGGACAAAAATAACTTCGCGCCGGTAGCTGGACTGGTGTACTCGCCCTCAGCCGATTCAGGAGTGCTCGGGTGGCTAATTGGCGAGAAGAAGACCGCGCTTCGCATGGGATTTGGCATGGGCTACGACAGCTTCTTTAACAACATCACGTCGAATTCCGTTGCCGCCGCCCCAAATGCGGTGGCATCCACATCGAACTCCCAAGTGGGCACGGCGGCGATACGAGGGACTGAGAACTTTTCAAGTCTGATTCCGGCGGTTGCCGCGCCGATCACGCCATTGCTTTCGCAATCGGGGATTGACCAGAACCTGAGGAATCCGTATTACATGCGCTGGTCGGCGGGAATTCAGAGGGAACTTCCGGGTAATTTTCTGCTGGACGTCAGCTATGTTGGTTCGCGGGGAATCCGGCTGTTCGCCCAAGAGGACTTAAATCCTCTGGTGCCGCTGGAGTTGCAGACGCCAGTACCTGCCAGCGTGCCGGCAAGCCGAAAACAAGCCCGGCTGGACCCATTGTCCGGCCAGCGGAGTATTCGCACCAATGGAGGTTCGTCGATTTATCATTCGGGGCAGGTTGAATTGAAGCGCCGATTCCGTAGTGGCTTCAGCTTAACGGCGGCTTACACGTATTCAAAAGTAATTGACAACGTGAGCGAAATCTTCAATTACGGGAATACGTCGAACATCGCGGCACAAGCTGCGCCGTCCATCTATGGAGGGCTGAGTATTGACCGGGCTGTTGGATTCTTCGACCGGACACATCGGGCCGTATTCACTTACAACTACGAACTTCCGTTCATGAAATCGCAGCGTGGTTTGATCGGGCGCTTTGTAGGTGGCTGGGAAATTGCCGGAATAACCACGTATGAGAGCGGGACGCCGTATAGCGTGGTAAACGGCCAGGATGCCGACGGCCTGGGCGGAGCGAACGATCGTCCGGACTTCAACCCGGCTGGACGAACGGGAGTCCGCGCGGTGCCGGGTAATTCGGCAACCGGCTACGTGAATCCGGACGATAACAACAATCCGATTGACCCGCGGACCGCGGAGTATATTGGCCTCGCTGCCAACGATGGTAAGAAGCGGACTCGTACTGGAAACCTTGGCCGGAATACATTGCGCGGACCCGGCCTGAAGGATTGGGATGTGAATGCAATTAAGAATATTCGCCTGAGCGAACGCTTCCATCTGCAATTCCGGGCCGAATTTTACAACGTGTTTAACACGCCGCAGTACGGGACGGTGAGCGTTAGTCCGTTTGCTCCGGCGCAGAGCTTACAGTCCATTCCGGCAAGCGTATTTAACTCACAACCGGGGCAATTTCTGCGGGAGACCTCTGCCGATGGCGGCGGCCGCGTGATCCGCTGGCAGTTGCGGCTGCGATTCTAACGCGGACGCGACTTGCATTCTACTCTGTGAATGCGTTCTGATGATCCTAATGAAATCGATCAGACACTTATCGTTATTGCTGCCAGTATTATGCCTGTCATCCGGATTGTTCGCTGCTAAAAACTCGGCAGGGGGCGGCGACCTGCTGGTTTACATCGGCACGTATACACGGGGCGACAGCAAAGGCATTTACGCAGCCAGGTTTCAGCCGAAAACTGGATCGCTGACGCCGATTGGATTAGTAGGAGAGGCGGTCAATCCATCATTTGTCGCGATTCATCCGAATCATCATTTCCTGTACTCCGTTAGCGAGGTCGATAACTTCGACGGAGGAAAGACCGGCGCCGTGACAGCGTTCGCTCTCGACGCAAAGACGGGAAAGCTGACGTCATTGAACACGGTTTCCTCGCATGGTTCTGGCCCCTGCTACGTGCGCGCCGATAAGACGGGAAAGACCCTGCTGGTGGCCAATTATGGCAGCGGCAGTATTGCATCGTACCCGATCCAGCAAGATGGCCGGTTGGCGGATGCGGCCTCCACCATTCAGCACACAGGATCGAGCGTGGACCCGCGGCAGAGCGCCCCGCATGCTCACTCCATTAATCCTTCGCCGGATAACCGGTTTGCGATTGTCGCCGACCTTGGCCTGGATGAGGTGCTGGTTTATCATCTCGATCCGGTAAAAGCGCTTCTTTCACCAAACGATCCGCCGTTCACAAAGCTCAAGCCGGGTTCCGGTCCACGCCACTTTGCATTCCATCCGTCCGGCAAGTATGGATATGTGATTAACGAAATCAGCTCCACCGTGACCGCTTTTTCCTACGACGCGAACCGCGGTGTGTTGAAGGAATTGCAAAGCATCACGACGCTGCCGAAGGACTTCACGGGCAAGAACTCAACGGCGGAAGTGCAAGTGCATCCGTCGGGAAAATTCCTGTATGGGTCGAACCGGGGGCACGACAGCATTGCCGTGTTCGCGATTGACAGGCGAAAGGGTACGTTGACTCCGATTGAGCATGTTTCCACACAGGGGAAAACACCGCGAAACTTCGGCATCGATCCGTCTGGCGCGTATCTCTTCGCGGCAAATCAGGATGGTGGTGGCGTGGTGGTTTTCCGTATCGACGCAAAGACGGGCAAGCTGACGCCGGCCGGACAAAAGCTGGATGTTGCTTTTCCGGTTTGCGTAAAGTTTACACCTGCCGAATAAGGCAACGCGAGCAAATCGGGGAAGCAAATCGGGGTAGACTGGCGATATGCGTTTATTGTTCCTTACTCTTTCGGCGGTAGCTGTGCTTGCGGCGGCTGACAGCAAACAACTCTTCAATGGCAAGGATCTCAGCGGCTGGCGAATGGTGGGACCAGGCCGGTTCGTTGTTGAAGACGGCATGTTGAAGACAGAGGGCGGCATGGGTCTGCTCTACTACACCGGGCAGAAGTTTGGGGACCAAACGGTGCATGTTGTATTCAAGACCGCGACCCCAAATGCGAATTCGGGCGTGTACATCCGGATGCCCGAGGCGCCGAACGATCCCTGGTACGGAGTCCACAACGGCTACGAGGTTCAGATTGACGCCGGCGGAGATGAGTGGCACTGCACAGGCGCGATCTATTCCTTGAGTAAGGTCACCAAGCGGACCCAGAAACCTGGCGGGGAATGGAACACGATGGACATCCATCTTGAGGGCAAGAAGACCATCGTATTTCTGAATGGCGAGAAGGTCAATGAGTTTGTGATGGATCAACCGGTGCCGGACAGAAAACAGTGGTTCGAGCCGGTTCGTGGGCCGCGCGCTGAGTTCGGCTACATGGGACTGCAAAATCACGACGGGCGATCGGCCATCTATTTCAAGGAAGTGAGCGTGAGCCCGGATGTTCCGCCGGGGGCTCTAAAGCAGGGCGAGCGGGATCAGGCGATGAGCTATCTGCATTCGACGCGTAAGCAATTTATAGACGCACTGGCGGGCATCGGCGATGCCCAGTGGAACTATAAGCCCGGTCCAGACCGTTGGTCCGTTGCGGAAATAGCCGAGCATTTGGCTCTAGCGGAAGATAATCTTTTCCACTATGCGATGAGCGGGTTGAATCAATCTGGCCCAGCGCCGGTGGGCGCCAAAATTGACGATAAGCAGGTGATTGCGATGATGACCAATCGGGATCATAAAGCGCAGGCGCCGAGCGGCTTTCAGCCTACCGGGCGGTGGAAGACACGGGACGATCTTGTGCAGCACTTCTTGCAGAGCCGCGACCGGAATATCAAATACCTGCAAACGACGCCCGAGAGTCTTCGGAGTTCGCTGCTGAAGAACCCGATGGGTGTGATCGATGTGTATCAGGCAATGTTGATGATTCCAGCCCATACAGAGCGCCATCTGGCGCAGATCAAAGAAGTGCAATCCACGGCGGGTTATCCGCGGCCATAGTTAACTCAAGAGCTTGTGGTCATTTCAAGATACTGGTAACACACTCGCATCACTCCGTTGGCCGTGCATCAATCACGGATAACGGACGGATGAGAACGCTTGCTTTGCGGCGAGTTTGCGGATTTTGACCAATACTGGGAAGGTTGGAGCTAATCGCTATGCAGGCTTGCGCAGACCACGCACAAAGGTTGGCTCTCATAAGCAACTCCGCCGTAGTCTGTATAATTGGCTGCAATGAAATCCGGAACAGAAAGGTATCGCACGATCGCAAGATCGCTCGTGCTAGGAATAAGCATCCTCTCCGCTTTGCTGGCCCAGCCCGTCGACAAACTAGTACGAACAGACCATTTCGTGACGGTTAACTCAACTGCGCCCTCCCTGAAGGGCAAAACGGCAAAAATCTACGTGCGCGAAGTGGCCCGAGCCGCTATTGATGCGCAGCAGGGCCCGGTGCGCGTGATCCTGTTCATCCACGGCGCAGGAACTCCAGCTGAAGCCGCATTCGATGTAGCTTACAAGGACTACAGTTGGATGGCCTTCTTGGCGCGCTCCGGATACGATGTGTTCGCCATGGATATGACGGGTTATGGACGGTCCACCCGCCCCGAGCCTATGGACAACCCCTGCAACCTTACTCCCCAACAACAAGCGCAATTCGTACCCGCCGTCATACCCGCTCCCTGCGCAGCTGTCTATAAAGACAGCGCCACTACGATGGATTCGGATTGGAATGACATCGGTGCGGTGGTCGATTATCTGTTTAAATTGCGCGGCGTCAAGCAGGTAAGCCTCATCGGATGGTCACTCGGCGGCCCGAGAGCGGGCGGCTACGCTTCCCAGCATCCGGAGAAAGTATCCCGTCTGATTCTGCTCTCCCCGGCTTACCGGCGGACGGCCTCTGCCCAAACTCCGATTCCTGCGGCTCCAATGAATACGCAGTCCAGAGCGGAGTTCGATGCTAATTGGGATCGGCAAATCGGCTGCCCCGATCAGTTTGACATGGCTGCCCGCAACGCTGTGTGGATCGGCATGTTGGCCTCGGACTCCCTTGGGAAAACCTGGGGCAGCGGCGTCCGCCGGGCTCCAAATGTTGGCTTCCACGGGTGGGACGCGGCCGTGGCCGGCAAAATGAAGATACCCGCCCTGTTCGTAGCACCTGCGCAGGACAAACAGGTGCAGCCGAAATCAGTTGGTGACCTGTTCGCCGACTATGGCGCGAAGGCAAAAATATTAGTTGACCTCGCCTGCAGTTCGCATAACGCTCTTTGGGAGAAGAATCACCTGCTGCTCTTCCAAGCGTCGCAGGAGTTTCTGTCGAAGGGCACCGTCAATGGCGCTCATGATGGAACGGTTCGGGCTGGTTATTAAGCATGAGTCATGGAAGCAAGTTCGCCAGGTTCGCAGCTACTTTCAATAGCGCTGAGACAAAATCGCCTGCCGGCAGCGATGTCAGCGAAACCGGGATTGCGTCAACCGCTCTTGTTAGAACATGTACTTCAATCCGATCTGGATAATGCGATTACCACTTCCCGTGGTGATCTTTCCTGCATTTGGGGCCGCTACGCCGCCGTCGCGAGTATCCGCTATAGCCGCACTCGGATTGCCGAGGTTGAAGTGATTGAAGGCGTCCAGGGCATCGCCGCGCAATTGTAACCGGTGATTCTCGGTAATAGAGAAAGTTTTCTGGATACCGATATCCCAGTTCCAGAAGCCCGGACCGAATACGCTATTCCGCTCCGAATTGCCCCACTGCCATTTCTGCGGCGCAACGAAGGCATTCGGATCAAACCATTGAACGCCTTTGACGACGTCGTGTCCGGACTGCCGTGTTGCATAGACATCCGCATTGGCAACAGCATCGGCGCGGCCGCCCCACCAACCGATCACATTGGAAGGAACGTTAAAAGTCACTGAGAATGGAGTTCCCGTCCGGTATACCGTGATTCCTGAAACAGACCATCCTCCTGCTACGGCATCCAGAACCCGGTTCTCAATGTTGAATTTCCGATTGCGGCCGAACGGAAGCTCGTACAGATAATTCATCGTAAGTATGTGGTGCGGGATGCTATCGGTATTTCCATACTCGGCATTGAAATCGGCGACATTCTGAACTCCACCTACCAGCGGTATGTTGTCTTTGCTGCTGGTGTAGGCGTATTGCGCCTGGATCAGCAATCCGGATGAGAAGCGTTTGTTCAGCTCAAGCTGCAATTGATCGAAATTGACCTTTCCCTGGCTGCTGGTCTGGTTGATCTGATTCCATGGCTGAAAAGGCCGTTGTGCCTGCAATGGAACGTTCGGCTGTTGTACGCCGGGACGGTTAATGTCTCCGGCATAGTAGAGTCCGCGGCGCGTTCGAGCTCCCACGTAGGAGCCACGAACTGCCCAGTTCTCGAAAAGCTGCTGCTCCAGCGTGACGCTCCACTGCTGCACCATGGCGTTCTGAATATTCCGCTGCGTCATGTAGATTAGCGGGTTTGCTGCAGGGCCGCTCTGGGCATTGCTGGGGAACGGGTTTGAAAACGTCAGATCGGGCAAGAAGGGCGCCGTCGGGTTCCCTGGAAGCCGGGACGTAAAGCTGGAACCAGAGCGCCATGGCGGATTGAAGATATTCTCGTGCTGGCCAACGAATCCGGGGATGAAGTTGTAGTAAATACCGTAGCCGCCGCGAACTACTGTCTTGTTCCCGGTGAACGGGCGATAAGCGAATCCAAAGCGCGGCGCGAAATTGTTCAGGTCCTTTTTGTAGTAGTCTGTTGGCCATCCTGCGTTCTTCGTGGTCTCGAAGGGATAGGCGGAAAGCAAGGAAGCGATGGCGAGCGGCGGAGCGGTAACGGTATCTGAATTCTGGGGAATCGCCAACTTGTTGTTCTTCGCGTCGAAATAGCTTACGCGGTCGTCACGAACTTTCCAGGGCGATTGATAGATGTAGCGGATGCCATAATTCAATGTCAGCTTGGGGCTGATCTGGAATGTGTCTTGGGCATAGAATTCCCAATCGCGCGAGTAAGTCACGATTTCAGTCAGCGGTCCAGCGAAGTTGGTAGAGGACGTTGTTCCTAGCAGGAAGTCCGCAAAAGCGTTTCCTTGCGAGCTCGGCTGCCCGGGCCATCCCTTATTGCCGGTCCACGAACCATTGAAGTTGAACGTGCCCAGCGGATTGCCTAAGGAAGCGGACAAAGCGGGACCGCCTTGGCGGATGTAATTCTTGTAACCGGTCTCGTCGCCACCAAACTTAAATGTGTGACGGCCTTTGACCTTGGTAAAATTGTCGATCAGTTCGATGTCGTACTCCGGAAATGCGTAGCCGCGGCCGTAGTCGTAAAACATGCCCGTATAACCGCTGATGACCGTTGTCGGAAGACCACCGTTGTCGCTGGCCGGCAACTGCGGGAAGAGTGAAGTTGTTTGCAGATCGAGGTTCTGGCCGGTTCTTACACTGGCATGAACCACCCAGGCCGCACGGAATTCGTTGATTGCCGCCGGGCTGAAGAGATGCGTTTCCGTGGCGCTGATCGCAAAATCGGTATAGCCGTAATCGAGGTTGTTTCCATACTCCTGCGGATAAGCGGTATTCGGCAGATACCACGGCGAACCTTTCGACCAGTGAAACACTCCGTACAATGAATCTTTGCTGGAAAGGATGGCGTCCATACGGTAGTCAACGCCGTTGACACCAATGTTATTCGTTTTCGCGATGATGTAATTCGCTGCGCCGTTCGGCAGGCCAACAGAGTTCAGATTTGTGGGCGCCGGAAGGTATGGCAAGAGAGTTTTCGATTGCGAGGCGAACATGCTCGCCGGAATTTGGTTACTAGCGAAGGGCGCTCCGGTGTAAGGGTTATATAACTGAGTGCCAGTAGTGCAAGTGCCAGCGGCTGAGAACTGTGAACACAGCGCGGAAAAATCACCTTTTCGCATCGCCAGCGAAGGTAAAGTCAAACTTGTGGTGGCGGAGGTCTTCTGCCGGATGCCGCGATAAGCCCCGTAAAAAAATAGCTTATTCTTGATGATCGCGCCGCCCAGATCTGCGCCGAATTGGTTCAAGTTGTACTTCGGCCTTGGTTGCCCGGTCGCATTGAGCAGAAACTGATTGGCATTCAGAGACTTGTTCTCAAGATACTCATAAGCAAGACCATGAAAGGCGTTCGTGCCCGCCTTGGTGACCATGGTGATAGTGGCAACGTCGCGATATTCGGCATTCTGGTTGCCACTGTCGATCTTGAATTCCTGCAGAGAATCCGGAGCCGGCATATTGGCGAGGCCGAGTCCTGCAACTCCCGAAGTATAAGCGCCGCCGCCGTTTCCAATGTCATTGACGCTGATTCCGTTCAGGGTGAAGTTGTTCCCGCCCCAGTAAGAACTTCCTGAAATGCGCGGATTATTACCTGTGGTCGACGCGCCAGGAGCAAGTTGGATCAGATTGTCAATCGACCGGGTAGCGAGGGGAAGATTTCCCAACTGCGCGGAACCGAGAGAACTTCCGATGGTTTGGTTGTCCGTCCGAATCAATGGCGCTTGCGTGTCGACTTCTACGGTTTGCGCCACCTCGCCAACCTGGAGGATGACGTCCCGGCGAACCGTTTGAGAGGCCAAAAGCTGAATGTTCCGGATGTTAGTCGTCTGAAAACCTTCTTTCTTGACGACGACCTGATAGTCACCCGCGGACAGGTTGGGGACGGAGTAGGAGCCGCTCTGGTCAACCGCAGCTTCGACGGTGGCGCCCGTTCCCAGGTTGCGGATCGTGATGTTGGCTCCTGAAATTGCCGATCCGGTTGCGTCGTTCACTTGACCCACAATTGAGCCGGTTATGTTCTGCCCGTATGCGGACATACCGGCGAAAACGGAACAAATCAGCAAGGCGATGCTGAATCTTCTCATGTCAAAGCTCCTTCGTTAGCGAGACAGTGGTGCGATACGAAATTTTAGATCGCGGTTTACTTCTTTGCAGTTCCGCATCGCAAGCACCCGCGGAGTGCCGCGAATCAGCATCCAGACTTAAGTTCTTTTCGAAAAGCTCCAGGACGCTCAAACTAGGCACGAGAAAGATCGGCGGCGTGGTGTTTGATTTTTCGCACCGCGTCGGCAATTTGATCCATATCGCTGCGTGGACCCAGCAACTGCGTCTGTGTTAGCCATACGGCTTCCTGGCAGACCTGATCGTTAACAGGGCATTGATTTTGCTCATGCCACTCATCAATCCGTTTCTTGCCGTAAATCATCTGGTAGCCTTTGCTCGCAAAAGTGTTGCGCAGGAAAGCTTCCTTATTTAACGGTGAGTAGCCGCTCGATGCGGGAACGCCTTCCGCCGCAAGAGCCTTCAGGAATTTGTCACGCGGTAAACCGTCGAATTTCTCGGGTTGATAGCGCATCATGTACAGGTGATACGCGTTTCGGGTATTGCCTTCATAAGTCTTAGCTGGTGTCAACCCACCAGTTTCGATCAACATGCCCGATAGGTACTTGGCGTTCTTTTCCCGCGTTTCATACTGCGCATCAAGGCGTGTCATTTGGGCCAGCAGAAGAGCGCCCTGGAACTCCGTCATGCGCAGATTCGCCCCGCGGATGGGATATGAAAAGTCGGAGCCCGCCTGCTTCCGGCCACGTCCGTTGTTGTGGAAGGTGTAGCAGCGCTCCAGAAACCCGGCGTCATTAGTCAGCATCGCTCCGCCCTCGCCGGAATTCAAATTCTTGCTGGCCTGGAAGCTAAAGCACCCGGCCATCCCAAATACGCCGGTGCGTTTCCCACGCCATTCGGCGAGATGCGATTGGCAGCTATCTTCCAACACCCGTAGATTTCTCTTCCCGGCAATCGCCATCACGCGATCTACATCAAACGTGGCCCCACCCAGGTGAACCGGCATGATCGCCGCTGTCTGCGAGGTGATCTTCGATTCCAGCGAAACGGGATCGATCTGAAAAGTTTCACGGTCCGTGTCCGCGAAAACCGGCAGCGCGTGACGAAGCAAAATCACGTTGACGCATGCCACGAATGTGTAAGGCGGCAGCACCACTTCATCGCCCGGACCGATCTCCATCGCATTCAAAGCGGTGAATAGAGCCGCAGTACCGCTCGAGGCCGCCAGGCAATGTTTCGCTCCCATCAAGGGGGCAAAGGCCGATTCGAAGTTGCCCACGGTCTTGCCTACGCCACGGCCCCAACGGCCGCTTCGCACCACTTCAAGAATCGCCTTATCTTCCACATCGCCGTGAACGGGCCACCCTGGGAATGGTGCAGTGCGAACCGGCTTGCCCCCAAGCAATGCCGGCTTATCTAAAGCCGCGGCACTCGCTATGGATGGAGCCGTGGCGGCCAGCGCCATAAAAGATCGCCGGGAAACCGCCGCTTTTGATTTGTCGGTCATGAAAATCCTCCGCAGGGGTGCAAGGGCGTACGGCTCCCCACTGAAGTTAATACTAAACGAGTTTGATTCGAAGCGGTAGAGCTATGTGTTTACTGCCAGACAGAAGAAAGCTGTTGACGTAAGCAAGTAATCCCTGTAAGTTCAAAAGATACATTTTGAATCGGCGCGCTGCCTGCCGAATGTCTCAGCCTGGACGCGAGTTCAGCAAACGGTTAGTTTCCATGTTCCAGAGCGTTGTTCGACCTCAGCTCAGGAGGAATCCCATGAACAAATTTTCTTTGCGCCAAACACTGTGTGTGACGATGCTCGCCTTTTCCCTAGTAGGAGATGCGGCCTTCGCTCAAACCGTGACCGGAACCATTTTAGGAACGTTGACCGACGCATCCGGAGCCGCTATCACAACGGCCTCAGTTACGATTGTCAATCAAGACACCGGTATTGAATATCCGGCCGCCGTTGGCGATTCGGGCGAATATACCGTCACCAATTTGCCGCCCGGCGCCTATTCGGTCAAGACACAACTCTCCGGATTCAAGCCAACGCTCGTCAAAGACGTGGTCCTTCTCGCCAACCGCTCAGCGCGCATCAACCTAGTACTCGAGCCTGGCAGCCTCAATCAGACGGTGGAAGTAACGGCGGCCGCCCCAGTGGTGAATTCGGAGAACGCGACCCTCGGCAATATTATGGACTCGCAGTCCATCACGACGGTTCCTCTCAATGGACGAACCGTGGATCGCTTGATCCGCATCTCGGCCGGCGTCACAACCGATAACGCGAACAATCCCCGTGTTGGCGGCAGTCCGTATTGGGGAGGTATTTCGTTCAACGTGGACGGCCTCGGCTATAACGATTCCGGAAACGGAGGCGGCGCTTATTCCTCTAAACATGGTCTTTCCACGCAGCCATCAGTGGACTCAATCAGCCAGTTCAAAATCGACTCCAACAGCATGAAGGCGGAGTTTGAGAGCGGCGTTTCCGTTACGGTAGTGACGAAATCGGGCTCGAATGATATTCATGGCGCCGCATGGTGGTTCAACCGTAACCGGGAGTTCGCCGCCAAGAACTTTTATCAGACCAGCCAGGCTAAGCCGCCCTTCAACCGCAATGAGCTTGGAGGCAACCTTGGCGGAGCAATCGTCAAGAACAAGCTGTTTTATTTTGCAAGCTTTGAAGATCTGCTGGAGCGCAGTTCGCTGACGACGTCCGCGTTGTCTCTTCCCACTGACGCCATGCGCGCGGGCAATTTCACAGGCCTCGCGACAATCATCGATCCGCTGTCCGGTCAGCCTTTCCCGAATAACCAAATTCCGAGCAGCCGTATCGACCCACGCGCCGCGGCTCTCATTGCAAAGTTCCCGTCTCCCAACCGGCCGGGCGTTTCGAATGGTACTCTCCAGAACTACATTACGTCCGTGCCCAACAAGTACGACGTCTACCGCTATAGCATCCGAATCGACTACAGGATCGGCAGCAAAGACACCATCTTTGTCAATCTGAATTATTCGAAGGGCGACCCCTACTTCGTGGCACAAAACTATCCTGCCGGCTTCGGATCCTGGGAGAACGGCGGATACACAACCAAGAGCGTGAATGGCACGTATTTACGTACGTTCAGCCCCACCGTGATCAATGAACTGCGGTACGGATTTCTATCTCACGCATCGGTACGGCAAGGCATGAACAAGAGCTTCGATCCGCGCACTCTATTCCCCTCGCTCTATCCTGTCGATTATGGCGGCCTTCCCAATATCAACATGACCTCATATACGTCGATTGGCGACTACGGCGGCGCTCAGACGTCCCCGCAGTTGACGCCACAGTACATCGACAACCTGACCATTATCAAAGGAAAACACACCATCAAAACCGGTGTGGATTTTGCTAATTACCGCGTCGCATCTAATCCGTCCGTAGGCGGATTGGGATCGGGTTTAGCCAACAACGCCGGCCTCGGCCGCTTCGATTTCACGGGCCGTTTCACCAGCGCGGCGCCTACCGCGGCCCCGGCGAACTCCGTTGCCGATTTCCTGCTGGGAGATGCGAACACCACTTACCGTTCGTCCGGTACTCCGGCCTTGCTGCACTCCTCCAATCGCTACAGCGCTTACGTTCAGGACGATATTCAGGTCTCTTCACGGCTCAGCGTCAACGTTGGTATCCGCTACATGGTTCAGACGCCGTGGAGTGAACGCAACGGCATCCTGTCTCAGTTCGATCCCGCAACAGGCAAACTCTTCCTCTCGAGCGGCAAGCTGCCTCCCTATGCGCAGCAATCTCTCATAAGCGCTTATCCTGTCGAACTCCGACCGGGATCGACACCGATTGAAACCGACAAGAACAATTGGGGTCCCCGTCTCGGCGTAGCTTACCGTCCTTTCGGCGATGGCAAAACGGTCATCCGAGCCGGCGCCGGTGTCTACACCAACTTTCTGCCTGTGTACATCGGCTTCCGCCAGCTCGGCTACAGCAACCCGCCCTTCCTGCTGGCAGAAACATTTGAGTCGGTACCTGGACCAGCGCCTTCTCTGACCTTGGCCAATCCGTTCCCAGGCGGCGGCAAACTGTCACCCAACCCGAGCATCACAGCAGTGCAGCGCAATATCAAGAATGCGGAATCGTACCAATGGAACTTCACCATCGAACGGGAAGTCTTGAAGAATATGGGTGTGCGCGCATCGTACGTTGGGAATCACAGCACACATCTGCCCTGGTACAACTACCAGATCAACGTGTCGCAGCAGCAGATTCCGGGCGCGCTGCAGCCGTATCGCCCGTACCAGCCGTGGGCAGACGTTTTGCTTCTGGCCGGCGGCGGCGATTCGATCATGCATCAACTCCAGTTGGAAATGGTGCAGCGGTACACCAATGGTCTATCGTTTCAACTCGAATACGCGTGGACCCGGTCTCTGGATAACACCCCAGTGGTGGGCGGCCCACAAGATAGCTATAACGCTCGTGCGGATCGGGGTAATTCCGACGGCATGCGGCGGCACGTATTCACCGCTGAATACTCCTACGAGCTTCCGTTTGGCAAGAACAAGAAATACTTCAACGGCGGCGGCCGTTTGAGTCAGTTAGCTATCGGAGGCTGGCAAGTGGGAGGCATCACTTACCTCCGAACCGGTGTTCCGTTCTCGCTGACTTATACAGCGACCCAAACGGGATGGCGGGGCGGCAGGCCGAATGCCACGTGTGACGGATCTTTATCAGCATCCGGCCGAAGCACGTCCAAGTGGTTTGATCCGTCTTGCTATTCCGTGCCGGCGCCGTTTACCTACGGCAATATGGCACGAAACGCGCTGTTCGGTCCGGGTGATATTATCTTCGACATGAGCGCGCTTAAGAACTTCGCAGTGACGGAGCGCGTTGGAGCTCAGTTCCGTGCCGAGTTTTTCAACATGCCGAATCACGCAAACTTCGGGAATCCGGCGGCGAATATCTCAACAACGAGCTCCGTTGGCGCCATCTTCAGCGCCGGCGATCCGCGCCAGATCCAGTTCGGGCTGAAATTTCTCTTTTGATCTGTGATTAAGTCACAATCGACTTGATCACAGATCCCTGGACCTCGGTCAGACGCTCCCTGCGCCCTTGGTGCAGATAGCTGAGTGCATTCTGATCGAGCCCCAGTTGATGCAGTATGGTTGTATGCACGTCGCGCAAGTGATGAGGTTGCTCCACGGCGTACAGGCCAATCTCATC
Organism: Bryobacterales bacterium; assembly: GCA_038200305.1. Taxonomy (GTDB): domain Bacteria; phylum Acidobacteriota; class Terriglobia; order Bryobacterales; family Bryobacteraceae; genus JANXXV01. The sequence goes on from JBBPYD010000259.1 coordinate 14,539, forward strand.
CGTAGCGCCAACCACTGTGCCTCCGCGGACGCCGCCGCCGGCCATCCACATCGTGAAGCCGGTATTGTTATGGTCGCGGCCTTTACCGCCCTGGGCCTCAGGAGTGCGGCCGAACTCGCCGCCCCAAACCACCAGTGTACTTTCCAGCAATCCTCGATTCTTCAGGTCCTTCAATAAGGCCGCGACCGGCTGATCCGTTCGCGCAGACATGCGTATGTGATTCTCCTCGATATCGTCGTGCGCATCCCACTGTGAGATGGCCGGACCGCCGGAAACAACGGTGACAAAGCGGACGCCGTTCTCCACCAACCTGCGCGCCAAAAGACAGCGGCGTCCGAAGTCGCCGGTCACCTCATTGTCCAGGCCATACATCTTACGGATGTGTTCCGGTTCCTTCGATAAATCGAATGTAGCCGGAGCTTCGGTTTGCATCTTGAACGCGAGGTCGTACGTGCTCATACGGGCTGAGAACTCATCGTCATCCGGAGTCATGCTCGCTTCGTCTAACTCTCGAATGAAACCAAGAGTTTTCTTCCTTTCAGTGAGCGTCACACCCGGAGGCAGATCCAGATTCAGCACCGGCTTCTTGCCTGCGCGAAAAATGCTCGGCTGATAGACCGAAGGCAGAAATGCATTTGCATAGACAGGCTGTCCCGCCTCGATAGTGCCGTAAGGATCGGGCATCACCACGTAACCCGGAAGCGATTCACTCTCGCTGCCAAGTCCGTACAGAGTCCAGGAACCCATACTGGGAAAGCCGGGCAAAATACGGCCGGTAAACAGTTGGTACTGGGCGGACGAATGTACGAACGCGTCGGCCTGGCACGAACGAATTACCGCCAAATCATCCGCGCATTCGGCCGTATGCGGCATCAGGTCGGAAACCCAAAGGCCGCTTTGGCCGTACTGCTTAAAGATGCGCTTGGAGCCGAGCAATTTGGGCGTTCCTTTTATGAACTGCCGCTTGGCTGTTTGAAACGAAGGTGGAACCGGCTCACCATTCAGCTTGTTTAGCAGAGGCTTCGGGTCGAACGTCTCCATCTGGCTGGGACCGCCGGCCATAAAGAGGAAGATGACCGACTTCGCCTTCGCCTCAGCCGGAGAATGCGGCTGTTTTGGAGCAAGGGGATTTAATACGGCGCCGCTAGCCTCACGCTGCAGCATAGCCCCAAAGGCCAAACTCCCGAAGCCGCAGAATGCGGCGGTGAGAAATTCACGGCGGTTTCGAGTGGGGAGGGAGTGAAGATTCATGCCTAGCTCCTTACTGGACATACAGAAAATCGTTCGCCGCGAAAAGAGCGAGGGCGAATTCGCGCTTCGGATTCGTCTTCAGAAATCGCAGCGAGGCCTCCCGCTCTTTCGTGTTTGGCGGCCGCCCAAAAACAAGTTTAAAAGCGAGATCGGCCTGCTTCGCTGCATCCGGGCCGGCTTCGCGCTCCAGGCGATCCGCCAACCGTACGGAAGTTTGGCGCGTAACAGTGCCATTGAGTAGTTCCAGAGCCTGTGGAGCATGAGTACTGCTCTCACGCCGGGCGCAACTCAGCAGCGAATCCGGAGAATCGAAGACCTCCATGAAAGGGACCCGCAAATTCCGTTTGTGAAAAAGATAAATGCTGCGGCGATTGTATTGCGACGGATCCGGGTTCACCACCCACTGGCCGGGCTTATATAGAAGGTTCACCAATTCACTTTCAATCGGAACGATTACGCTCGGGCCGAAGCGTTGATGGTTCAGAAGGCCGCTGGCTGCCATCATCGAGTCGCGAAGTTCCTCGGCTTGCAACCGGCGGCGGCTGAAATTCCAAAGTAGTTTATTTTGGGGATCTTTCTCTAGAGCCAGCGCACTGGGCTTCGGATCGTATGCCTGCCGGTAAGCATTGCTCAGCAGAATCATTCGATGAATCGGCTTTACGTGAAAGCCTCCTTCCACAAAGCGATTAGCCAGCCAATCGAGCAGTTCTGGATGCGACGGACGAGCACCCATCCGGCCGAAATCATTCGGCGTAGCAACAATTCCCCCGCCGAAATGGCTCTGCCAGATGCGGTTCACCATCACGCGCGCGGTAAGAGGATTGCCGGGATCGGTAATCCATTGCGCAAGTTTCAAGCGCGGCTTATCCACTGAATCCCCTAACTCAGGCGTCTGATCCGGCAGCAGAACACCTAGAGGGCGCATGCCGGCCTTCACACCACGAGCATCCGAGTTACCCCGTGCGAGCACGTAGACCGGCACGTATTTGTCTGGCTGGCTTTCCACCGTCTGCAGCGCCGGCAGCGGTTCGGGCACCAGCTTTTCCTTCTCACCCACCATGTGCTCGATTCGTGTCTTCTCGGCGCCCGTAGCTGCTTTGAGTTGAGCCTTCAGCGCGGCCAATTCTTTTTCCGACGCCTCCGATCTTTTCTTCCAATCCGCTTTTTCCGCATCTGTGGCAAGACTAATATCTTTCTGCTGGGTGGTTGCGAAGAAAGCTTGCAGCCGGTAATAGTCAGTCTGGCGATAGGGATCAAACTTGTGATCGTGGCATCTGGCACAGCCGACCGTCGCGCCTAGAAAGGTGGCGCCCACCACATTCGTCATCTCCACCAGCATTTCATTGCGGAGATAAGCCGCGTCCTGATTGCCTCCGTTCTTGCGGAATGGCCCCAGGCGGTTGAAGGAAGCAGCCACCAGCATTTCGTGATCGGCCGGGGCGATCTCGTCTCCTGCCAGTTGCTCTTGCACAAACCGGTCGTACGGTTTGTCTGCGGCAAACGAACGAATCACATAGTCCCGGTACTGCCAAGCCTCCGTACGATGCGTGTCGTATTCATAGCCGTCGCTCTCCGCAAAGCGAACCACATCCAGCCATCCCTGGGCTTGCCGTTCGGCATACTCGGGGCTGGCCAATAGACGGTCCACCAGACGCTCGTAAGCATCCGGTGAGGAATCGGACACGAAGCTGAGCACTTCTTCAGGCGACGGCGGCAGCCCCGTTACATCCAGGTACACGCGCCGCGCCAGCGCCGCCCGTTCTGCCGGAGCCGAATGCGTTAATCCCTGCGCCTTCAGCTTCTCCAGAATGAAGGCGTCAATCGGATTTTTGGTCCACTGCCGATCCGCGGCCTCGTTGAACTGCGGCACCGGTGACGCCGCTCGAGGCCGTAGCGACCAGTGGCGGCGCTCCGCGGCGGTGTAGGTTTCGAGGCCCGCATTGATGCCGGCAAGCAGTGGCATCAACATGCAAAGCAAAATCGCCGCGAGACGCATACGTTTTCTTAGTTTTCGGCGCCGGCAATTCGAGGCAGATGCGATGCGCAACGGTATCCCTCTCTACTTTAGTTTAACCCGGCCCGCGTTTGCGAGGAACCGGTGTTTTACCATATAAAGAGGACGCACATGAGCAAACGCGAATTAGTCGCTCACAAGATGGAAGAATTACCCGAGCAGGATTCGAGAGATTGCTGAGCTTTGTGCGGTCGCTAAAGAAAGCGCATGCTGAAGCTACGTTGCCGATGCTGGCTTCCGAGTCCGTGCTTTCCAGGGAGTGGCTTACGCCTGAGGAGGATGCGGCCTGGGCCAATTTGTAAGAGGCGATGTCGTAGTTCTCAACTTTCCGTTCTCGAATCTTAGCCAAACGAAACGCCGGCCGACGTTGGTACTTGCGGACCTTGGCGGTGATGACGTCATCCTCTGTCAAATAACAGCCAATCAAGATCCGATGCAAACTCCATACCGCTTGAAAATTTGATTTCTCGGCGGGTGGACTCAACCAAAGCAGCAGAATTCGCCCCGATAGAATATTTACGGTCGATGAATCGATTGTTGTGTATCGCGTAGGGCATATCTTTGATAGCAAGCTAAACCAAGTATTAGAAAAGCTGATTGCCATTTTAAGGAAAGTGTAGAGTGGGACAAGATCGCGCCGGATACTCAAAAGTGATTGACGTTCGGAGAGTCCGGTTCGCCGGGTGAACTCCAAAGAAGCCTAGTTCGATTACCTTCAAAGCGCGCTCATCGAGCACGTCGCCACCTCGAATCCAAATGGCGAACAAAAGGCGAAACTTGTGCTATGCTGATGGCTGAGAAATGGCCCCCCACCCAGCGCTTGAAAAACTCCGTGAACAACTCGGCTGTCTGGAAGAGACACAGCGGCGTTTCTCGCGCACCATTCCAGTGGCGGATGCAGTGGATCGCTGGATGCCCCACGGCGGCCTGCCTGCAGGATGCATTCATGAGGTGAAAGGCGCGAGCCTCGCCAGCGCTCTGGCTTTTTCCTCGATCCTGTCGGCGCGCATCGCCGGAGAGCAAGGCAATATCGTTTATATCGCGCCTGACCGTTCCTTGCATCCGCTGGGTCTTCTTCCTTACGGGATGAGACTGGATCGGTTTCTTCTCGTCTCCGTGCGGCGGTCGCAGGATCTCTTCTGGGCGGTGATGGAAGCGCTCCGATGTCCGCAAGTGAGTGCCGTAATGACAGTACTGGATGGCGCCGATCTTACAGCTTCCCGCCGCCTGCAGCTTGCAGCGGAAAGCAGCGGAGCAACGGGTTTTCTCTTAGGCCACGTCACTTCGGCGCCAATCGCCGCCCCCATCACACGATGGAAAGTTTCATCTAATGTTGGGAAGCCGGGACAAAGGTTTGACGAACCGGCATGGACGCTCGATCTTCTCTATTGCCGTGGCGGACGGCCGGGGAGTTGGACCATCGAATGGCGCAATCAACGGCTGAGCACCTTATTCAATCAATTGGCCACGCAAACAACGTGCGAAGCGCTGGCGGGATGAGATGGCACGGTGTTTTCTCAGTCTTTTTTGCCCCGCCGTCACCAGCGAAAAGCTGACGCAACTCGTCGAATGGTGCGGCCGTTATTCGCCACTCGTTGCAGCCGATGGGAGCGACGGCGTCATTCTCGACATCACTGGCGGCACTCATCTGTTCGGTGGAGAAGGCACACTCCTCCTTGATCTTAAACGGCGTCTTCACCGGATGGACGTCAAATCACAAGCGGCAATCGCCGATACATGGGGCGCCGCATGGGCCCTGGCACGCTACGGTAAAAGGTTCATCGTTCATGGAGAGAATGCCGTTTCCGCACTTGCTCATTTGCCCGTCGAGGCGCTCCGGCTTCCTAATGAAATTGTTCTTGAGTTGCGAAGGCTCGGCCTGTCCACCATCTCTGCGGTAAAGAAAATCCCTCGCGGTTCGCTGGCCGCGCGATTCGGCGCCACTCTTCTCTGGCGTCTCGATCAGACTTTTCACCAGGCTGAAGAGCCGTTGACGCCATGGCGGCCGCCGGCGCACTATCGAGCATCACGAATTCTCGCCGAGCCAATCTCGACAGTCGGCGCGGTTGAATACGTGCTGCGCGATCTGATCCAAGAGATCTGTAAGCGGCTTGAAAACAATCATCTGGGTTCGCGGCACATGGACCTTGCCTGCTATCGCGTGGATGGAACCGTGGATCGATGCGAACTTCGCACCTCGAAACCCACGCGTTCTGTTCCTCATCTGATGCGTCTTTTCGACGGCACATTAGACACTCTTAGGTCAGGCTTTGGGTTCGAAACATTCGTGCTCTCCGTGCTGGATATCGAAGCGCTCTATCCAAAACAACTTAGCCTTTCGCAGGCGGAGCCCGTTAAAGAGGAATCGTCCTTCGACGCGCTGATCGATCGTTTCAGCATGAGATTGGGTTTTCAGGAGGTGAATCGTATCCGGGTGCGCGAGAGCTTCTTGCCGGAACAGGCCGTGGAGTTTCGCCCAACTACTGCGCCCGCGGCTGCAAGCGCGGAGTGGCCGGCTTATCGCGTCCGCCCGGTTCGGCTAATCGATCCGCCCATGCGCATTGAAGTCTCAATTCTCATTCCCGGTGAATCGCCTGTGCAGCTTTTCATAGGCCACCGGAAGCATCGCATTGTCCGCTCCGAGGGCCCCGAACGTTTAACCGCTGAATGGTGGCGGGACAAGCCTTCGCGTTGGGACACGCGCGATTACTACCGGATCGAAGATGACCAAGGATTCAGGTTTTGGATTTTCCGCGATCCTTCCGAACACTGGTTTCTGCACGGGCATCTCCCATAACCACCATGCGCAACTACGCGGAGCTACAGGTATCGTCCAACTTCAGTTTTCTCCGGGGAGCTTCGCATCCTCATGAATTAGTGATGGCGGCTCATGAATACGGCCATCACGCGATCGCTCTCACAGATCGCAACACGCTTTCCGGAATTGTGCTGGCGCATTCCACATTGAAGAAGATGGCGGAGCATCGCACTCGCTTCATTGTGGGATGCCGGCTCGATCTTTCCAACGGGGAGAGCATTCTCTGCTATCCAACCAATCGCAAAGCATACGGAAAGCTCACCCAACTTCTCACATTGGGCCGCCGCCGCGCGAACAAAGGAGAGTGCATTCTAGAACTTGCCGATGTTGTGGATTATGCGGAAGGCCAGCACTTCATTCTTCCGTTCCCGCAAGTTCTCACTCACTCTGCAAGAATGCATATTCAATACTGCGCCGATCTATTTCGCGGAAATCTCCACCTTGCGTTGACCCACTCCTGCCGTGGTGACGACAAACAGTGGATTCGTACAATCGCCGATTTTGCCCGTTCTCTCTCCCTTCCCGCCGTCGCGGCGAATGATGTTCTCTATTACTCCCCCGAGCGGAAGATGCTTCAGGACGTGGTGACGTGCATTCGCGAAAAATGCACGCTGGCTGAAGCGGGATTTCGCCTGGAAGCCAATGCCGAACGCCACTTAAAGCCGCCGCAGGAAATGGCGCGGATTTTCGAAGCATGGCCAGACGCTCTTGAAGCGACAATCGAAATTGCGGACCGATGCCGCTTCTCGCTAGACGAGCTTCGTTACGAATATCCCGAAGAGATCGTTGAACCCGGAATATCGGCCTTCGAAGATCTCAAGCGCCGTACGTTGGCGGGTGCAAAAGTCCGCTATCCCAAGGGAGTCCCCGAAGGTGTCATAAAACAGATCGATCATGAGTTGAAACTGATCGCCCAGCGCGAGTACGCGCCTTACTTCCTCACGGTCCATGAAATTGTGAAATTTGCGAAGAGCAAAAAAATTCTCTGTCAGGGGCGCGGATCGGCAGCTAATTCGGTCATCTGCTTCTGCCTGGGCATTACAGAAGCGGATCCTGTTGCCTGTGGACTGCTCTTCGAAAGATTTATCTCAGCCGCGCGCAATGAGCCACCCGACATCGATGTCGATTTCGAACACGAGCGGCGTGAAGAGGTCATCCAGCACATCTATGAAAAGTATGGCCGCGGCCGCGCCGGGCTCACCGCCACCGTGGTGCATTACCGCAAACGGCGCGTAATTCGTGAAGTAGGGAAAGTGCTGGATCTCGCAAGCAACACTCCACCGGAACGGCGGGAACTGGCTGTGAACCTGATGAATCAACTGGTCGGTTTTCCTCGTCACCTCTCGCAGCACGTCGGCGGATTCGTCATCGCGCGCGGCCGCCTGGATGAAATGGTCCCGATCGAAAATGCGCGAATGCAGGACCGCACAGTCATTCAATGGGATAAAGACGATATCGATGAGTTGGGAATGATGAAAGTCGATGTCCTCGGCCTGGGAATGCTCAGCGCCATTCGAAGGGCGTTCGATCTGATGGAGCGCCACCACGGAAGGAAACTTAGCCTTGCCGGCATTCCGCACGAAGACTCCGCGGTATACACAATGCTCCAGAATGCGGATTCCATCGGAGTCTTTCAAGTGGAAAGCCGTGCCCAGCAAAGCATGTTGCCGCGCCTCAAGCCGACGACGTTTTACGATCTGGTGATCGAAGTTGCCATTGTCCGTCCAGGGCCGATTCAGGGTGACATGGTGCATCCTTATCTCCGGCGGCGGGAAGGGAGGGAGTTGGTCGAGTATCCAAGCCCGGAGTTGGAAGCCGTTCTAAAAAAAACTCTGGGGGTCCCTCTCTTCCAGGAACAGGCGATGCAGATTGCCATCATCGGAGCAAGCTTCACTCCCGATGAAGCGGATGAACTCCGCCGGGCGCTCGCAACCTTTCGCCATGTTGGTACAATCTCCTCACTTCGCGAACGCTTTCTCGAAGGGATGCGAAAGAACGGCTACTCTAAAGAGTACGCCGATCGCTGCTTCAGCCAGATCGAAGGTTTCGGCACCTATGGATTTCCCGAAGCGCACGCCATCTCGTTCGCCAACCTGGTGTACGTTTCGGCATGGATCAAATGCCACTATCCAGACGTGTTCTGCGCAGCATTACTGAACAGCCAACCCATGGGCTTTTATGCTCCGGCTCAACTGGTCCGCGACGCCCGCGAGCATGGGGTGGAAGTGCGTCCCATCGATGTCAATCACAGCAACTGGGAGACGACACTGGAGGCGGTGGAGAACTCATCGCGTTACGCCATCCGGATGGGATTGCAAATGATCTCCGGCCTGCCGGAAAAGGACGCGCAAGCACTGGTGGCGGCGCGAGGGCCCGGATACCGGACGCCCGGCGAGATTGCAAGACGGGCCGGATGCAGCCGCCGCGCGCTCGACCGTTTGGCGCAAGCCGACGCGTTCGCCTCAATGGCGATCGGCCGGCGGCAAGCTCTTTGGAAGACCAGCATTCTCGATGGAAAGATTCCTCCATTATTCGCTGGAGCGGAGTTGTTCGGCGACCCCGATACAGACCTGCCACCCACAACCAGGGGCCAGGAAGTTCTGGCGGATTATTTCACCACAGGGCTCACGCTGCGCGAGCATCCGCTGACCTTCCTGCGCCCTCATCTGAAAGCAAAGCGAGTCACCACGGCAGCGGAGTTGAAAAAGACACCGCACGGAAAAGCCGTTCTGGTGGCCGGACTCGTATTATTCCGCCAGCGTCCGCAAACCGCAAAGGAAACAATTTTCGTCACGATAGAAGATGAAACTGGAGCGGCCAATCTGATCGTCTGGAAGAACGTGCATGAGAAACACCATGACGCTGTTTATCATGGAAAGCTGTTGGCCTGCCAGGGAGTGGTGCAAAGAGAAGGCCAAGTGCTGCACGTCGTCGCGCGCCATGTCTGGGATTGGTCCGTGCAACTGAAACATATGGGCCCGCGGCAAGGCGCTCCGGCGCTTCCCGTGCGCAGCCGGGACTTTCGATGAATCCTGGCGCCACGGATGGGTAGTATCCTCGAAAATTTATTTATGCTCTCCGTGATTTCTATCCCACGCAAGCTGCCGAAGCTGGATTCGCAAAGGAACGTCTCTTGTTCACGAAGCGAGGCATGCTCCGTACTGTGTGGCGGCCTAGTTCCAGATACGCTGCCACCGCTCTACACCCCAGATCTCGTTCCCATCGAACCCCGCGCCGCTTCGGCGCTCGCTCGCGCATAATGGATGGAGTATTCGCCCACATCTGGTGCGCTTTCCAAGAGATCGTCAAGGACTTCGACGATCTCTTGCAACGAGAGGAGAGTCCGTAAATATTTGAAGAATTGCGGATATCCTGCGAAGCTTTGCTGACGCAGGAAGACCGATGGCGTTAACCACCGGGGGACTGGAGTTCAGAAGAAAAGCTTGGTTCCCCCTCGTGGATGCTCTTAGAACTTTTTGCGCCAGCCTTGGCCTACGGCGAAAATCTGTTCGCCCAGATCTTTCTGTCGACACATTCCCAGATAGGTTAAAGTTGCGTTAACGTAGTCGGTCAAAATCCCTGGCGAGCCGCAAAAGTCTGCCGATCGCGATTACCGGAGTAATCGCAGATCGACGCAAGAGCCATCGGTATGGTTCGAATGCGCCCGGCAGCCCCCTTCGTATCGTGGGTGTTTGGCTTTCGCTTCGCCATACATTAGCGGGCTCTGGTGCAAAGACAGGCCGCCGTCAGCGATGATGGACAGATGCCGCCATTCGTACCCGTAGAGCAGTTGTCCAATGGTCGGCACTTCGATACGGAAATCGTGATGTTGGGCGTCCGTTGGTACTTGAGTTTCAAGCTCAGCTATCGGGATCTGGTCAGCATGATGGGCGAACGCGGCATTACGATGGCGCACACAACAATATTGAGGTGGGTGCAGCACTACACGCCGGAATTCGAGAAGCGATGGAAAC